>DATELR010000152.1:0-30659 GCA_035276345.1 Streptosporangiaceae bacterium | reverse complement strand
ACCAGCTGTTCAACGACGCCACCAAGCTGGCCGGCGCCTCGGGCACCAAGGGCAGCACCGACCCGGCCACCGCCGAGGCCCTGCTCGCCAAGATCGAGGACATCTCCAAGATCTTCTGGGAGACCAAGCAAGCCTGAGCGCCCCGGCCAGACCGAGAGCGCCGAGGGCGAACTTATTTGTCCAGCACGTCCGTGCGGTGTGACCAGGCCAGGGGATCCCTCCACCGGGTGCGGGAGGCGATGGCCTGTCGTCGAACGTCGCACGTCAGGATAAGTTGCAGATAAGCAGTCGACACTGCCAGTGACGGGGCGACGAAACGATCCTCGTTGGAGGGGGCTCTAGTGACTGAGGAAGGCGCAGGTTCATCGGCAGGCCAGATGCTCGCCGCTGACGTCATCAGCGGCGGCAGGGCGCGCACGGCTGGCGGCAGCGAGCCGGAACTTGGGCATGACGCGGCGGGCGCTCAGCAGGTCGCAGCGGAAGAGGAGGTCCGCGACAAGGTCACTATCAAGATGCCCGCTGACGGCGCGTACCTGTCGGTGCTGCGCACCGCCACAGCAGGGCTTGCTGCTCGCCTCGACTTCACCCTCGACGAGATCGAAGACATGCGCATCGCTGTCGACGAAGCGTGCGCCATGTTGCTCAGCCAGGCAATCCCCGGCAGCGACCTGCGATGCGACTTCGCGCTCGGGCACGATTCGATGACCGTTCGCGTGTCGGTTAGCTGTCTTTCCCCCCGCGTGCCGGCCGGCGACACGTTCGCCTGGACCGTGCTCACCGCTTTGGCCGGCAGCGTAGACGCGAAGGTCGGCCCAGGCGATGTACTCACGATCGCGCTGCGAAAGAGTCGTGATTCATCGAGGTCGGTATGACATCGAAGTCGGGGGAAGTCGCTTTGACCGAGGAGTTCGAGACGATGACGGCGGAGCCGGCCGGGGGACAGGCACTTGCCGACACCGAGGAGGTCCTGGCCGTTGCAGGCCTGATCGCTGAGGAACTCGACGAGGACGGCTCTGAGCAGCTGTCCGGCGCGATCAGGATCCAGCACGCGGTCAGGGACAGGGGCTACGCGAGGGAACTGTTCGTGCTGCTCACTGAGCTGCCCGAGGACGATCCCGAGCGGCTGCGGATCCGCGGCGAGCTCGTAGAGCTGCACCTGCCGCTGGTCGAGTACCTGGCCAGACGGTTCCGCAATCGGGGAGAGTGGCTCGACGACCTGACGCAGGTAGCCACGATCGGACTGATCAAATCCATCGACCGGTTCGACCTGAGCCGCGGCGTGGAGTTCTCGACCTACGCCACCCCGACGATCGTCGGGGAGATCAAGCGGCACTTCAGGGACAAGGGCTGGGCCGTGCGGGTGCCCCGCAGGCTGCAGGAGCTCAAGCTCGCGCTGACTAAGGCGATCGGCGACCTCGCGCAGCGGCTCGGCCGGGCTCCAACCGTCGCGGAGCTGGCTGATCACCTGCAGATGAGCGAGGAGGACGTGCTCGAGGGCCTCGAGTCCGCCAACGCCTACTCGACCGTCTCGCTGGACGCGCCAGACTCCGGCGACGAGGACGCGCCTGCGGTCGCCGAGTCGCTGGGCATCGTCGACGAAGCGCTTGAGGGCGTCGAGTACCGCGAGTCGCTGAAGCCGTTGCTCGAGCGGCTGCCGCCGCGCGAGAAGCGGATCTTGCTGCTGCGCTTCTTCGGCAACATGACCCAGTCGCAGATCGCGACCGAGCTCGGCATCTCGCAGATGCACGTCTCCAGGTTGCTCGCCAGGACGCTCACTCAGCTACGCGAAGGCCTGACCACCGAGGACTGACCCGTCGCCGGCCTGCAGCGGCGTCAGCCAGTCGATCACGGTGGCGGCGCGAGTCCTGTTATGCGCCGATGATCATTTTGCCGGAGCCGAGGGCTCCCTGGCGGCAAACGTCAGCGCGCGCAGGCTGGGCGGCACGAGCAGCAGCGCGAATCCGGCGACAGCCAGCGCGATCGCCGGCCCTCCTAGCCAGAGCCGGTCGCCTTGCACCAGGTAAATCCCGACGATGCCGGTGAACAGCTGGGTCAGCAGCGCCGGCGTCCTGCTCCAGCGCCTTACCCTGAGCAGGCCGATCGCGATCAGCGCCAGCACCACAGCCGTGCCAGCGCCGATAAGGGTCAGCGCGATGCCACTCGAGCTCTGATAGGACTTTCCCTCGGCGGCCGAGATGCCGGCCAGCACAGCGGCGGCGAAGACGCCAGCGGCCTGGACGGCCTCTACCACGGCGGCCAGCGAGAGCGACAACGGACGCTCCTGCTGGCCTGCATCGGGACCGGCGCTAGCCTGTCCGCGTGCGCGCCCTGCTGATCGTGAACCCAAGTGCTACCTCCACGACCCGACTGCGCCGGGACGTCATCGCGTCCGCGTTGGCGTCAGCGTTCCAACTCGACGTCACCGAGACACGCTACCGGGGTCACGCCACAAAGCTGGCATCGGCAGCCAGGTCGGAGGGCTACGGCCTGGTGCTGACGCTGGGCGGCGACGGAACCGTGAATGAGGCGGTGAACGGCATCCTCGGCAGCGACGAGGAGCGCGGCTCCGCGCCGTCCGGCATCTCACCGGCTGACCTGCCGGCGATCACCGCCCTGCCAGGGGGCAGTGCGAACGTGTTCGCCGGCGCGCTGGGCCTGCCGCGAGACCCGATCGACGCGACCGGCCAGATCCTGCGCGCGGTTGCTGAGCACCGGGTGCGCACGATCGGCCTCGGTTCCGCTGACGGCAGGTACTTCACCTTCAACGCCGGGCTCGGGCTTGATGCCGAGGTCGTGCGCGCAGTCCAGGGGCTGCGCGCGCACGGCGAGCCGGTGACGCCCGCGCTCTACGTGCGGATGGCCCTGCGTCAGTTCTACCGGCAGACCGACCGGCGGCATCCCCCGCTGACCATCGAGCGTGACCATGAGCCGCCCGAAGATCCGGTATTCGTCGCGATCGTTTCCAACACGACCCCGTGGACCTATCTGGGCCGTCGCGAGGTCAACGCGAATCCGCGGGCCGGATTCGATACCGGGCTCGACCTGCTCGCCCTCCGGAAACTGTCGACGTTCAGCACATTCACCGCCATTAGCAAGATGTTGACCGCGTCGAACGAAGGCACGCTGCGAAGCAGGGGCGTGCTGGCCTACCACGACGAGCCGTGCCTCCGGATGAGCGCCAGCCGCCCCGTGGCCTTCCAGATCGACGGCGAGTACGTCGGCGAGCGCGAGCGCGTCACGTTCCGGTCGGTCCCCAAGGCGCTGCGCGTCATCGCTTAGCGCTGCCCCGTGCGTGCCGATTTGCCGAATGGACGTAGCGTTGCCTAGCACCTAATCATCGCGAACGCCATCAAGCCGGACGGGGAAGCGGACAGCGACCGTACCCGGCGCACTGGCCATGCCCGCTATGTGACTCATCTGACACCGAAATCCGCCCTAACCTTTGCCCTGGGGTCTTGCGCTTGATCGATTAAGTTGGGAGGGTTATAACCGGTCCTGGTTGTGGTGTGTACGCATGCGCCGCGGTCGGGACGGACGAGCGGGGATGCCCAGCGCGGGCTGTGTCCACGGGGGCGTGGTCTCAGTTCGTCCGAGAATCGGCTAGAGACGTAAGTCCCTGCCGAACATAAGTGTGTGACTCGAGCCCCCATGCGGGCTTGACATACGGTATAGCTCGTGAATTCGTTCACAAGCGCGACGGAGGTAGCGGGCCTCGACTAGGCCCGTTGGTCCTCGAGGAGGAGTGGACCGCATGGACTGGCGCAATCACGCCGCCTGTCGTGACGTCGACCCGGAGCTGTTCTTCCCGATCGGGAACACCGGCCCGGCCCTGCTCCAGATCGATGAGGCGAAGCAGGTGTGCGCCCGGTGCAAAGTGTCCGATGCTTGCCTGCAATGGGCGCTCGACAGCGGTCAGGACTCCGGGGTATGGGGCGGTCTGAGCGAGGATGAGCGCAGGGCGCTCAAGCGGCGCGGCGTTCGCGTGGGGGCCAGCGCCTGATCCGCGTGCACGGCGCTAGCTAGGGCTAGCAGCCTGGTCGGGGACGGGAAGCGGCAACTCGACTCGCACGCAAGTGCCGCCGCCCTCAAGGCGCGCGGAGATCGTGAGCGTTCCGCCGAGCTCGCCGACGACGAGCGTCCGTACGATCTGCAGCCCTAGGCTCTGCGCCCGCTCGAGTTCGAATCCGGCGGGGAAGCCTGCTCCGTTATCCGACACCGTCACGGTGAGCTGGTCTGCGTTGCGGCAGGCCGTGACCTCCAGAGTGCCGACCGCTGGCCCGCCCGGCAGGGCTAGGCCGTGCTGTACGGCGTTGTGCAAGAGCTCGGTCAACGCGAGGGCCAGCGGGGTGGCAACCGTCGCTGGAAGCATCCCGAACTTGCCCGACAGCACCGGCGTGATCCTCGCCTCCGGGGCGGAGAGCTCTCCGGCAGTCGCGGCTATCTGCCTGGCGATGTCGTCAAACTCCACCACCTCGGCCTTGGTCTGCGAGAGCGTTTCATGAACGAGCGCGATCGACCCGACCCTGCGCACGGCCTCCTCCAGCGCCCACGCCGCCTCCGGCACCCTCATCCGCCGCGCCTGGAGCCTGAGCAGCGCGGCCACGGTCTGCAGGTTGTTCTTCACCCGGTGGTGAATCTCGCGGATCGTGGCGTCTTTGGTGATCAGCTCGCGTTCCCGGTTGCGCAACTCGGTCACGTCCCTGAGCAGGATCAGCGCTCCGGCCCTCGCGCCGTCGACTGTCAGCGGGATTGAGCGCATCTGGACCACCGACCCGTTGGCCTCGATCTCGATCTCCAGGTGCGCACGGCCGCTCGCGGCCTGCATGAGCGAGTCATCCCTCGGGCCGGCGCTGGCACACAACCGGGCAGTGAGCGGCGCCAGCTCGCGTCCGGCCAGGTCAGCGGCCAGTCCCAGGCGACGGTAGGCGGACAGCCCGTTCGGGCTCGCGTAGGTCACTTTGCCCGACCGGCCGAGCCTCAGCATGCCGTCGTTGACCCTGGGCGAGTGCAGGTTCGCCGGGCCGCTGCCCGGCCGCGGGAACATGCCGGCCGCGATCATCTGCGCGAGGTCGTCGGCCGCGTTCAGGTACGCCAGGTCCATCCGGCTCGGCGTCCTGGCGGAGTCCAGGTTCGTGGAGCGCTCGATTACCGCGAACGGCCGGCCGTCCCGGCAGACCGGTATCGTCTCGTGCCTAACCGGAACGCCGCGCCGCCATTCCGGATCGCCCTCCCGGCAGATCCTGTTCTCCGCGACGGCGATAGCCAGTAGCGGCTGCTCCCCCTCCGCGCGGACGGTACCGACGATGTCGTGCGGCAGGGCGGTCGGCGCGGTCGTGGGTCGGACTTGCGCCAGCGCGATCCATGAGTGTTCCGCTTCGAGCGGCACCCACAGCGACAAGTCAGCGAACGAAAGGTCGGCAAGCAGCTCCCAGTCCGACACGAGCGCGTGCAGCCACTCCAGGTCAGGCGGCGCGATGTGCGCCCGCCGGGCCAGGTCATTGATCGTGGGCATATCCGAATCATCGCGCATCGCCAGCAGTGCATCGAACTGTCGGCTCCCGCTCTGACGCTCTCCCTGACGCTGGCTACTGCCTGGTAACGTCGCGGCATGGTTAGCGACCAGCAGGCAGTCACCCATGGCGGCGCGCAGGCGGTCGCGGCCGCGCGCGCATACGGCGCGCAGACGATCTTCACGCTCTCCGGCGGGCACGTGTTCCCGGTCTACGACGGTGCCGTTAAGGCCGATCCGCCGATGCCGATCCTCGACGTGAGGCATGAGCAGACTGCCGTCTTCGCGGCCGAGGCGACCGCGCGCCTGACCAGAACTCCGGGCTTCGCCGTGCTGACGGCCGGCCCAGGTGTCACCAACGGGATCAGCGGGATCACGACGGCGCACTTCAACGGGTCAAGTGTGGTCGTACTCGGCGGCCGGGCGCCTGACTACCGCTGGGGCGCGGGCAGCCTGCAGGAGTTTGACCATCCGGCGCTGCTCGCACCGATCACCAAGCGCGCCTGGACCGAGCACAGCAGCGCCGGGGTCGGCCACGCCGTCAGCGAGGCGTTCGCGCTGGCAGCGGCCAGGCACCGCGGCCCGGTCTTTCTCGACGTCAGCCTGGAGGCGCTGTTCGGCTCACCAGGTGCCGCTGACCAGGCAGCAGGGACCCGTCCGGACGAGGCCGGCCTGCTGACCGAGGACCCCGCGCCCGACCCTGGCAGCATCGCCGACATCCTTGCTCTGCTCGCCAGGGCGGAGCGGCCCGTGCTCGTGCTCGGCTCCGACGTCTGGCTGGACGGGGCCGAGGACGCCGCGCGACTTGCGGCCGAAGAACTGCAGCTTCCGGTCGTCGCGAACGGACAGGGCCGCGGCATCTTGCCGCCCGGCCACAAGCTCCTAGTCACCAGGGCGCGGTCGGTCGCGTTCGGGCAGGCCGACCTGGTGATTGTGGTCGGCACGCCGCTGGACTTCCGGCTCGGGTACGGCGAGTTCGGCGGCAAGAATGGCGGTTCGCCCGCGCAGGTCGTGCACGTCGCGGACGCCGCGAGCGAGATCGCCACGCACCGGCCGCTGGCCGCATCGGCCGCTGGCGGCCTGGCGGCATTCTTCACCGGCCTGGTCAGCCAGGCTCAGCGTTCTGGCCTGACGCCGGGATGGACTGCGAGCTGGCTGCCGACGCTGACGCAAGCGTGCGAGTCTGCTGTGGCCGCGGATGCCGGGCTGCTCGCGAGCGACGCCTATCCGATCCACCCGATGCGGATCTACGGCGAACTGGCGTCGTTGCTAGAACCGGACGCCGTGGTAGTTGGTGACGGCGGCGACTTCGTCAGCTACGCGGGCAAGTACATCGAGCCGCGCCAACCGGGCGGCTGGCTGGACCCGGGGCCCTACGGCTGCCTGGGCACCGGTCTGGGCTACGCGATAGCGGCCAGGGTCGCACGCCCTTCGGCGCAAGTCGTGCTGCTGCTCGGGGACGGCGCGGCGGGGTTCTCCCTGATGGACGCCGACACACTGGTCAGGCACGGGCTCCCGGTGGTCATGATCTGCGGCAACAACGGCATCTGGGGCCTGGAGAAGCACCCGATGCAGGCGCTTTACGGCTATGACGTCGCTGCCGACCTGCAGCCAGAGTGCCGTTACGACCAGGTGGTGGCCGCACTCGGCGGTGCCGGTGAGCTCGTCACCAGGCCGGAGGAGATCGGGCCCGCGCTCCGCAGGGCTTTCGCCTCAGGTGTCCCCTACCTGGTCAACATCGCGACCGATCCGCAGATCGCCTACCCGCGCTCCACCACGGGAGTCTGAGCGCGCCCGGGCTCAGCTCGTGCCGCTGAGCTTGGTCAAAAAGCGCTCGGTGTCGACGAGCATCCGGTCCACCGTCCCGGCGCCGATGACCACCTCATCACCCGCGCCGATACCGTACGCGATGAAGTTGAAGCTCAGCTTGCGCCCATCGATCTCGGTCAGCTCTGCTTCTACCTCAAGCGAGGCGCCAACAGGACTCGCCCGCTTGTGTTCGAGCGAAACGGCGATGCCGACGGTCGTCTTGCCCGAGTCCAGGTTCGGCGCTATGGCGGCGATGCAGGCGGCCTCGGCCAGCGCGAGCAGGCGTGGCGTGCCCAGCACCGGCACGTCTCCGCTGCCCAGGGCCTGCGCGGTATCAGCCTCCGTGACCTCTGCGGTAATGGACGCGCGCAGGCCGGCTTCGAGTGCGCTCATTCGATGACTGCGATGAGGTCGCCCTCCTGGATCACATCGCCTTCCGCGACCGCCATCCTGGAGACGGTTCCCGAGCCTTCCGCAAGCACCGGGATCTCCATCTTCATCGACTCCAGGATCACGAGCGTGTCGCCGTCGGCGACGGTGTCCCCTTCGGCGGCGACGACCTTCCACACGTTCGCGACCATCTCCGCACGGATCTCGGTCACGCGCACCTCCCTGGCTCGGGGTCAATCATCGCCGCAGGCGCACCCGTCTTCGGCAGCTGGGTACATTCTCGCCTGGGCATCATCATCCCTGGTGGTTACGGTCGCAACCGCGCGACTATACCCGTGTCGTACATGCCCGACGCGAATTCGTCGCTGTCCAGCAGCTCGGCGTGGAAGGCGAGGTTGGTCTTCGGGCCGATAATCGCGAACCCGGCGACGGCGGTCCGCATCCTGGCGAGCGCCTCCTCGCGGTCCGCGCCGTGCGTGACCAGCTTGGCAAGCAGCGGGTCGTAATGCGGAGTCACGACGTTTCCCGCGGTGTAGCCCGCATCCACGCGCACGCCTGGACCGGACGGCTCGTCCCACTGGGTGATGGTGCCTGGGCTCGGCAGGAACCTCTTCGGATCCTCGGCGTAGATCCGGAGCTCAAGCGCATGCCCCTGCGGCCGGACGACGGCCGGGTCGAAGCTGATGTCGGCGCCGTCGGCGATCAGCAGCTGCTGCTGAACCAGGTCGATCCCGGTGACCATTTCGGTGACCGGATGCTCGACCTGCAGCCTCGTATTCATCTCGAGGAAGACGAACTCCCCTGTCTGCGTGTCCACCAGGCACTCGACGGTGCCAGCGCCGCGGTAACCGACGGCCTCCCCGGCCCTGACGGCACCGGCGAGCATCCGCTGCCGGAGTTCGTCGCCGACACCAGGAGACGGCGTCTCCTCCGCCAGCTTCTGGTGGCGGCGCTGCGATGAGCAGTCGCGCTCCCCCAGCGCGATCACCCGGCCGTCAGCCAATCCGAGGATCTGAACCTCTACATGCCTCGCGCTGGTGATGTACCGCTCGAGCAGGATCGATGGGCTACCGAAGAACCGCTCGGCGCGTGAGCGCGTCGTCTCGAAACCGGCCCTGAGCGCCTCCGCGTCCGCGGCCACGGTCATGCCAATGCCGCCACCGCCCGCCGCGGCCTTGATCATCACCGGATAGCCGATCCGCTTGGCCTCGGCGATCGCGTCGTCGGCGTCGCTCACCGGCTCGGCAGTACCCAGGGCAACAGGGACGCCAGCCTGGGCCATCAGGTTGCGCGCGCTGATCTTGTCGCCCATCTGCAAGATCGCGTCAGGGGACGGGCCGATCCAGGTCAGGCCGGCATCGATGACCTGCTTCGCGAACGCCGCGTTCTCGGCCAGGAAACCGTACCCAGGGTGGATCGCCTGCGCGCCGGTCTGTGCCGCGGCGGCCAGGATCGCCTCGGCGTTCAGGTAGCTCTTCGCCGCGGGCGCTGGTCCGATCAGGACGGCCTCGTCGGACTCGGTCACGAACGGAAGATCCGCGTCGGCCTCGGAGTAGACCGCGATCACTTTGACCCCGAGCCTTCGCGCCGTGCTGGCGATTCGACGCGCGATCTCGCCGCGGTTCGCAATCAAGACAGATTCCGGCACGCCGGGCAGCTTACAGGTTCGTCTGCTGGCGAGTGCTGCTACAGGCGCGTGACGGGAAGCCGGTCGGTGACCGATGCGAGCGCGTCGACGACCTCAGGGTCGTACTCTGAGGCTTCGAGGCGCAGCCGGTCGATAGCGGCCGCTGTCCTGTCCCGGTCGGGCGAGCCCCCTGTGATGTCGTCGAAGGCATTCGCGGCGCGGATCACTTTGCTGGCGAGCAGCGGCTCCTTCGGCCCTCCGGTCCAGGGCAGCCATTGATCCCTGACCAGATTGGCCACATCGTCAAGGACACCGGTCTCCTTGATGACCTCGGCTCCGAACTCGGCGATCCGGCGAGCCTCTTCCTGGGAGACGACCAGAGTGGCACCGCCCGGGATGGGCTCGACCAGCGACAGCTGGCCGATATCATGCATCAGCGCCGCGTATTCCAGGTCCAGCAGGTCACGCTCGCGCATGCCGAACTCGCGCCCGATGGCCAGCGCGAGACGGCTCACCCGCCGGGAGTGCCCGCTGTCCACGTAGCCGCCCACCTCGGTGACCTGAGCGAGGGCACGGACCGTCTGCAGATAGGTCGCGCGGATGCCCGCATACCGGCGGAAGGCGAGCTGGATCACCAGCAGCGGCGCGGCGAAAATAGCCAGCTCGACCGGACCCATCACCTCTGCGCCGAACACAGTGATGATCACGGACATGCCCACGGCGAGGCCGAGCCGCCATTGCACCCTGATCTCATCGGCCAGGGTGACCGAATACCTGGCCCTCAGGTCATCGGCGCGGATAACGGCGGCAATGACCGTCTCGATCAGACAGCCGCAGAGTGCCAGGCCCCCAACCACGCCCAAAGCCAGCCAGGGCCTGCTGATCAGGTGCAGGTCCTGCGCCAGCGGGTTGAACGCGACGGCAACGCATGCGACCGCGACAAGCCGCGCCGACATGCCGGTCAGGCCCGCTCTACGGCCGGCGGCGATGTGCGGCAGTGAGCCGACGACCATACCTGCCGCCGCCACCACGACGACCTGCGCCGGCGGGGTCAGGTCAACAGGGAAGTAGGGTGTCCCTTTCGGCTGATGGCCCCCGATGGTGAGCACCATCGCGTAGGACAGGGCCGCGGACATCGCGATCGGGGCGCCCTCCCTGCCGCCTGGCAGCACCAGCCTGAGCAGTTCACCAAATGCGATGTACAGCCCGAAGGCGAGCGCGACATGCGGGGAGTCGTCGAACCCACGTGTAACGGCCAGGTACGTGCTCGCCGATACGACGATCAGGGCGGCGCACGAAATCAGGACAAGCCGGCCAGTGTCGACCGTCTGCCAGCCCACCCAGCGCTGTTCTGCGACCCGCACCGTCGTCACCGCTCCACCACCTGCAGCGGAGCGGTCGGGTCGTCGTGGTCCTGGGACGTCACGATCTCGTGGCCGCGCAGCAACCGGGACGGCTCCTGCGCCTTCCACCCGCTTTGGCTCAGCGCCGTGATGAATGCGTCAACGATCTTGGGATCGAACTGCGTTCCGGCGCCCCGGTGCAGCTCATCAACCGCTTCAGGGATGCTCGTGGCACGGCGGTAGGCCCGGGTCGAGGTCATGGAGTCAAACGCGTCCGCCACCGCGATGATCCTCGCGAACTCGGGGATCTCGTCGCCCGCGAAGCCCATCGGGTAGCCGCGGCCGTCAATCCGCTCGTGATGGTGCATGATCCCGGTGAGCGCCTCGTTCAGGAACCCGATGTCCTTGACGATCTCCAGACCGCGCATCGGATGCAGCTGGATGGCGGCGTATTCCTCTTCGGTCAGCCGCCCCTCCTTCTGCAGCACCTTCGTCGGCACCCCTAGCTTGCCGACGTCATGCAGCATGCCAGCGAACCGCACCGCCTCCGTCCGGTCGGATCGCATGCCGATCTGGCGCGCGATCATCCCCGCTCCGCGCGATACCCGCTCGCTGTGGCCCCTGGTGTAGAAGTCCTTAGTCTCAACGGCTTGGCACAGCGCACGCAGCGTCGCGGTATGCGCATACTGCTGCGCGGCGAACTGGGCCATCGCCCACCGCGCTACGTAAAGAGTCACGAGCACGATGGCGGCCGCAATCGGGCCGAAGATCACCCACAGAGCTGCGATGACCAGGCCGAGGGCAGCGAATCCCAGGTCGGAGAACAGCAGCAGCGGTGTGCTCCAGGACGGCCCTGCCTCCTGCGGACTGGTCGTTTTACGCCGGTCAAACAGCAGCATTCCCCACAGCAGGCCGTGGTTCACGAGCATGTTCACTACCGCGGCGGCGGCGAAGGGCAGCAACGCGGTCACAAAGTTTGACTGGACATTCTCGAAGGTCCAGCTGACTGAGTGGCCCACCGGAAGACCTAGCTGCAGATGCAGATGCAGGACTGGATAGAACCAGCTGAGCGGAACCAGTGGCTTGCTCTCGCGGAGCAGGAACGTGACGCCCGCCGCGTACCCGGCGATCGCGTACATAGCGCCGTTGAAGAGGCGCTCCACCAGCGGTACATGGCGGCGGATGCTGAGGATCGCCACCGCCCCGACCATCGCGGCGCCGATCGGGCCCTTGTGACCTAGCAGGACTACGGCCGCGAGCGTGGCCGCAGAACTCGGCGACCAGGCCCACTGCCGGTTGCCCAGCACCGTCGGGGTCGAATCGCAGATGAGGAAGAGCACCGCTAGCGCAATAACGACAACCCAGAACCCGCGCAGATCCTGAATGTCTTTCGGTAGGTCGTCGGGTACCTGCCTGAGAATGGCTGCGGCTCCGGCGACGACGGCGAGGATATATAGCCAGGTGGCCAAGGAAAGCCTGGTCATGTCGTCCCCGCCACCTCGCTCGCTTAGAGTGCCGCGACTCAGAGTAACGCCATCGTGCCGTTCAGCGTTGGAGTCCGGCGTATTGCCAGCAGATCAGCTGAAAGCGGCATGTGAGTCTGCGCGCGGACGTGGGGCGAAGCGTTTAGCGGAGTGCTGAAAGAGGGCAGTCAGCCGGCTTCGATCTCTTCCCTGACTGCCTGGATCCGCAGCAGGACCTTCTGCCTCAGGTCCGCGGGAACCTGCTCGTGGCCGCAGTGCCTGTGCACCAGGCGCTTCACGACCTCCTCAAGGCCGTACTCGCGCAGGCACGGGCCGCATTCGTCGAGGTGGACCTTCACCTGGGTGTAGGAGACCTTATCCATCTCGCCGTCGAGATAGCTGTACACCATCTCGAGTACCTCGCTACACGGCACTTCATGCGGTTTTCCGCAGCTCATCACGCATCCCCCCTGGGCGCTTCGGCCTGCGATTGCCGCGACGCAGCAGCGGCCACTCCGAGGTCGGCCGCGTAGTCCTGCAGCATGTCTCGCAGCTGCCTGCGACCCCGGTGCAGCCGGGACATGACGGTCCCGATCGGGGTTCCCATGATGTCGGCGATCTCCTTGTAGGCGAAACCTTCGACATCTGCCAGGTATACCGCGATTCTGAATTCCTCGGGGAGTGCCTGGAGAGCTTGCTTCACATCGGAGTCGGGAAGACCCTCAAGCGCCTCGGCCTCGGCCGACTTCAGGCCGGAGGAGGTGTGCGAGGCCGCCCTGGCAAGCTGCCAGTCTTCGATCTCCTCGGTGCCCGATCGCTGCGGCTCGCGCTGCCGCTTCCGGTAGGTGTTGATGAAGGTGTTGGTGAGGATGCGGAACAGCCACGCCTTGAGGTTCGTGCCGTCCTGGTACTGGTGGAATGAGCCGTATGCCTTAGCAAAGGTCTCCTGTACCAAGTCCTCCGCGTCAGCTGGATTGCGCGTCATCCGCATAGCTGCCGCGTACAGCTGATCCAGGTACGGCAGGACATCACGTTCGAAGCGCTCGTTGCGCCCCTCGAGTGTCTCAGGTACCGGACCCACCCCCTCCGCCGTGCGTGGCTGGCTCCGGCCAGGATGCCAGCCGTCTTCGGCGGAGAATACCGTGCCGGGAGAACATGCCGATCGGACGGCTACCCGAACATCACCTGACCGGGACTTAGCCGTGTCCGCGGGTGCTACGCGCGGTTGCTCCAAGCACCGGCTATGAGCTGCAGTGGGCACGCGCGTTGCAACACACGGTGACGCGGCTTCATTCCGCCGGCCTCACGGACAGATGCTCAGCGCCGCAGCCTGTCTCGTCCATCCCGCTTTGACTGGCAACTCAGGCATCGCGCGGCTTCGGGCTTAACCTCCAGCCGGCCCTCGGGCACTGCCTTGCCGCAGTCGACGCAGACTCCGTAGCTGCCATTGTCCAAGCGGACCAGCGCGTCGAGAACCAGCAGGCGCCGGGCCTTGGCAGCGGAGAGGATCGCCTCGGCGCGGTCTGACTCGGCGAGGTTCGTTCCCGCGTCGGCCGGATCCTGGGGATAGTCCGCCACGTACGCAGTCTGCTGATGAGCGCCATTCAAGACGGCGACCGACCTGTCGAGCTCATCACGTACCTCTTCAAGGCGCTGACGAGCCGCTGCGATATCCAACCGGCTCACACCTCCCGTGCCATTCCGCGCTGTGCCATCCAGCTCTGCCAGCAAGACCTCAGCCATCGCTTCTACCTCCAGACCCCGGCGACACCGGCTCAGCTTCCTTGACAAGCTCAGGCCCGTTATTGCGCACCGAGTTCACTGCGAGCGAGACCGGATAGGACGTCAGTCCGGTCGTCGCGGCAGGGGCGAGCAGCGCCCGCACGTCGGCCGCATCGGTGTTGTCTGGATCGAGCCAGTCCGCCCAGCTCGCCGGCGCGATCACCATGGGCATGCGGTCATGGATCTCGCCGAGTTCGTCCGGCGCCGTGGTCGTGATGACGGCGGCGGTCCAGAGCCAGGCCGCTGGGTCATCCCTGGGCATTGAGCGATCCCGCCATAGCTCGTAGATGCCGGCGAAAGCAAGGACCCCGTGGTCTGGACGGCAGATGAAGTACGGCTGCTTGGGGCCTTTAGTTCCGGCTGGCGGGCGCTGCCACTCGTAATAGCCGTCGGCCGGTAGCAGGCACCGGCGGCTGGCGAACGCTTTTCTGAACGCGGGCTTCTCGCTGACGGTCTCCGCCCGTGCGTTGATCATCCTGCTGCCGATGGAGATGTCCTTCGCCCAGGACGGGACAAGGCCCCACCGCACGACCCGCAGCTGGCGGGACGCCGACGGAGGCGCCGCGTCTCCGTTCGCGGCTTCCTCACGCGACGCGCGGGTCATCACCGTGTAGACCGGCTTGGTCGGCGCAATGTTGTAGTCCGGCTTGAGTGGCTCATCGACGCGATCGCTCTGCACAGCGAACTCCTCGAGGAGCTCAATGCGCGAACGCGCTGATGCGTACCTGCCACACACGTCGGCTTCCACTTTCGCTGCGTCGTCGAGACCGGGGGCGGCGTCTCGGCTACGCCGAGGTGCCGTCGTTGGTCACAATTGGCGTGACCTGTCAGAAAGATGTGGCCAGGGGAGGCCGCTTTCCGAACAACGGATTGACGCTGTTCATAGCCAAGTCAGGAGGCCGTCAAACATTAGTCATCCAACGAGCTTTCCGGCAGCCGCTGACGTGCAGCGACACAGCGGTCCGGCGCGAGCGTGGCGACCATGCCGCGCCAGCGGCGGCCAAATACCCTTGCTGTCATGACCAGCGACCGTTCCGATCAGGAGCCGCGCGGCGGATTGCCCGAAGCTGCCGTCGCCGATTGGCTCGTTCCGCGTGCGCGCGGACCGGTACGCGCCGTCGTGCGGTTGCCAGGATCGAAGTCGATGACCAACCGGGCGCTTGTACTGGGCGCGCTCTCTGACCGTCCCACCGTCATCTCCGCGCCGCTCATCGCGCGGGACACCAGGCTGATGGCGGATGCCCTTCGCGCGCTCGGCTGCCGGATCGAGGAAGCGAAAGGGTCGTGGCTGGTCGAACCCGCGTCCGCGGCCGGGCAGCCACTGCCAGATGCTGGCCGCGCCGGCATTCAGGTCGACGTGGGCAACTCAGGAACCGTCCTGCGATTCGTTCCGCCGGTTGCCGCGCTGACGAGGGCCGACGTCGCGTTCCGCGGTGATCAGCGGGTATCTCAGCGGCCGGTCGGGCCACTGCTGACCGCGCTGCGGAAGCTTGGCGTGACGATTGCCGACTCCGGCACGGGGGCGGTTCCTTTTATCGTGCGCGGACGGGGCTCCGTGCCGGGCGGCACGGTAACGATGGACGCCTCATCGTCATCGCAACTGGTTTCCGCCCTGCTTCTGGCCGCTGCCCGGTTCTCGGCAGGAGCAGAGATCAGGCACGAGGGGCCGCGAGTTCCATCTGAGCCGCATATTGAGATGTCGATCAGGATGCTCCGCGCGGCTGGCGTGGACGTCCGCGAGGACACGGCCGGCGCGGGCGCCAGCCCGATGACGCGGCGCGCGTGGCGGGTCATGCCGGGCCCGATCCGTCCCGGCGAGATCGATGTCGAACCGGATCTGTCCAACGCTTTCCCCTTCCTCGCCGCGGCATTGGCGACCGGCGGCGAGGTCACGGTCGCCGGATGGCCGGCGGACAGCCTGCAACCCGCTAGCCGGATCATGGAGCTGCTCAGGTCAATGGGAGCGGACGTCCGCCTGACTAAGGATGGCCTCCGTGTATCCGGCTCGGGCCGGATCAGCGGCGTGGGCGCCGATCTGAGCGAGGTCAGCGAGCTCGCGCCGGTGCTGACGGCCCTCGCCGCGCTGGCGAACTCCCCTTCTGAGTTCACCGGCATCGGCCACATGCGCAGGCACGAGAGCGACCGGCTGGCCGCGCTGGCCAGCGAAATCGGCAAGCTCGGCGGTGATGTGACCGAGCTGGCCGACGGCTTGCGCATCAGGCCCGCGCCGCTGCGAGGCGACGCCCAGTTCAACAGTCATGACGACCACCGGCTCGTGATGGCAGCTGCCGTGCTAGGCCTAGTCACCGACGGAGTACGGGTACAGAACGCCGCGACAGTCGGCAAGACCTTCCCCGACTTCAGCCAGCGCTGGTCGGAGATCCTGACGCCGACGGCTCAAAGCGCTCCCTGATGGCACCGCGGGCCAGGCACAGCGGACTGGACGAGGATGACGTCCGGATCAGGCCTGGCCGCGGATCCCGGCCGCGGACACGGCGCCGGCCCGCCCACGCGGAGGCCGTCGACGCCTTCGTGACAGCCGTTGACCGGGGCAGGTACCGCTGCATGATCGGGGACCTGGTCGTGACCGCGATGAAGGCCCGCGAACTCGGCAAGGGCAACATCGTCGTCGGCGACACGGTCGGCCTCATCGGCGACGTGTCTGGCGAGCCCGGCACGCTTGCCAGAGTGGTCAGGATCGCGCCGCGCCGCAGTGTCCTGCGCAGGTCCGCCGATGACACCGATCCGGTCGAGCGGGCGATCGTGGCCAATGCCGACCAGCTCGTGATCGTCTCCGCGCTTGCCGACCCGCCGCCCCGGCTCAGGCTGATCGACAGGTTCCTGGTCGCGGCCTACGACGCTGGGCTCGAGCCAGTCCTCTGCCTGACCAAAGCCGATCTCGCCAGGCCGGATGAGATCCTGCCCGTCTACGAACCGCTCGGGCTCCGCAGCGTGGTGCTCGGCCGGCCGCTGACCGACAAGAAGCTCGCCGGGTTGCGGAGCCTGCTCGCCCGTCAGGTCAGCGTGCTTGTGGGGCACTCAGGGGTGGGAAAGTCAACCCTCGTCAACATCCTCATTCCCGAGGCCGAACGTGCGGTTGGCGAGGTGAGCCCGGTGACGGGCCGGGGCCGGCACACATCGTCATCGGCCGTGGCCCTGCCGCTTCCCGGCGGCGGATGGATCATCGACACGCCCGGGCTGCGCAGCTTCGGCCTTGGCCACATGTCGCCCGAGCGGGTCGTCCAGGCCTTTCCCGACCTAGCCGACGGGGCCGAGGAATGCCCGCCAGGCTGCGATCACCTTGGCGCAGAGTGCGCGCTCGACGCCTGGGTCGCTGAGGCGGGCGGCGGCGCTGCTGGGCGGGCACTGGCGGCCAGGCTAGATTCGCTGCGGCGGCTGCTGCGCAGCCGCGAGGGCGCGGACTCGGAGTAGGCATCCGGCGAGGGTCATCGCCGGCGCGTCCGGCCATGCTCACGGCGTTGCCGGTGATGCTCCCGGCATTACCGGTCATCCTTCCGGCCCTGCCGGTCATGGTCACTGTGACGGAATAGCGATAGCGTTTGGCCGCATGGCGGGTTTCGATGACGACCTGCGGTTCGCCCACGTGCTTGCCGATGCTGCAGACGACATCACGATGCGCCGGTTCCGCGCCCGTGACCTGAGCGTTCAGTCCAAGCCCGACCTGACTCCGGTCACCGACGCCGACCTGGCCACCGAGGAGTCGCTGCGCAACGTGCTGCGGCGGGCGAGGCCGCGCGACGCCATGCTGGGCGAGGAATTCGGCAGAACCGGTATGAGCCCGCGTTGCTGGGTCATCGATCCGATCGACGGAACCAAGAACTACGTTCGGGGCGTGCCGGTGTGGGCCACCCTGATCGGCCTGATGGCCGAAGGCGAGGTCACCGTCGGTGTCGTGACCGCCCCGGCCCTTGGCCGGCGGTGGTGGGCGGCAAGCGATGGCGGTGCCTGGACCGGGCGCTCGCTGACCAAGGCAGCGGCATGACGCGTCTCGGAAGTCGCCAGGCTCGAGGATGCCTCGTTCTCCTACTCCGACCTCGCGACCTGGGAAAAGTCCGGCCGGCTCGACGCCTTCCTCGGCCTCGCCAGGTCAGTGTGGCGGACCAGAGCCTACGGCGATTTCTGGTCCCACGTGCTGGTAGCCGAGGGTGCGGTAGACGTCTCGGCAGAGGCCGAGGTCTCGCTCTGGGACCTGGCAGCGCTGCAGATCATCGTGACCGAGGCAGGCGGCTCTTTCAGCGACCTGTCAGGAAACCCGGCGCCCGACGGCGGCAATGTTCTGTGCAGCAATGGCCAGCTGCACGAGGAGGTCCTGCAGCTGCTGGCGGGCGCACAAGACACGCCGGCCGCACGCGGGTCCGCCGGGTCGTCCGCGGCGGCCAGATCGGCCCGCGCGAGCAGCTCCGAGCACGCTCAAAGCTAACTCGAGGACTGCTGGCAGCCCTTGCCCTCGTCTTCCTCTTGAACGATGCTGGAGCTAGGATCACAAGTTCACAAACTTGCCCGCTGCGTTGGGATTGGCGCAACCGGCCGCCCGCGGTTCGGTAATCCAGAAACGGGGAGTGATCGCACCATGAAGGTCAAGGACGGGATGAGCCAGGTCGTGCTGAGCGTCGGCCCGGCCCACACATTGCGGCAAGCAGCGCGCATGATGTCGACGCAGCGCGTTGGCGCGGCGGTCGTGCTTGATCATGACCGCTCCGGCATCGGCATTCTCACCGAACGCGACATCCTCAACTCACTCGGCGCTAATCAGGACCCCGACTCAGAGGTCGTTGCCAATCACCGGACCAGCGACGTCATCTTCGCCTCCCCTGACTGGACGCTCGACCACGCCGCCGAGACGATGGTCGCGGGCGGTTTCCGGCACCTGATCGTGGTCGACGAGGGCGAGGTCAAGGGCCTGCTCTCCATGCGCGACATCGTGCGGTGCTGGTCGGCCGGCGCACCGGGCGAAGCGCCGAACGCGGCAGTCGGCTCAGGCTCGCGAAGCCGCGAGTAGGCGGCGGCCCGCTCGACCCAAAAGCCGCAGCCCTGCATCCTCATTTTGCACTTGACATGCGCAGATTTCGCCGCGAATCTGGCGCTGGACACCCCAGAGCGACTCGCCTAGCATTGACTGTATGGTCAGTCAGCGCGCTTCTAAGCCCGTCATCACCACGAAGAGCACGCCTACGGCTCCGCTCGACTCTGCCGCTGTCGCCGAGTCGCTCAAGCCGTTCGGCGAGAGCCGGATGCTGCCTCCGGCGAGCTATACCGATCCCGCCGTCTTCGAATGGGAGCAGCGCTACTTCTTCGGCGGCGGCTGGCTGTGCGTCGGGCGCAGCGACCAGGTCGCCAATCCCGGCGACCAGCGCGCTGAGCCTGCTGGCGTCGGCAGCGTCCTGCTGACCAGGGACGAGGAAGGCGCCCTGCATGCGTTCGCGAACACCTGCCGGCATCGCGGCCACGAACTCCTGCCATGCGGCGCGTCATCCAGCCAGAACGTGATCATCTGCCCGTATCACGCATGGACATATGGCCTGAACGGGGACCTCCGCGCTGCAGCTGGCTTCAAGGGCCAGAGTGAGTTCCGTACCAGTGAGTGGGGCCTGACCGAGCTGCCGTGCGTCGAATGGCATGGCCTGATCTTCGTCGACAGCTCAGGCGAGGCCGGACCGCTCAGTCAGGCGCTCGGCACGCTGGACGGCCTGCTCGCGCCCTACGAGATGAGCAGGCTGGTGCTGGCCGACTCGCATGAGTACGACGCGGCGGCGAACTGGAAGATCCTGACCGAGAACTATCACGAGTGCTATCACTGCCCGTCCATCCATCCTGAGCTGTGCCGGGTCAGCCCGCCCAAGAGCGGCGACAACTACGACTTCGCGGGAGCCTGGGTAGGCGGCACCATGGACCTGCGGCCAGGGATGGCGACCATGTCGCTGGACGGCGCCAGCAACGGCGTGCCGCTGCGCGGCCTGGATGAGAAGGGCCTGCGGACCGTCATCTACGTGAACGTCTTCCCGAACGTGCTGATCAGCACCCACCCGGACTACGTGATGATCCACCGGCTGATCCCGCTGGCTGTCGACCGGACGATGATCGAGTGCAGCTGGTCATTCGCGCCAGAGGCGATCGCCAAGCCCGGCTTCGACCCGAGCTACGCCGTCGACTTCTGGGACCTCACCAACAGGCAGGACTGGGCGGCGTGCGAGTCGGTTCAGCGCGGGCTGGCGTCGCCGCACGCCAAGCCGGGACCGCTGAACCCGGCCGAAGACGCGGTTTACCAGTTTGTCGCGATGGTGGCCAGGGGCTACCTGGGTCAGTCGGTCTGGACCAACTCCGGGGAATCCGGGGCGTCATCCCCGCTGATGAGCACCGCGGGGTGACGGGCGGCGTCACAGCGACAGGCCCGGTTCCAGGCTGAGTGGCACTGGAACCGGGCCTTCGCGAGATCGTGCGCTACTTCACTTCGTTGAGGAGGCCGGTTGCCACGTCGAACACGTAGCCGTGCACCTCGTCCTTGTTCGGGATGAACGGGCTGGCCTTGATCCGCGCTACTGACTGACGCACGTCGTCCTCGAGGTCGGGGAACGCCTCCGCGGACCAGTGCGGCTTAATGCCGGTGTCTGCCTGAATGCTCGCCTTGAAGTCGTCGTCGGTGAACGTCAGCATGCCGCAGTCGGTGTGATGGATGAGGATGATTTCCTTGGTGCCGAGCAGCCGCTGGCTGATGGCAAGCGACCTGATCTCGTCGTCGGTAATGACTCCGCCCGCGTTCCTGATGACGTGAGCCTGGCCCTCCTCGAGACCGAGAATCGCGTAGACGTTAAGCCGGGCGTCCATGCAGGCAACGACAGCAACTCCCAGTGCCGGGGGTAGCGGGAGAGGTCCGTTGAACTCCTGGGCATAGACGGCGTTGTTGGCGAGCAGCTGTTCATTGACAGACATGTGGGCATAGCCTCCTGAATGCGTGGCCGATGATCGCAATAACCAGCGGCCCCTCTGCGGTGTTCCGTATCGGATGTCACGTTTCCTGCGCTTGACAGGCGGTCGGGCTCGGTGCGCCGGGTCTGCGCGCCTGACGGGTATGGAGGGAGCAGGAGGTGCGCCATGGGTCAGCGGTTGAAGAAATCGCTCTACCAGGCTGAGCTATATCGGCTGCAGGCCGAGCTGGTGAAGCTGCAGGAGTGGGTCAGGACCGAGCGCGCCAGGATCGTCGTGGTGTTCGAGGGCAGGGACGCGGCAGGCAAGGGCAGCACGATCAAGCGGGTGACCCAGTACCTGAATCCGAGGATCGCCTCCATCGTGGCGCTGCCGGCGCCGACCGAGCGGGAGCAGACCGAGTGGTATTTCCAGCGGTACATCAGGTACCTGCCCGCCGGCGGCCACATCGTGCTGTTCGACCGCAGCTGGTATAACCGCGCGGGCGTTGAGCACGTCATGGGGTTCTGTACCAAGGAGGAGTACAGCAGGTTCATGCACCAGTGCCCGCTGTTCGAGCGGATGCTGGTGGAGGACGGGATCATGCTCCGCAAGTACTGGTTCTCGGTCAGCGATGCCGAACAGCAGCGGCGCTTCAAGTCCAGGCTCGAGGACCCCATGCGCCGCTGGAAGCTGTCGACGATGGACCTGGAGTCAGTCACTCGCTGGGAGGACTACTCGCGCAGCAAGGACGCGATGTTCGTCCACACTGACATCCCCGAGGCGCCCTGGTACGTCGTGGAGAGCGATGACAAGCGCACCGCTCGGATCAACATGATCGCGCACCTGCTCTCGACCATCCCCTATCAGGATGTCCGGCGCGCGCCGTTGTCGCTGCCGCCCAGGCCGCCGTCGCAGGGCTACGTCAGGATGCCCATCGGCTTGCAGACGTTCGTGCCCGATCACGCTGCCAGCCTCAGCGACGGCTGACACCCGGGCCTCGACGACCCTTCCATCTCGCGGATCTCGCGGAAGGTGGCAGAACGCGCACCGTAGTCGGATGTTTACATTCAGTACTATCGAGTCCATGCCCTCGATGTTGTCCCCGGTCCTGATTGGCAGGGACGCAGAACTGCGCACGCTGGTCACTGCGCTCGACGCCGCTGCGACCGGCTCGGGCCGCGCGCTGTTCCTGACGGGTGACCCGGGTGTCGGCAAGTCCCGGCTCGCGGCCGAACTGTCCGCTGTCGCCCAGAACCGCGGCTTCGCCAGCTACCGAGGCCGCGCTGTGCAGTCGGCATCGCCGGTGCCATTCCGGCCTATCACCGAGGCGCTGATGCAACTTGGCCGGAGCGGCAGCCTGGCTGAGGTCGCCAGCGCGAGCGAGTACCGCTCCGTTCTCGCCACGCTCGTGCCTGAGCTCGGACAACCCGGCCGGACCAACACCGAGGTGAACCCGCTGACGGTGGCCGAAGCATTGCTGCGGGTGCTGGCGCTGACGGGGACGGGCTCGATCCTGATCCTGGAGGACTTGCACTGGGCCGATCCCGAAACCCTGGCCACCGTCGATTACCTGGCCGACAACCTCGCCGGACGACGAGTAATGCTGGTGGCGACGCTCCGCGATGATGAGCAGTCGGCCGGCCTGGATATGGCCAGGTCGATCATCGCCAGGCGCTCCGGCGAACTCATCGAAGTACCCCGGCTCACCGAGCGCGAAGTCGAGGAGATGGTCGGCGCGTGCCTGGACGCCGACCGCGAGACCGCGGTTGCCGCGACCAGGCTCCTTGCCCACTGCGACGGGCTTCCCTTCGCAGTTGAGGAGGTTCTCGCGGCCGCGGTTGCTTCGGGCGAGCTAGAGCACCGGGCCGACGGGTGGCACGTGTACGACGGCGTCATCACCCGCATGCCCGACTCGATCGTGGGATCGGTCCAGAACCGGCTGGCAGCGCTGAAGCCACAGGCAGCCGAGGTCATCGTCGCGGCCGCCGTGCTCGGCAGGCAGTTCGACTGGACCCTCCTGCCCGCCATGTGCGACGTGAGCGATCAGGAGGTCATTTCCGCGCTCGCCCAGGCCAGGGCCGTGCAGCTGATCGAGCCGCATGCGGACGGGCACGGCTGGCTGAGGTTCCGCCACAGCCTGACAAGGGCTGCGATCATCTCCGCGTTGCTGCCGCCCGACCTGGCCAGGCGGTCGGCCGCCGCGGCCTCGGCGGTCGAGTCGGCGCATCCGGGCCTTCCCAGCACGTGGTGCGAGCTGGCCGCCGATTTGTACGAGACGGCTGGCCAGCACGCCGACTCCGCGCGCCTGCTGCTCGAGGCCGGCCACCGCGCGCTGGTTCACGGCGCAGTCAGCAGTGCTGCGGAGACGCTGAGCCAGGCCAGAGCGCAACTGGGACAAGTCCAAGACGCCGATCCGGGACTCGCAGCCGACGTCGACGAGAGGCTGGTCAAGGCGCTGGCGCTGGCGGGGGACAATTCTCGCCTGGCACCGGTCGCGGAGGAAGCAGTCGCCAGGCTCGATGAGCTGGGAACAGAATCCCAGCGCCAGGCCAGAATCCTGCTGATGGCGGCTCGCACAGAATCAGAAGGTGATCCGGAATCCGCTGCGGCGCACCTGAGCGCGGCTCGTGAGATCGCAGACCGGCTCGGCAACCCGATCACCTCGAGCTGGGCCGACGCGGTGGCGGCACGGTGCGCGATCGACGCGGGCGAACTCGAATCCGCAGACGTGCTCGCGCAGCGCTCGCTCGCCAGCGCCGAGGCGGCCGGCCTTGAAGGCTGGGCCGCCGAAGTCGCTTTCGAATCACTCGAGGTGATCGGCAGGCGGGAGCGCGTGCGAGATCTCGGCGCCGCGAGGGCTGCGTTCGAGCGAGCGGCCACCATCGCCGAGGGAGAGGAGTTCGCCGTCCGGCGGATCAGCGCCCTGCACGAACTCGGCACGATCGACATGATCCAGGGCGGCGATACTGCGCGCCTGTCCGAAGCGAGCGAGCTGGCGCGCCAGGCCGGAGCGGTCGCCACGGCGACCGCCATCGACCTGCAGCTCGCCAACATCTGGTGTCTTGGCACCGACCTGAATCGCGCGATGGGCGCCGCGCGGCGCTGTGAGCAGGGTGCCCGGATGATCAAGGCGCCACGCATCGAAGCCCTCGCACTGGCTGCTCAGGCCCTCATCTTCGGCGTCTGGGGCGATCGCAAAGCGGCCAAGTCCGCGGCGGGCCGGGCCGAGCATGTTCTGCCGGGTGACGCCGAGGTACTGGCGGCCACCTGGGGCCAGGACCGGGTTGTCACCTCGCTGTTCCGCGACGAAATCAACCAGGCCGCAGCGGAGAGCGCCAAGGCGATCGAGCATTTGCAGCGCGCGCCGCAGCAGACGCCGCGGCGAGCATGGGCCTTCTACGCACTGCTGCAGGCGACCACAGGCAAGGAAGGGCAGCGAGCCCTCGAGCGGGCCCGAACTGCCGGAGCAGCCGTGGGCTGGAACGAGGGCTGGCTGGCCTACGCGCAGGCGGTGCTCGAAGGCCGGGCTGGTCATGCCAGGCGGGCGAGCGCGCTCGCCGCCGAAGGTGATGAGCACTTCCGCTCTTACGCACCCTGGTGGACCCACCTGGCCAGGCGGCTGGTCGTCTCCGATGCCATCAAGGACTCTTGGGGGCACCCACCAGCGTGGATGCGGGAGGCGACCAGGGAATTCGACGCGAACGGGCAGCACAGGCTCGCCTCAGCCTGCCGGGTCGTCTTGCGCCAGGCCGGTGAGAGGGCCCCGCGCACCGGCCGCGGCAAGGCAAGCGTTCCTGCGCAAATGCGCCGGCTAGGCGTGACGAGCCGCGAGATGGACGTCATCCTCCTGCTGGCTCAGGGGCTGTCGAACGCTGACATAGCAGCGAAGCTCTTCATCTCTCCCAAAACGGTCGAGACCCACATCGCCAACCTGGTCAGCAAGACCGGTCAGACTGGCCGCCGCGACCTGGCCGCCAACGCCGGCCGGTTCGCGCGTTCCTGATCATCAGCCCGCAACGCGCCCGCGAACCGCGCCGTTGGCTCCTCAACCGCTGGCATGACGCCAGGTAATGATGACCGCGATGCGAGCCACGCGGGAGTCGCGCGCTCGTCGATGCTTACCTCGTCGAACCACCCGCAGCGCGGGTCACCGGCCGGCCGGTCGAACCTAGTCACATAGGGCTTGATGTCTACGACCGGCGTGCCGTCGACCACGTCAACGCCGGCGAAGGTCAGCCGTGTCCCGGTGATCTCGATGATCTGAATGAGACTGAGACCGATCGGATTAACCCTGCGCGGCCCCCTGGTCGCGAAGATCCCCATCTGACGGCGCTGTCCGCGGAGCAGGAAAGGCACCTGGCGGAGCGGCGGCAGGTCACCGCTTGGCTGCTGATGCAGCCAGGTGAGCAGCCAGGCATAGTCGAAGCCGCCGAGACCGTCCAAGCCGTCAGCGAACGCCGGCTCGATCTCGATAACGGCCTGCTCGGCCCTGTTGACCCCTGCCTGGATCGGCGTGGTCTCCAGATCACGATGACCGCAGCGGACAACCCCGATCGTTTGCACCGGAACGTTCAGGTCCATCGAGCCATCGTGCCATGCGCCGATGACCGCATCCTGGCGAAAACCTTGCTCCGCAGGGCCACGGCTACGGCTAGACGGGCGCTGACCGGCCTGCGATGGAACTTGGCCGACGCGCAAATTGAGTGGTTGTACCGTCTTGACCGTATAAGGGAACATTATTTATCCTCACGGCATTAAAGGCGGACTGGACTCCGAGGTTCACATGAAAGGTTTCTGCGCGGCTCTGAGCACGGGCCTCGCCGCGTTCGGCTTGGCTGCATGCGGCACAGCTACGGCCGCGGACCCACCGCTTCACCATGCTCACTCTGTTCGGGCCGCGCAGCCGTGCTACTGGGGCAGCCCGGATGGCCAGGTGTACGTGCAGTTCGTAGCGGGACCGCATGTGCCCCGAGGTGCCATCTGCGGGCAGTCGCAGCCCTATCTTTCCTGGCCCGGTGATGGCGGCAAGATATGGCCGGAGGCCTCCGCGCTCCCGGCCAAGAAGTACGTCACTGTGTGCACCGTGACCAGCCCATACGGCAACTGGACTGTCTTGTCCGAGGCGCAACAGGACGCGCAGGCTCACGCCGCCTGCTCGTTTGTCCGGTCGAGCCGACTGCCCTAGGCGCGCGTGATTGGCTACGATTTCGAGACTGGAGGGTGGCCATGAGCGAGGAGGGATGGCGGCGGTTCCTCGCCGCTGACGGCGTGGCCGACTGGGTGGTGCTGCACGGCGGCGCACTGGCAGTCTTCCGCGTACCGTCGCTGGCCGACGCGGCTCGGCTGGCCGAGGCGGTGGCTCAGGTCCCCGGGCTGGACAGCGCTCTGATGACACTGTCCGATGGCCAGCTCACCGTACGACTGACGCGCGGCGTCTTTCGGCTGGAGGAGCGCCATGTTGACCTGGCCCGGGCGGTCTCGGCGGTCGCCAGGGAATGCGGAGCCACGCCCGATCGCACCCGGGCGCAAGAAGTGTCGTTCGCTATCGCGGCCCAGCCCGATGCAATCGACGTCGGCTTCTGGCGGGCCGTCCTCGGTTACGACGAGTTGGCCGATGACAACGCCGTTGATCCCCTAGGCCACGGATCGACGGTCTGGATGCAGGACCTCGACCCGGCCAAGACCCTGCGTCACGCGATGCACGTCGACGTATCCGTCGCCCGCGAACAGGCCGAGCAGCGCCTCGCCGCCGCTCTGGCAGCCGGCGGCCGCATCGTCGACGATTCCGCGGCTCCGAGCGCCTGGATCCTGGCCGACCGGGCAGGCAACCGAGTCTGCATCGCCGCCTGGCCAGATGGCGCTTTCGGTCCGGCCTGAAACGGACATTGCCCTCATCACGATGAGTAATACTGACCTACCTTTTCGGTTAGCTCGCTAGCTCGGGCTGGTTCCTCATGGCCCAAGCCGGGCGACCGGCTGGACATAAGGAGCGTGCTGATGTGGCGGATCAGCAGAAAGCAGGGAACGGTGGTGAGCCCAGCATCGTGACCATGCCCGAGCACATCGACATCGGCAACGCGCGAACCGTTGCCGACGAGCTAGAGGCGACCTTTGATGCGGGCGCCACGGTCGTGATCGCCGATCTGACCGGTACGGCGACGTGCAGCGCGGCAGGGGTGCACGAGCTCGACCTCGCGCATCAACGTGCCGGTGCGCGGAACATCGACATGCGGCTCGTCATCCCGCCCGGCGACGCACTCAGGGTCTTCGCTCTCACCGGTCATGACCGCTGGCTGCCGATCTACCCGGATCTCGCGGCAGCTCTGGCGGGACCAGAGTCGGATTTAGCCGGGCGCGCGCACGAGGAAGTGGCGGTAGCCCCAGCCGGTTTCAGGGCTGTATGCCTCATCGATGACGTCCAGGCCAGCGTCTGCAAGCCAGCCGAGCACGCGTTCACGGCCCGGGTAGTAGTGGTAGCCGGCCACGTTTCCCTCGACGACTTCTCCGTGCACAGCGGGCATCCCCCGCGCGCTCAGGGACGCGAAGGCGTCGTCGATATGTGACTGCTCCTGTTCTTCCACGGTTATGTAGAGGACGCCGCCGGGCCGTACCGCACGCCGAAGGTTGGCCAGCACCGTCGGGTAATCCTCGGGCGGAACGTTCTCCAGCGCGTCGATCGTCAGCGCAGCATCAAACTTGCCCTCGTACGAGAGATCCTGCAGACGGCAGTGCTCAAGTGAAACGGCCAGGCCTCGCGCCCTGGCCTGCGCCAGCATTCCGGCCGATTGGTCGGCGCCGGTGACCTGCATGCCAGCGCCGGTGATCAGCGCGAAGTACCTGCCTGTCCCGCACGGCGCGTCGAGGACCGCGCCGCCTGGCGGGATCATCTCGAGCACCCTGCGAACCCATGCGTGCTGCATCTCGGCCGGATATTCGAGGTCGTCGTAGTTCGCCGCGTCGCCGTCGTAGTCGGCCACGACGGCCGCCTGCCGCTGAGCCAGCCAGGTCTGGCGGTCCATGTTCCCCTGCCCCTCAGGCGCCTTTTTCCGGTGGTCGCGATGGCCGGCAGCGCCACTCGTCAGATTCTGGCGACGCCCTGAACAGGACGGATTCACATACCCCTCGCAAGAAAATCACATCAATCCTGGCGATCCGGTAAACGGGCGCAGCGGCTAAGGCGTCCAACACTCCATGAGCGTCATAACAGCCGCCCTCGCCGGTGTCGGCCTCGCCGCTTCAATTCTCTGCCCAGTGGCCGTCGCCCTCAGCCGCGCCGCATGGATGCGCGGAATGCAGCAGGGTTACTCCAAGGCCCGCAGAACATACGACCGCGACGTTTCAGAGACCGCCACGGCCATTCTCGCGAAAGCCCTGGCTGCCAGATCCAGTCCGCAGCTGCGGACCCACCCGGGGAGTCAGGCCTAAGCCCGATCGCCGTTGCCGCAGCTACACTCACTGCTGTGGCTTATGCGCTGTATGTGCTGGCCGGCCTGAACGTGTTCGCTGCGATAGCCCGGTTCGGCATGATCGGCACACCCCGCAAGCCCATAACGCGTGGCCAGGCGATCGCGAGCGCTGTCTTCTGCGTGGCGGTAGCCACGATATTGGTGATTGCCGCAACCCGCCTTTAACCCTGTTGCAAGGCAACCTAAACGGGCCCGGCCCGCCTCAAGTCCGATGAAGATCCGCATCTCGCGATTATGCGACGCGACGTCGTCACGGCAGGTCATCGGTCGTGTCGGTCAGCACATCTTTTAGCTCTTCGGCTAGGCCTGTGGTGTCCGCACCCAAACTGGCGAGCTCGCCGCCGATTTCGGCGGCCGGAATCCACCGTGGCCGCCGGGAGGCCGGAATGATCTTGGCGACTTGGCGATCGTCGGGCAACACATCGAACTCCTCGGCCGCTTCGAGGCGGAGCAGCGCTTCCGCCGTGCGTTTCGTAGATCACGCGCGGGTAATTCAGTAATTCGACAACTGCGGCAATCTTGGTATCGAGCGCAGCTGGAGCGCCACTAGTCCGCGATGTCCACCTTGGCGACTATCCGGGTCGGCGTTACCCGCACCACCATCTCCGGTGGCACTCCGTTGCGTTGCCCGTACTCGACGGCACGATCTACCCCCATGTAGCGGCCGCCGATCCTGGTTGCCCAGGCGAGCAGCTCGTCCGGATCATCAGAGGTCGTCGCGGTCCCCGCGATGGTCACGAAGCTGAACGGCGGCCGCTCATCGTCCCAGCACATGGACACCCTGGGATCGCGCAGGATGGCCTGTCCTTTGATCGTGTCCGCTGCTGTCATGAAGATGATTTCGTCCCGATCGATATCGACCCAGACCGGAGCGATGTGCGGTGAGCCATCGGCACGGACCACCGCCAGCTTCGCGGTGCGGGCTGGCGTTTCCAGCACGAAGGTGCGCCACCAGCCCGCAGGCGCATCGGTGTAGCCCATAAGAGCCGCAGTGTAGCGACCGGGCTGCACCGGCCTTTCTTAGACGTTGCTGTCGCGACGCGGGTCAGACCAGCCCTTCGACTGGAACCGGTGCCAGTGGCCCTGCCAGTTGTTCTGCCATTGGTCTTGCCACTGATTCCAGCCGGACTCCCAGTTGCGGCGCAGCCGCCGCCGGAACCTGAACGCGGCAATCAAGCCGGCAATGCAGGCCACCAGCCAGACAAGAAGCACCACCTTGAGGAAGGCGACGAACATCCAGCCCACGCCCGGGATTGCAACCGCTGCGATCAAGAACAAAATCGCCAATGGCAGGAGCCTGGGCCCACGCCACGCGACGAACCCGGGGCGGTACGCCCAGGGCGGCGGCTGCTTAGCGTTCGGCGGAACCGGCGACGAGTCAGGCAAGTCCGCCATGATCTTGCGCAGGTCGCCGAAGGTCTTCGCGCTCAGGGCCGCGCTGATTCGCTCGTCCAGTTCCTCGGAGGTCAGCCGACCCTCGGCGAAATGCTCGCGCAAGCGCGCGGTCACGCGTTCTCGGTCGGCGTCGGAGATTCTGATCCTGTCGTCCATCATCGAATTTGCCCTTATCTATGCGTCCTGCTCGTCTGAGTCCTGGTCGTCCTCATCGCCCGCGAGGATCTTGTAGACATCACGCCGCGCGCGCTGGAGCAGGCGTTCCGCCGCCCGAACCTGCGCAGGGTTGCCGTTGTGGGCGATCTGGACGATCCCGCCACCCAGCCGGGCTGCCTCAGCGAACAAGCCGGGCACTTCCCATTCCTCCTGCTGCGCGGCTGACTCCCACGCACCCCTGGCCATGTCCGGGTTCTGCTCCACGTACTCCCTGCCGGCGTCAGTCAGGCTGAATGTCCGCCGCCCGGCCGACTCGGCACCCTCAATCAGGCCTTCGTCGGCGAGCTGGGACAGCGCTGGATAGACCGCGCCCGGGCTCGGCCGCCACGCACCATTGCTGCGTTCCTCGATCTCGGACATGATCTGGTAGCCGTTCAGCGGCCCCTCGCGCAGCAGCGCCAGAATCGCCGCGCGCACGTCACCACGGCCGGCCTTGTGACCGCGGGGCGGGCCGGGAGGTCCGGAAGGACTAACCCACCACGAACCCCACGGGCCGCCGCCGCCCCATGGCCCTGGACCCTTCCGGCCGCCGTACACCTTGTCCCACGGACCGGAGTGACGACGCCCCGCGGCATGAGCGAACACGCCGCCCTTGGCAGGACCGAACAAACCCTCAGCGCACGCGAAGAACTCCTTGAGCGCGGCGCCGAGGTCGCCAAGGCCCGGGAAGTCGCCAAAGTCCTTTGGTCCGCAAGCCGCTGCCATCATCTGCTTCTCGCCTGCCTCTCGCGATAG
>DATELR010000151.1:0-3671 GCA_035276345.1 Streptosporangiaceae bacterium | reverse complement strand
GCCTGACCGCGGGTGCCGGGCTGGCGACGGCCGGCCCGGACAGATCTGCCCGCCTGCGGTCGGTCACGTCCGTTGCGTGGTCGGCGATTGCGGCCGGCGGATCGGCAGGTGCCGGAGCCGCGAGGGCCTCGTCGAGCCCGCTGATCGTTTCCGCAGCGATTCGCCTGGCGATGCTTGCGAGCATCAGCTGCCCGATCCCGGCGATTGCGCCGTCGACCGCGGCGTCGGCCGTATAGCTGAGCTGAGTCACCTCGTCGGCGGCTGGCGCCAGCCGGAGCGTGACGTCGGCGTTCACCGTGCCCTTCACCCCGGCCGCCGACACGCGCAGCACGCAGGCGCCCGGTGCATCGCGGCTGACCACGCGCGCCTGACCGGCATAACTGCCGCGCACGGCAGCGATCGTAGTGGTCAGGATGAACTGGCAGGTGCCATCGTCAGCAAAGTCGATCTGGTCCAGGCCTGGCACCGCACGAGCGAGCAAGCGGGGGTTCGTCAGCGCCGCCCAGAGCGCGTCCTGCGATGCGCGCACGTCCGCCGCGCCACTGACTTTCATCGCACCTCCCCACCGCTCGAGCCGACCATAGCCTCGCACGGCCTTCGGACCCGGCTTCCCACGGGTCGCAGTCCTTTCCGCGCCCGATTCATCGGACGAGCGGTCACCTCATCCGTGGCATGTGATGGATATCGGTCCCAAACGGGGGAATCTCGGCGATCATCGTCGCGGCGGACTAGGCTCGCGCTGCGGAAAGGTGGCGCGGTGCGTACGGTTGAGCTCTCCAATCATCCGGCTGACGCCTTGCGCATTGCCCGGCAGCTGCGAAAGCGCAGGAGCCAGAGCGCGACCGATTCTGACGACGCCGCCGTGCGGCATGCGTTACTGCTCAGGCGAGCGAAGAACGCGCGTGATCGTGCCCGCTCCCGCAAGCACTGGGTCGCCTGGCTGCGTGCCGCGATCGCGGTCCTGAAGCTGCGATGGCTGACGCCGCCGCCCGCGTCCGCGGCTGCGACAAGGCGCCGCAGTGCCCCTGCTCCGTCTGACATGGAATCCCGGCTCGCCGCCGGGGTCGCCGGCGAGCAGCAGGTTGCCAGGGAGCTCGGCCAGGCGCTTGGTGACGACTGGGTCCTGCTCCGCGGCTACTGCAACCGGCGGGGCGAGATCGACCACCTGCTGCTGGGGCCCGCCGGGCTCGTCGCGATCGAGAGCAAGCACCTCAACGCGACCGTCTACTGCGACGGTGATTCCTGGCGCTTTGAGAAATTCGACCGGTTCGGCAACCTTGTCGAGCGTGGCAACATCAGCGATCGCCGCGGCAGATCCCCCAGCGTTCAACTGAACGAGCCTGCCGACCAGCTGGAACAGTTCCTGCGCACCCGCGCCGGCACCATATCCATCCTGCGGGTGGTCCTGCTGACGCACCCCAGCTCGCGGCGCGGCAGGTGCCAGCATCCGACCGTGCACATCGTGACCTCGGCGCCGACGCTGGCCAGGCAGCTAAGCGACATGCCGCCGGTGCTCGGCGCCGCTCATCGCGCCAGGATCGAGGAGCTCATCGCGCGCGATCACCGCTACCACGAGGCGCGCCGCCCGCCTGTTCCCCGGCCTGGTCGTCCTGGAAGTCCTGGGCGGCGCGCAACTCGAAAAGGTCGCTCGGCGAAATCGGCATCGACGTGATCGGGATGCCCTCGGCATCCTCGATCGCCGCGGCGAAGACGGCCGCGCTCGGGATCACGCCGGCTTCCCCGGCACCCTTGATGCCAAGCGGATTGAGCGGCGACGGCGTCTCCAGGTGATCGATCTCGATCGCCGCCGGGACCTCGCTGACGTACGGCATCAGGAAGTCCATGAACGACGCGTTCTGCAACTGACCCGTTTCGTCATAGGCCATCCGCTCGTAGAGGGCGCCGCCGACTCCCTGCGCGACGCCGCCATGAATCTGGCCTTCCACGATCCGCGGGTTGATCAGGGTCCCGCAGTCGTGCACCACGCAATAGCGCAGCACTGTGATCTCGGCGGTCTGCGGGTCGGTTTCCACGATCGCCGCATGCATGCCGCTCGCGAAGGTCGACCGTACCGGCGAGAAGAACTCCCGGCCCTCGAGGCCAGGCGCCTCGCCCTCGGCGACCGGAGGCTTGCTGATGTCACCGCCCGCGAACTGGGTCGCGGCCTTGGCGGCTTCGTCGAACGCATACCTGAGCGGGTTGGACAGCACCGCCACGGTCCCGATCGCTATCCCTGACTCGGGATCGCCCTTGATCCTGACCATGCCGTCGCTGATCTCCATGTCGTCAGGCGAAGCCTCGAGGGCGTTCGCGGCCACGTTGATCGCCTTGGCCCGCGCGGCCCGTGCGGCCAGCGCGATGGCGGACCCGCTCATCACCGCCGCCCTGGATGCGAACGTGCCGACCGCGTAACCGAACGCCCGGGTGTCGCCGGTCACGACCTCGATATCCCCGATCGGCACCCCGAGTTCGTCGGCGACGATCTGGGCGAACGCCGTTTTGTGTCCTTGCCCCTGGCTGGTCAGGCCCGTCGCCACCTTGACCTTGCCAGACGTCTCGACCACCACGTGGGCGCCTTCGTACGGCCCCACGCCGGTGCCCTCGACATAGCACGCCAGCCCGATCCCCAGCCGCCTGCCCTCTTTCGCCGCCGCGGCCCGGACGGACTCGAAGTCGTCCCAGCCGACCAGCGCCTTGAGCTTGGCGAGCGATGCCGGGTAATCACCTGAGTCGTAAATCAGCGGCCGGCCGTCCTGGAAGATCAGCCCGTGGTCGTAAGGCATCTCGTCAGGCTGGATGAAGTTCCGCTCCCGCACGACCGTCCGGTCGAGGCCGAGTGCCGCCGCGATCGCGTCCATCGTCCGCTCCATCACGAACGCGCCCTGCGGCCGCCCGGCGCCCCGGTACGGCGTGACGATCACGGTGTTGGTGTAGAGCGAGCTGAACTCGACCCGGTAGGCGCCGGGCTTGTACGGCCCGAGCAGCTGCGTCGAGGTGATGATCGGCACGATGAGCCCGTAAGGGATATGGGCCCCGTTGTCATGCCAGAACCGGACGTCCAGCCCGAGCACCCGGCCCTGGGAGTCAAAACCAACCTTGACGTGGTGCCGCTGCCCGCGCTCGTGCGCGCTGGAAACGAAGTGCTCGATCCGGTCCTCAGTGAACTTCACCGGCCTGCCGAGCAGCTTCGCGGCCCACGGCACGAGCACCTCTTCGGGCCACGGGTGCACGATCTTGACCCCGAACCCGCCGCCCACGTCTGGCGTGATCACGTCGACATCGGCGAGTGCCAGCCCGAGCTTCGCGGCTACCGCGGCGCGGACGCCGGTAGAGGTCTGAGTGGACGTCCAGATCCGCAGCCGCCGCGATTCGGTGTCCCAGCGCGCCAGCACGCCGCGGCCCTCCAGCGGCGTCGACGCGGAGCGCTCGACGTACAGGTCCAGCTCAAGGGTGTGTGGCGCGGCCGCCATCGCAGCCTCAATGTCGCCGTTGCCCTGCGTCATGTTGGCTGCCACGTTGCCAGGCACGTCGTCGTGCACCAGATGCTGAGCCGCCCTGGCTGCGTCCACCCCGACCACGGCGGGCAGCGGCTCGTAGTCGACCATGATCCGCTCGGCCGCATCCTCGGCCAGGTAGCGGTCCTCGGCGACGACCATCACGACGGGCTCGCC
>DATELR010000150.1:0-12665 GCA_035276345.1 Streptosporangiaceae bacterium | reverse complement strand
TCCCGCCGGGCACCGCTGACCGGGCGCTGGACACCGACCTGGCGGCCGCCCAGCGTGTGTTGCCCGAGCTCGCCGAAGCGGCCGACCTGGCCCACGTCGGCGACTAGCTGTGGGCGCCGATCGCGCGCCGCAGCGCGGCAGCCAGCTGTACGGGGTCGAACCGGGGAAGCACGGCCGCGAGGTGACCGTCAGGGCGCACCACGTGCACGCTGTCGGCGCTGGCGTCCAGCGCCGCGCCGAGCCCGCCGCCCTGATCGATCTCACCGAGCGCATAACTGGTCACCGGCGCTGAAATGGCGGTCGAAGCAACCAGGCGAGCGGCCGCGGCCGTCGATGCCCGTTCGGTAAGCAAGACGAGCGAGGAGCCGAACAACCTCCGCAACCTCGTCGGCGTGCCGTCGGCAACACACTGACCGTCGGGGCAGATCACGCCGGGCACCGGTGGCCGGCTCGCACCCGGCGTGACGGGGAACCCGTCGAGCGCCGGACCAGGCGTGGTGAGCGGGCTCGTCGTGTACCAGTAGGGCTCGGCCAGCTTGCCTGAGTTGATCAGCGAGCGAGCGCTAGGGTCAGCCAGCGCTTGCTCGAGCGCGTCCCGCCTGCGCCGCCGCAAGTTCTCGGTCTGGGGCACCAGGAACTCCATCGTGGCGGCGGTGACGCGCAGGTTCTCCCGCGCGGCAGCCGAGCGCTCGCGGTCGTAGCTGTCGAGCAGCGTCGCAGGGGCCCAGCCGCGTCGGACGAACGCGAGCTTCCAGGCCAGGTTCTCCGCGTCCTGCGCGCCAGAGTTCAGGCCGCGCGCCCCGAACGGCGCGTACAGGTGCGCCGCGTCCCCGGCCAGGAACGAGCGGCCCGCCGCGAATACCTCGGCGACCCGTTCATGGAACCGGTACGCCGTGGCCCAGACGATCTCGTACGGCAGGCCGCCGGTGATCTGCCTGATCCGCTGGTCTAGCGCGCCGCTGGCACGTTCCGCGTCCAGGTCGAATCCCGCAGGGACCTGCCAGTCGATCCGCCACACGCCATGGGGACACTGATGTACGAGCACCTGCCGGCCCGGGTTCCAGCTCGGGTCAAAGAAGAACCGTCGTTCGCTGGGGAACGAAAGATCGGCGCGGATGTCGCAGATGAGGAACTGGTCATCGAACGATCTGCCGGGAAAGCCGATGCCGAGCAGTTGCCGGACCGCGCTGCGCGACCCGTCCGCGCCTACCAGGTGGCTGCCGCGAAGACTGGCCTGGCCAGCCTGCACGCTTACGCCGTCTTCATCGGCGTCCACCCCGGTGACAGGGTGGCTGAACCGCAGCTCGATGAGCGGTTCTGCCTTGGCCCTGGCCAGCAGGTAGCGCTCGACGCTGGCCTGGGAGATGTTGATCCACGGCGGCAGCGATCCGGTGCCGGCCGTCGGGAAGGTCACCGCGAACAACTCGCTTGACCGGTAGAAGGTACGTCCCGTTGTCCACGTCACGCCCTCGGCGACCATGTCTTCGGCGCAGCCGACCCGATCGAAGACGTCGAGAGCGTCCCGCTGGAAGCAGATGGCGCGCGATCCCGCATGGGTCCGCTCAGCGGCAGCGGATTCCAGCACGACAGACGGGACCTGCCAACGCGCCAGCAGCAGCGCAGTCACCAGGCCAACCGGTCCAGCGCCGGCGATCAGCACTGGCTCGACCGGCGTTGTGCGCATTCGCTAATCCTGCAGCTGGTCCCAGACCTGCCGGTCCCGCTCGGCGGTCCAGATCACCGGCCGCTCGATCCCGGCTAGCTCGTCCCACAGCCGGGAGACGTTGAAAGGCATGCAGTGCTCGAAGATCGGCCAGCGTCCGTACTGCGGCTCCAGCGCCGCGTGCGCGGATGCGAACGCCTCCTTGAGGGTCCCGCCCGCCTCGTGCACGGCGCCCACCCGCGCCAGCATCGTGTCCAGGAAGTCACGGGTCTGCCCGATCGCGGCCGTCACGGCCTGCCCGCCATGCGCGACCGCTCCGCGCCCGCCGACCAGGGACTCAGCGCCAAGCGCGGCGACGTTATCGAGCGTGCCGGTTGCCCAGTCCTGGTGGAACGCGTCGCCGGTGTACAGGGCAGCTTGGGCTTCTACGAGGTCGCCGGCGAACACGATCTTCTGACCCGGCAGCCAGGCAACGATGTCGCCTTCGGTGTGACCGCGTCCGCAGTAGGCAAGGATCAGCTCACCGCGGCCGGAGCCCAGGTGAATGGTGAGCCGATCGGAGAACGTAACCGTCGGCCAGGTCAGTCCAGGGATGGAGGCTGGGTCACGGAACAGCCTGGGCATCCTGGCCAGCTCGGACTCCCAGTCTTCGCGGCCGCGTTCGGCGATCAGCGCGCGGGTGTTGTCGTGGGCGACGATCATTTCGGCGTCGAACGCGCTCGCGCCTAGTACGCGCACCGCGTGGTAGTGGGACAGCACCAGATAGCGGATCGCCTTGTCGGTGTGCTCGCGCAGGCGCTCAAGCCAGCCGCGCGCGGCGACGGGCGTCGCCATCGCCTCGAAGCAGACCAGGAAGTCCTCGCCCTCGATCGCGCCGACGTTCGGGTCACCCTCCGCGGTCAGCGCGTACACGCCGTCGCCGATAACCTCGAGCTTCTGTTCCTTCTCCGCCAGGTCGCCAGATGAGGCGAACGTCTTCACTGGCTAAGCTCCCTTCAAGCGGCTGGTTCAGCGTCCGGGCATCCCGGTCCTTCACTCTCGTCCCCGATCCCGTCGCTCGCAACTGCGCTAGTGCTCTCAGTCCTCTGGCGACACTTATCCACCGGAGGCCCCCGGAAGGCCCGGATGGTTCTTAGCGGTCATAGCGGGCAGGACAATGGCTTGGTTATGAAGAGCCTGACGCGCCGTGTTCGGACCAAGCTCGCGTGGGCCGCCGGCGTGGTGCTGGTGGCCGTGCTGTCGATTACGGTGGCTCTCCTGGTTACCCCGATGCAGCAGGTCTCGCTCGCAGGGCAGACGGTAGGCGTCGGCGCCGCCGCGCCCACGCTCAGCTTCTCCGGTCCTGGCGAGCTTGACCTGTTCGGCCAGCGGCTGCCGACGACGCTGACCTTCGCAGGACCGGTCAGGCCAAGGCTCGCGCTCACTCAAATCACGCTGGGCAGTCAGCTTGCGACGGCATTCGCGCCCGGCGGTCCGAGTTCGGAGCGTGTCATCGGCGACGCCCTGGCGTCTGGATGGAAGCGGTACTTCGGCTGGGAAATCGCCGTCGCTGCCGGCTCGGCGCTTGTTCTGTCTGGCGCCCTGGCGGGCTGGCTGCGGCTGAACCGGAAGCGCACGATCATCGTCCTCGCGGCCGGCCTGGTCGTTGCGGAGGCTGTCAACCTCGGCGGCATCATGGCGACCGCGTACACCGCGCCTGCCAGGCTCCGGCAGGTGAGCTCGATCGCCGCGCTCGCCGGACGGTCAGCGCTGCCTTCGGTTCCGCGAGCAAAGGGCCCGGCGCACCCGCAGGTCCACGTCGTGGTGATCGGGGACTCGACCGCGGCCGGCATCGGCGATCCCCGCCCGACGCATCCGAGCAAGCTCGACCTGGCCTGCGGACGCAGCTCAGCTAGCTACGCCGTGGACCTCGGCCAGATCAACAACTGGAATGTGCTGAACCTGGCCTGCAGCGGGGCGACAATCCCGGTCGGCATACTCGGGTCGCAGGGCATGTCGGACGTCACAGCGCCCGCGCAGTTCGCCGAGGCCAAACGGGCGACAAAGGCGTCCTACGTGATCGTCAGCATCGGCGCCGACGATGTGGGCTGGTCGGCGTTGCTGCAGCTCTGCGCCGTGACCACGTGTGACGACAAGGCCTCGCAGGCTTTTTTCCAGCAGCAGCTCGCGTCGTTTACGGTTCGCTACTACCAGTTGCTTCGCCGCATCGCGGCGCTGCCGTCGCATCCGACGGTGCTAGTGAACCTGTACTACAACCCGTTCGACACCACAGCGCACTGCCTTGACGGGGTCGGCCTGACCCCGGATAAGGAGAACTCGCTCATCCGCCTGCTGACGGCGCTGAACAGCGTCCTGGCGACCGGAGCACGCGACACCGGGCTGGTCGCCGTGCGACCCGACTTCGCCGGACATGCGCTCTGCGATCCGCTGCCCTACGTCCAGGGTCTGCACGGGCGCGCGCCGTTCCACCCGACGGTTGCCGGCCAGCTCGCGATTGCGCTGGCCGATTCGGAGGCAGTACAGCGCATCGAGGAGTCGGTCACGCCGTCCGCATCGCCGAGCGGTCAGGCAGGTATCCCATCCCCGTCAGCTGGCACAACGACGCCCTAGCGCAGCCGCCCGCTGGTGAGGTGTTCGGCGAAGCCGGTGCCGATGGACAGTGCCGCCTCTTTGCGACCCTGGCCACCGGCTCCCCTCCGAACCGGCCTGCCCCCGCGGCTCTTTCGTACTGGCCCGAAGCCAGCCCCGATGATCCATGGCGAGTGCCGATAACGCTGAGGAGGCGTGCGCCTCTGAGGGTGGTACGTCGCCGTTAAGGAAGGCGGATCACCCCAGCAGGTACGAATTAGTCCAAGGCGAGCGCTGCCGCGGCGGCCAGCACCGAGGTGGCCTTACGCTCGTCACCCGTCACGTACAAGTCAAGGTCAGACGGGCTGACCCGGTTGGCGAACAGCCGGCAGAAGCCGACGACGTCAGTGACGATGTCCACGCGAGCCAGTTCGCTCGCGGGTTCTCCCACGGCCACATCGAAGGTGCCGCCGCCCGGACCGGTCAGGACCAGGTGCACGCTGATGGGATCGTTCAAGCTCGTGAGCGCCGCGCCGAACGGCAGCAGCGCGGTGGCCAGGTTAGTCATCGGCCGCAGAGTCGAAGGGGCGGGCGCTGATGGCGGCAGATTGGTGACCGCGCGAATGTCGTTCTCATGCGTCCAAAGCTCGAACGCCCTGGCTACGAGCAGATCGCGGATCGGCAGCGGGACGCCATGGATCGCGACGATCGCGTCCAGGTCAGATTCGCCGGCTTGGGCGAGCGTGAGGTCAACGGCCTCGCGCCACTGTGCCACCGTCGCCTCGGGCGTCCGGCCCGCTTGCTCGAGCGCCAGCGGCTGGGTTGACTGCACGTGGTCGGCGTTGCCGACGGCGGGATCGCCGGCGATGCTCCGCTGAACGTCGCGTTCGACGCCGGTCAGATGGCCGACGAGGCCCTGGACGTCCAGGTCCCTGAGGACCGGCACATGCCAGTCGTCTGCGGACAGGGCACCGAGCGTGCGCCAGAGCGCGTCAGCGGCATTCGCGAAGGCCTCCGTCGGCGAGTCCGCTGTGACCAGGGGAGTGGCCTGCCCGGGCGACCTTACCTGGTGCGACGCCGACATGACGCGCTCGCGCAATCCGGCGGGCAGCACGACAGGCCCTGCGCCTTCTGCCGTCATGGCGACTCCAGCAACTGCCGGTCAAGCACGGTTTCGAGCTTGGCCAGCGCCAATCTCAGTCTCGACTTCGCGGTACCTTCCGGTATACCGGTAACGAGAGCAACCTCTCGGTAACTAAGGCCCTTAAAGTACGCAAGTTCTACCACTTCTCGCTGACCCTCGGGCAGCAGATTGACCGCCGCGCGCACCGCGTTTGCCGTGTCCGCCGCTGCGAACGCCTCGCTCGGGGTCGGGTTCTCCCCTTCGAGCGTCAGCCGGTAGTGCCGCTCCTGCCTCGCCAGTCGGCGCAGTTCGCTGCGAATGAGGTCGATCGCGCGATGCTTGGCCAGCACCATCAGGTACGTGCCGAGCGGAGCCACGGCCGGGTCGTAGCGATCCGGGTGACTCCAGAGCTCGACGAACACGTCCTGGACGACGTCCTGAGCCGCCGTGCCTTCGCCGAGCACCCGCAGCGCCGAACCGTAGACAGCCCTGGCCAGCCGGTCGAAGACCTCCGCGAGCGCGTGGTCATCTCCGGCAGCCAGGCGCGCCGCTAGCAGCGCATCGGTCGCCTCCACGCCTGGAAAATAGCGCCGATCGGACAAGTACGGCGGCGTTACCGCAAAGTTGCTCTAAGTCACCGGCGATTTGTGTCGTCTGGGTCGGCATCCGCGGTGCTCGTCCCGCCTGCGTCAGCACCGCGCGCTTGCTCGAGCAGCTCTGGCAGATCCGCGAGCGGACCGAGGTGCGTGAGCTTGTCGCGGTTGATGACGCTGCGCGCGCCGACGACGCTGCCGTCGGCGATTTCGAGCACCATCACGCTGATCAGGCGGCCGTCCGCCGCGAGGAACAGGGCGCCAGGCTGGCCGTTCACGCCGGTCGGCCGGACCGTCCCGCCGACCTGACGGAGCTGACTGCCCAGAGCGGCGAAGAGCCTGCTGATCTTGTCCCTGCCCACGATCGGCCGCGGCCAGGCGGGCTTGGTCTGGCCCGCGTCCCCGACCACGACCGCGTCCGCGGCGAGCATGGAAACCAGTCCGTCCAGGTCCCCGGCCGCCATGGCGGCGAAGAACCGCTCGGCAAGCTCGGTACTCTTGCGGCGCGAGGCGTCGAACCGGCGGCGGCCGGCAGCGACATGCTTCCTGGCCCGGTAGCCAAGCTGGCGGCACGCGTCCTCGGAGCGGCCGACGATGTCGGCCACTTCCTCATAGCTGTAACTGAAGACGTCGTGCAGCAAGAAGACCGCCCGTTCGACCGGCGACAGCCGCTCGAGCAGCAGCAGGAACGCCATCGACATCGTGTCTGACTGCTCGGCCAGGCTAGCCGGGTCGGTCCCCGACCAGCTGGCCGAGCGTGGTGCTGCCATGTCGGTCAGTACTGGCTCGGGCAGCCACTGGCCGACGTACGTCTCGCGCCGCACCCGTGCCGAACGGAGGTGATCGATGCACAGCCTGGTCGTCACGGCCGAGAGGTACGCCTTTGGCGACTCCGGCCTGGCCGGCCCGCCGGGTCGTTTCTCCGACATCACGCGGTGATAGCGCAGGAACGCCTCCTGGACGATGTCCTCGGCCTCGGTGACGCTGCCGAGCATCCGGTACGCGATCGCGAACAGGAGCGGCCGCAGCTCGTCGAAGGCTGCAGCGGCAGCCGTCGAGTCAGGGTGCCCGGGACGGCGATGCTCGGTCACGAGCGCGATGCCGGATCCTGGTCGGCCACGGAGTGCAGGCCGCGGACGAAACCCTCCCGCCAGGTCGGCCACGCGAGCTGCCATGGCAGTTCAGCCTTTGCCTTGGCGTTGGAAGAGCCGCGAACCTGCGTCATCGCCGAGACCGCCGCCTCGCCCGCCGCGAGTCGTCCAAGCCAGGCTGGCACCCGGAACGGCTTCTTTGCGCCCACGGCCGTGGCCAGCGCCGGCAGCCACTCCCGTACGGGAGCCGGCTCGTCATCCACGATGTTGTAGCTGCCCTCGCCGCGGTTCAGGGCGGCGACCGCCGCGCTGGCAGCGTCTTGGACGTGTATGAACGACCAGACGCCTGCGCCGTTGCCGATGATCGGCACCTGCCGCCGCTTGATCATGTCTATGAACAGATCGGTCGCGCCCGGCCCGTACAGGCTGCCGTAGCGAAGCGCGACGCCCTCCATCGGCGACGACATCACGGCCTTCTCGAGGTACCTGATCGCGTCCAGCGTGGGTCGCATCGACTGCGGCGGGTCAGGGTCAAGCGGATCGTCCTCGGTCTTCACCGGGCCGCCGGACCTGATATTGGGCCACCCGGAGTAGCTCTGGACGATGATGCGCCGCGCGCCGGCCGCCTGTGCCGCGGCCATCAGGTGATCGAGTCCGGTCGTTCGCAGCTCGTTGGTCTTGGCGAAGGTCCGGTCGAAGTGGCGTAGATCGAAGTCGCTCAGCGCCGACATCTGGTGGATAACGACCTCAGGCTCGGCTTTCGCGACGGCTTCGCCGACGCCGACCGCGTCCAGCCCGTCAACGACGGCCACCTCCGCGCCCGCGGCCTCCAGCCCTGCCACCTTGCCAAGGCTCCTCGTGGTGGCCGTGACCTGGTGGCCAGCGGCGATGAGCTGCGGTACTAGCTGCTTTCCGACTGCGCCGGTTGCCCCGGCGACGAGCACTCGCATGACTGAGTCCTCCTCGTTCTGCGTTCGAGCCTTTCATTCAGCAGACGAGGCAGGGGCACCGCGCATAACACGAACGGTCAGGACGGTTCGGCGAGCACGCGCAGCCGCAGCAACTGCGGCATCTGAGCAAGCTCCTTGAGTACCGCCTCCGGCAGTTCGCCGGCGTCGACTTCCATGATGCTGTAGGCGTTATCGCCGCGGCAGTCGTTGATCATCTCCACGACGTTGATCCCCGCAGAGCTGATGACCCGGGCAAAATCAGCGATCACGCCAGGCGTGTTGCGGTGCGCCAATGTCAGCCGCCGGAAGCCGCGCCTGGGCAGCGAGACCGCGGGGAAGTTCACCGAGTACGTGATGTTGCCGTTCTCGAGGAAGTCCTGCAGCTCGTCGGCGATCATGATCGCGCAGTTGTCTTCGGCGCTGCTCGTGCTCGCGCCCAGGTGCGGCAGCGAGATGACCTTTTCATGCGCGTGCACAGTGGGATTCGGGAAGTCCGTCACGTAGCCGCGCAGGTCGCCCGCATCCAGCGCAGCGATCAGGGCTTTCTCATCAACGAGTTCGTCACGGGCGAAGTTCAGCAAAACCGCGCCATGTGCCATGTGCGCGATTCTGGCCGCGTCGAGCATTCCGCTCGTGGACTCGGTCAGCGGGACGTGCAGCGTGACGAAGTCACTTTCCGCAAGCAGCCGCTCGAGGCTATTGACCCGGTGCACGTGAGCGGACAGCTGCGACGCGTGCTGCTCGCTCACCCCAGGGTCATAGCCGAGCACGCGCATGCCGAGGTCGACGGCGGTGTTCGCGACCCGGTAGCCGATCGCGCCGAGGCCGATGACGCCCAGTGTGCCGCCCGCGATCTCATGCCCGGCGAACTGCTTCTTGCCCTGCTCGACTGCCTGCTTCATGTCCTGGGCCGGCAAATCCTTGGCGTAGGCGAGCGCTGCCGGCAGGTTCCTGGCCGCGAGCAGCATTCCGGCGACAACGAGTTCCTTGACGGAGTTGGCGTTCGCGCCGGGCGCGTTGAACACCACGATCCCGCGCTCGGTCAACGTGTCAACGGGGATGTTGTTCACCCCCGCGCCGGCCCGGCCAACAGCGAGGACAGTCTCGTCGAGGGTCTCGTTATGCAAATTGAATGATCGCAGCATGATCGCGTCCGGCTGCTCGGCGTCGGGAGCCACCAGGTAGTCGCCGCTGAACCGCCGCAGGCCGGCCGGTGAGATCGCGTTGTAGGTCCGCACTCCGAACTTAGCCATGCTTGGCCTCGAACTCCTTCATGTAGTCGATCAGGGTGTCGACACCGGACTCGGGCATCGCGTTGTAGATGCTCGCTCGCATGCCGCCGACGCTGCGATGACCTTCGAGGTTGACCAGGCCAGCCGCCTTGGCGCCCGCCAGGAAGGCGGGCTCGAGGTCCGGTCGCGCGATCGTGAACGGGACGTTCATCAGCGAGCGGTTTGCCAGCTCGACCGGATTGGCGTAAAAGCCCGACGCGTCGATGGTCCCGTAGAGCTTGGCCGCCTTGCGCCTGTTCACCTCGGCGATGGCCCCCACACCGCCCTGCTCGGCGACCCAGTCGAAGACCAGCCCTGCGATGTACCAGGCATACGTGGGCGGCGTGTTGATCATGGAACCTGATTTCGCGTTCTCGAACCAGTTCCACACCTGCGGCGTGGTCGGCCTGGCGCGGCCGAGCATGTCCTCAGCCGCGATCACGACAACAAGGCCGGACGGCCCGATATTCTTCTGGGCGCCCGCGTACAGAACGCCGAAGTCGCTGACCTGGATCGGCTCGCTCAAGATGATCGAGCTGACGTCGGCCACCAGGGGCGTGCTGCCGGTGTCGGGCACCGACGCGAACCTGACTCCCTGGATCGTCTCGTTCAGCGTGATGTGGATGTAGTCGGCGTCTGGCGTCAGGTTCCAGTCCTGCTGCGCAGGCACGTAGGTATGCGGGCTCGTGCTGGCCGCCACGTTGATCTTGTCGAGGTACTTGCCCGCCTCGCTGTGGGCGCGCTTGCCCCACATTCCGGTGATCACGTAGTCGGCCGCCGCGTCCTGAGCCGACAGGTTCATCGGGACCGCGGCGAACTGGCCGGTGGCGCCGCCCTGCAAGAACAAGACGCGGTAGTCGTCGGGCACTGCCATCAGCTCGCGCAGGCGAGCTTCTGCGTGCTCGGCGATCTGGATGAAGTGGGAGCCGCGGTGGCTCATCTCCATCACGCTCATGCCGGTGCCATGCCAGTCACGCAGCTCCTCTTGCGCTCGCAGGAGCACTGGCTTTGGCAGGACGGCAGGCCCGGCGCTGAAGTTGTAGACCTGGTGTGAGGTGTCTGTGTCCATGATTGGTGGCCGAAGGTGTTCGGGTTTCAGGTCAGCCCCTGCACCGCATGCCGATCAGCGGCTACCTGCGGGAGCTTGGTGAGCGGGGATGGCTCGGAATAGCGGCCTCCGAGCTCGGCCTCAAGGATACCGCCAAGATCACCGTGATTACGCACAGTGACTGTCACGCCACGCTGTGGCGGTGGGGTCAGCGCGGGAGGCCCGGCTGCTGGGCGAGCAGGACCACCGACACGATCAGCAGCGCTGACCCGAAGGCGATTAGTGCGTATCTCACCCCGTGCAGCTTGAACGTGCTGCCAATCCCCACCAGGAAGAGAACCGCCGCCAGGAACACCGTGATGCGGACGTAGTTGTCGGCGGTACTGCCAGCGCTGGTCCCCTCGTCGTATTTCGCCGTAGCTTTCTTATCCAGCGCGTTGGCCCTGGCAGCCTGAGGCAGCCGGTACTGGGGCATGTACGTCGGGCCGGGCGGGGCGTTCGGATTGTGCGCCGGATTTGTCGCCAGCCACGCTTCGAATGCCACCTTGAAGACTGGCCGGAAGCGGCGGACCGCCACCGCTTCCTTTTGCTTGTTATTCAGCGTATATGCGATGAACCACGCATTGAAGGTCGAGGAATCGAAATTGCGCAGCGAGATGGCTTCCAGATCCGCCCTCGACGCCAGATTGCGCAAGCTCGAAGCCTTGGCGAGATCGACCCGTGATGCCGTGCTCCACCGTGCCGCCGAGTAGCCTGCCCAGGCGGCCGCAATCGTCACGAGCGCGAGCAGCAAGGCCTCACAGACTTGCGCTATCCGAGAAGGACGGCCGTTTTCCCCGTTGCCATTCGCTTTCTTGGTTTCGTTGTTCTCTTCGTCCTCGGACGCACCATGTTCGTGCAGCTTCTTCCCCGCCTCGATTGGGCTCAGGCCTTCGCCCACGTACGGCACCCCCCATGTGGCCGACCGTCGCGCTAGACAATTACGGCAAGCTCGGGAGTAATCACAAATTGTATGCCCAGGTACGCAAATCGCTATTAGTGAAATCCCCTGAGAAACATTAGTCGCGCCCCCCAGCGACGGCGCTATCAGCACCCCGTTTCCCCACCCCCCTGCCCGCCGGGCGGTTCACCCGGCAGGCGCAACGGGGGCGCCCCGTTGTCGCTCTAACAGCAACGGGGCGTCCCCGTTGTGATGGTGAAGGTTGGCGGGGCGCTAGCCCTCTTCGGTGACGACTTGGTAGAGCATGGGGGAGCTTGCGAACTCCTCCCAGCCGGGCTGGGTGACCACGCGCCGGAACTCGTCGGTGTTGTGCGCGGCCCGGAAGTGCGCCTCCGATTCCCAGTTCGCGACGTTCACCCACCGGTACTGAGCGTCAGCGGAGACTGCCCGGTGCAGCCTCAGCGAGATGAACCCCGGCTGGGCGATGAAGTACTTGCTGGTCTGGGTCCACTGCGCGAGGAAGGCCTCGTCCCGGTCAGGGCTGACAGCGAAGCTGTTCACCAGGGTGACGGGCCCGGTCAGGACATCATCCGATGCGGGCGCCACGCGGGCTTCTGCTGCGATGCGGTTCGGCGACATTGTTACCCCTCCTCTATTCGTTGCACTAGTGTGCAATGACTGCACAGATGTATACTTAGGTTCACGGCGGATGTCAAGTGGCGGTCGAGGAGGCCTACGTGGATGACACTGACTCGCAGACGGGTCGCTTCCGGCAGCGCCGGCGGACCCGCGCCGCGATCGTCGATGCGGCCGCGGAGCTGGTCAGGTCCGGCAAGTTGACGCCAGGCGTCAACGAGATCGCCGAGACGGCCGATGTCTCCCGCCGCACCGTGTACCAGTACTTCCCGACGGTTGAGCAACTTCTGCTCGATGCCACAGCCGGCCTGCTGAGCCAGGCAGCCGTCGACACCGCGATCGACCGCGCTGACCCAGGAGGAGACGCCTCCGGGCGGGTCAGTGCGATGATCCGGGCCCTGGCCGACCTGTCGTCGCAGACCATGACGCTGGGCCGCTCCCTGATCCGCCTTACCGTCGATGCGCCTGCGGCAAACGCCGCGCAGCCGAAGCGCGGCTACCGGCGAACCGCCTGGATCGAGCGTGCGATCGAGCCGCTCCGCGGCCAGCTGGACGAGGCCGGGTTCGAACGCCTTGTCTCTGCGCTCGCGATGGTTATCGGCTGGGAGGCGCTCATCGTCCTCCAGGACCTCCGCGGACTCTCACCAGACGAACAGGCGGACGTCTCCACCTGGGCCGCGCACGCGCTCATCCAGGCCGCACTCCAAGACGCGCCACAACAAGGCCCCGGCACTACCCCGCCATAAGCGCCGCGCGCCACCACGCGGCGCCTTAAGGCCCAG
>DATELR010000149.1:0-7370 GCA_035276345.1 Streptosporangiaceae bacterium | reverse complement strand
CATGAAGCCAGGTCCGAACACAATCAGCGGCAGCGGCCTGCTTGCCGTCCCTGCTGATCTGGTCGGGTGCCAGATCTGGATCAGCAGCCTCCTGCGCTGACCGGTTCCCGCGCTGGCGGGCTCGGTAACGGTCAGTTTGGCCCGCGCCGTGCGGAACCGGCCGAGCTTGCCGAGCGGCACTTGGGCGTCAGGGGAGTGCGTCTGACGGGCGGGAGATCGGCTGGGTGAGGCCGCGTGACTGGGCCGGTGGCCAGTTGCGGGCGCCGGCGCTGAGCACGCCGAGAGCACTACCAGAGCCACGGCGACGGCCAGCCGGAGGACGACCAGCCGAACGGGCGGCAGGACTCGGTCGCCCAGCGGCGTGACCCCCGGGCGCGCCGCTGCTCCGCGCTGGCTGGCACGCATGGCGGTAACGGTAGCTTGAGAGTCCCGTTATCCAGCCAGAATGTCAGCGAGGTTGTAGCTGACCGGCTCCTCGAGCTGGGCGAAGCCGCAAGACTCAGGATCGCGGTCGGGACGCCACCGGACGAATTGCGCCGTGTGCCGGAACCTGGTGCCCTCCATGTGGTCGTAACGGACCTCGACGACGCGCTCGGGCCGCAACGGCACGAACGACAGGTCCTTGCCGGCGTTCCAGCGGCTGTGCTCGGCCTCGCGCGGGTGCCTGGTCGTGGACGGCTCAGGCTGCCAGTTCCACGGGTGCCCGTCGAACGTGGTCACCAGCGGTTGCAGTTCGGTGAACAATTCCTTCCGCTTGGCCAGCGGGAACGCGCCGATGACTCCGACGCTGGCCAGTTTGCCCTCGTCGTTGTAGAGGCCGAGCAGCAGCGAGCCAACCGCGTCTGGTCCGCTCTTGTGCACCCGGTACCCGGCAACGACGCAATCGGCGGTGCGCTCGTGCTTGATCTTGAACATGGCTCGCTTATCGGGCTGGTACGAACCGGCGAGCGGTTTCGCGACGAGACCGTCCAGCCCGGCGCCCTCGAACTGGCTGAACCACACCTCGGCGAGCGCCGGGTCTCTCGTGGCCGGCGTCAGGTAGACCGGCGGCAGCGCGTCGGCGAGTGCTTCCTCAAGCGCCTCCCGGCGCAGCTCGAACGGGTCCTCGGTGAAATCCCTGCCGCCGAGCGCGAGCAAGTCGAAGGCGACAAGTGAGGCCGGTGTCTGTTCGGCGAGCAGCCGCACGCGGCTGTCGGCGGGGTGGATCCGCTGCAGCAGGGCCTCGAAGTCCAGGGCGCGGCCCTCCGCATCAGGGATGACGATTTCGCCGTCGATGACGACGCGCTCGGGCAGGCTCGCCTTCACCGCCGCGACGACCTCCGGGAAATACCTGGTCATCGGGCGCTCGTTCCTGCTGCCGATCTCGACCTCCTCGCCATCGCGGAAGATGATCGACCGGAAGCCGTCCCATTTGGGTTCGTAGCTCATCGCGCCGCCGGGTATAGCGGCGACGGATTTCGCGAGCATGGGCGAGACCGGCGGCATCACGGGAAGATCCATGGCAACCATCTTCCTACCTGCACCCGCGCGCCGTCCGCTCGGCTGCGACAGCGGCGGCCGACCGAAGCTTGACGGGCGTACTGGTCCAGGCGTAGGACAACCGGTGGGCGACCGGCAGCAACGGATCGAAAGGCGGGCCTCATGCGGGACTGGCAGCGGCGCCGGCGATGGCTCGCGCTGATCGGGGTCGTGCTCGGGATTGGCGTCCTTGTCCCGCCGGTCGGTCAGGTCGCCAGGCAGTATGTCTTCGCGCAGGCAATCCAGTTCGCCGCGCTCGCGATCGTGGTTCCTGCGCTGATTGTGCTCGGCGCGCCATGGCGGACGCTGGGCAGAAGCCGTGGCATGTCCCGGCTTGCTGACCGGCTGGCGATCCGGCGGTCGCACGATCCGCACCGAGGGCGGTCCTGGCTCGTGCTCGCCGCGTTCATCGCCGTGAGCCTGGCGTGGCGGCTGCCAGCCGCCGTCAACGCCCTCGTCAGGTACCCGGCGCTGACGGTCGCCGAGGCGCTGACCTTGGTCGTCGCAGGATGCGCACTCTGGCTAGAGCTTGCTGACTCACCGCCGCTGCTGTCCCGGATCCCACGCCAGCAGCGGGCGGCGTTCGCCGCACTGCCGATGTGGGCGATCTGGGCCAGCGCCTATGTGATGGGCTTTTCCGGCACGGCCTGGTTCTCGGCCCTCGCGCACCCGGCGGGGCGCGGGCTCAGCACGATCGCGGATCAGCAAATCGCCGCAGCGGTGCTGATGGCGATTCCCGGACTGTGCTTCGTGCCCGTCGTCTACGTGTCCCTCATCGTGTGGCTGCGCGACTCCGCCGATCCAGACGACGAGCTTCGCGACGTGCCGCTCGGCAGGCCGCGATCCGCTCGGCTCAGGCCGCCGCGCGGCTGGAGGCTGCCGCCTGCCTAATCGCGCCGCGGCTGGGTAGCGTCTGGTACCGGGGGTGCGCCGTGCCAGCAGCAGGGGGCATGCCGTCACGTGCCCGGGCGGCACCGGCGATCACGGCGATCGAGCGACGCGGGATCGAGTACATCCCGCTGCGGGAGCGCTGGGGTACGCCGGGCGGCCTGTTCTGGATGTGGGCCGGGGCGATCTGGAACGTCGAGTTCCTCGTCTACGGCGTCCTTGGCATCGTCGTCTTCGGCCTTTCCTTCATCCAGGCCGTCATCGTCATCGTGGCCGCCAACGTGTCCTACCTGCTGACCGGGCTGGCGAGCCTGCAAGGTCCGCAAGCCGGAACGACGTGCTTCGGCATCAGCAGGGCGCCGTTCGGTCCCAGGGGAAACCGGGTGCCGTCGCTGTTCAACTGGGTGACCCAGGTCGGTTTTGAGATCGAGGGCGTCGCGCTGATCGTGTTCGCTGCGATCGCGCTGGCGGGCGAGGCCGGCCTGCACAGTGTTCCTGACTGGGTGAAGGCCGTGTTCCTGATCGGTGCGGTCGCCGTCCAGGCGGTACTTCCACTGCTCGGGCATGCCGCGGTGCTCCGCGTGCTGAAACTGCTGGCGCTGCCGTTCGTCGTGTTGTTCTCGATCATGGCCGCGCTGGTGGCATCGAAGTTCCACGGCTCCTCGCTGGCCAGCGCCGGCTCGAGCTGGGGCGCGATGACTATCTTCGCCGCTCTGGTGATCGCGGCCGGCGGGCTCGGCTGGACCGAGAACGCGAACGACTACTCCAGGTACCTGCCACCGGCCACCAGCAGGCGCCGCATTGTCCTGGCGGTGACGCTGGGCTGCGCAATCCCGTCGATCCTGCTTGAGGTGCTGGGGGCGGCGCTTGCGACTGTGCTGCCCGCCTCGGCGAAACTCAGCGTCACGGGTCTGACCGCAGGGTTCCCCGGCTGGTTCGCCGTCCCCTACCTGGTTTTCGCGATCCTCCAGCTGTTCGCGATCAACACACTCGACCTGTACTCATCCGGGGTGACGTTGCAGTCGCTGGTGCCGCGGCTGAGCCGGGTCACGTGCGTGGGGATCGACACCGCGATCTGCCTGTGCGTTGCCGCGTACGCGATCTTCTCGAGCAGGTTCTACACGCTGCTGTCGGACTTCTTGCTGTTCATCATCGTCTGGCTGGCGCCGTGGTGCGCCATCTACCTGGTTGATTCCTGGCTCAGGCGGGACCGGTATGACTCGGTCTCCCTGCTCACGACCGGCGGCGGGCTGTATTACCGGCGCGGCGGCGTGCACTGGCCAGCGCTGATCGCGCAGGGAGCGGGCATGATCGCGGCGGCGCTGTGGCTCAACGCCTACTCCCCGTACGTCGGCCCGCTGGCCAGCCGGATCGGCGGCGCGCTCGGCTCGGACGTCAGCGTGCTGGCCGGCCTGATCACCGGCGGAGGTTTGTACTGGCTGCTGGCCAGGCGCGGAGTCCGCGCTGAAGTGGGCCTGACGCCGGTGCTGTCGCCTTAGCTGCGGCCGAATTACCCGGTCAGCGGGCGGGGATCGAATGTCACCAGGATTGACGTGATCTTGCCGTCCTCGATGTGCCGCCAGTTCACCGTGGGCTTTGGCTCCGTGCTAGCGGTGTGCAACTCGAACCAGGTCAGCACGTCAGGTCCATCGACGAAGGTCTTGCGCACCTTGATCTCGGTCACGATCTGCGACATCCGCTTCAGACCCTCGACGCACTCGTCGGCGTTGGCGGCGTGGCCGAGCGGACCGTCAAACGTCACGGCATCTGCCAGGATCGCGCGGACGGCGTCGAAATCACGCCGCATCCAGGCGTCGAAATAGGTGGCGCCGACATCGGCAGGTGACTGGCTCATAGCGATCCCTCCCTGACGCCTACCCTTCCACGAGGCGTGACGAAGCCTGGTGTCGGCGGCACGGCCCGGCATTGCGCGCGGGCTGCCGGGCGCGAGAGGCTGAACCATGCCAACCGTGGACGAGCTCAACGGGCTGACGGCGGACGCGGTGCGGCGGGAACTGAATGGCTGCTGCTCGTCAGCTCGCTGGATCGAGGCGGTGGCGGGCGGACGCCCGTACTCCGACGCGGCCGCGCTGTTCGCGGCGTCGGACGACGCGGTAGCTGCGATGACCGACGCTGACCTGCGGCACGCGCTTGACGGTCACCCGAGGATCGGCGACCGGCGAGTCGAGGCAGGTAGCTTGTCGAGCGAAGAGCAGGCCGGCGTCCGCGGCGCGGACGACAGCCTGCGGCAGCAACTTGATGCAGGCAACGCCGAGTACGAGCGCCGGTTCGGGCATATCTACCTGGCGTGTGCGACTGGCCGGAGCGCGAGCGAGCTACTCGCGTTCCTGCGATAGCGACTCGGCAATGACCCAGGGACGGAGTGGAGCGTCGTGGCTTCCGAGCTCGCGAAGATCAACCGGATCAGGTTGCGCAAGCTGCTAGAGGCTGCCGCGTGAGCGCCGTCACCACGCACGTCCTTGACACGATGCGCGGCGAGCCAGCCAGCGGCGTCGTCGTCCGGCTGGAGCGTGCCGGCGAGGGCTACCTGGAGCTCGGCCGTGGCACGACGAACGCCGACGGGCGGATCTCCGATTTCGGTGTTCCTTCGCTGTCAGAAGGCACCTACCGGCTGGTCTTCGAGACCGGCACCTACCTCGAAGCGCTTGACGCGCCGGGCCGACGGCACGCGTTCTTTCCCGAGGTAGTAGTGACTTTCGCGGCCGACGGGCTGCGGCCCAGGTATCACGTGCCGCTGCTGCTCAGCCCGTATTCCTACTCGACCTACCGGGGGAGCTAGGTCATGGCGATCGTGCTCGGGGACAACCAGTACGGCAAGGCCGAGACTCGGGTTGTCAGGATCTACCGCGACACCGAGCGGCACGAGATCCGTGACCTGAACGTGTCGACAGCGTTGCGCGGCAACTTTGCCGCTGCGCACCTGTCCGGTGATCAGGCACATGTGCTGCCGACGGACACGCAGAAGAACACTGCCTTTGCCTACGCGAAGGAGCGAGGCATCGGCGCGATCGAGGACTACGCGCTGGCACTGGCCGGCCATTTCACCTGCGATGTCGAATCGGTGACCCGCGCCCGGGTCGATGTCGATGAGTACCGGTGGGAGCGGATCAACGTTGACGGAACTGGTCATCCGCACGCGTTTGTTCGGTCCGGCCAGGAGATACGTAGCGCTGCGGCGGTCATCGACACCGAAGGTCCTGTTCAAGCTCAATGGGTTGTCTCGGGAGTCAGGGACCTGGTGTTGCTGAAGTCGACAGGGTCGCAGTTCACCGGCTTCCTCAGGGACCGGTACACCACGCTGGCCGAGGCCGCCGACCGGATCCTGGCCACGTCGCTCACGGCGCGGTGGCGGTACGCGAGCACCGATGTGCCGTGGGACGACGCGTTCTCGCAGGTCAGGCAGATCCTGCTGGAGCGGTTCGCGGTGCCGCACAGCCGCGCGCTGCAGCAAACGCTGTGGGACATGGGCTCTGCCGTGCTGGCGGCCAGGGATGACATCGCCGAGATCAGGCTGTCGGCGCCGAACAAGCATCACTTCCTCGCTGACCTTTCGCCGTACGGGCTGGACAATCCCGGCGAGGTGTTCCACGCCGACGACCGGCCTTACGGGCTGATTCAGTGCGCGGCGGTGCGTGAAGGCGCGCCGGACGCGGGGCCGGCCTGGGACCTGCCGGCGGAGTTCGCCTGACGTCGTTTCTCCGGGCGTAGCGGCCCGTTGTTAGCGCGATGGGCGTCTGCTGTCACATTGGGCGAGATGTGGCAGGCTGAACGTTCTGGAGGGAGGCTTGCGTACCTGATGGAGTTCCTGCAGCCAGTCAGCCTGGCTGAGGCCCTCGCGGCCAAGGCGGCGGCCCCTGAGGCGGTGCCGATCGCGGGCGGGACCGACGTGATGGTGGAGTTGAACTTCGCCAGGCGGCGGCCCGAGGTGCTGCTCGACCTGAACCGGGTGCCAGAGCTGACCGGCTGGACGTTGCAGGACGGCAAGCTGCGAGTTGGCGCAGGGGTGACGTACGCGGACCTGACCGGGGAGCGCGGGAACGGCGCTCTGCCTGACGCGGATTCGCTGGCCGGGAAGCTTCCCGGGCTGGCGATGGCGGCGCGGACGGTGGGTTCACCGCAGATCAGGAACCGGGGCACGATCGGCGGCAACTTGGGCTCCGCGTCGCCGGCCGGCGATTGCCATCCGTCGCTGCTGGCCGCGGGTGCAGAGATCGAAGTCGCGTCGGTGGGCGGCGAGCGGATGATCCCGATCGGTGAGTTCTTCACCGGGGTCAAGCGGAGTTCGCTGGCTCCCGACGAACTGATCGTCGCGGCCTGGATCAGCCCGCCGTCTGGCCCCGAACAGTTCGCCAAGATCGGTACCAGGAACGCGATGGTCATCGCGGTCACCGCGTTCGGCCTGGCGCTGCATCCCGAGCGGCGAGCCGTCGGCACCGGGATCGGATCCGCTGCACCGACGCCGGTGCGGGCCGCTGATGCGGAGGCGTTCCTGGCCGGGGCGCTGGACGATGCCGGTTTGTGGCAGTCCAGGGCCGCGCTGCCGCCGGCGGTCGTGACGGAGTTTGGCGCGCTGGTAAGCGCAGCCGCGAGCCCGATCGACGATGTGCGGGGCACGGCGGCTTACCGCCGGCACGCGCTCGCTGTGCTCGCGCGGCGGACGCTGACCTGGGCGTGGGCCGACTATCAGCGCTCGGGTTCGGACGGGGAGGGTTGGATCTGGCAATGAGAGTAACCGCGACGGTCAACGGCACGCTGCACGAAGCCGACGACGTCTGGCCAGGCGAGAGCCTGTTGTTCGTGCTGCGGGAACGGATGGGCCTGCCGGGCTCGAAGAACGCTTGCGAGCAGGGCGAGTGCGGGTCGTGCACGGTGTACCTGGACGGCCTGCCGGTCTGTGCCTGCCTGGTGGCGGCCGGGCAGGCCGAGGGGCGGGAAGTGACAAC
>DATELR010000148.1:0-77447 GCA_035276345.1 Streptosporangiaceae bacterium | reverse complement strand
GATTTCTCCCCCGTGAGATCCATAGCCCGTCGGCTCGCGCCGGGTTGGATCCTAGCGGGGGGAACGTGAAGGCGGACTGCTTCAGAACCAATTCCGCCGAGAATTAGAAAAGCACCATACGCAATGTATCAATGCATCCCGGATCGTCACGGAGATGGTTTTCGCAGTGCGCTCCCCGGCGCGTGACCGGGCACTGACTTGCCGGTCACGGCCAGGAGAGGTCCACGCTAGTTGCCGGTGACGCCTAGCTGGAAGTGGAAGTAGCCGACATGGAAATTGAGGGCGAATCCGCCGAAATGGTGGACAACAAGGGCGGCGAGGATGACCAGCAGAATCGCTACGAGGATCCAAAACAGCCACCAGAGGAGGCCCGGCACACTGCTTCTAATGCTCATGCCAGGCAACTGCCCTAAAACGGCCAATGTATGCGGGCATCCAACGTACCCCTGCGTTCTGCATGCATAGGACATCCCCGACAGCTCGGGCAGCTCGTACCAGGCCTCGCATCCCAGGGCGTTAGGTTTGAACGTGATGTGCCAGGGCAGTACTGGGCGCCGTAAGCCAATGAAAGGTGAGCTTTGCAATGGCTATCGTCCTGCTGGCCCTGCTGATCATTCTGATCCTGTTCGGGCTGGGATTCGCTCTGCACGTCCTGTGGTGGATCGCGATCATCGCGCTTGCCCTGTGGCTGCTCGGCTTCCTGCTCCGCGCAGGTTCCAGTGCGGGCCCCCGGCGCCTTTGGTATCGCTGGTAGGCGGTTCCCGCACCCTAACCATCCGGAGTCCGGGCCGATGTCGTGAATCGGCCCGGACTCTGTGGGTAACGGTGCAGCATGACAGTCAACTCGACAGAAACAGAGATCAAATACGAGGCGGCTGCTGGCGTGGCGTTGCCCGCCTTCACCGACCTGCCGCAGGTCGCCCGTGCCGAAGGCGCGGCGCAAGAGCACTTGGCCGCCGATTATTTCGACACCGACGACCTGCGTCTGATCCGAGCGGGCATTACGCTTCGCCGCCGGCAGGGCGGCCATGACGCTGGATGGCACCTGAAGCTGCCGGCTGGCAACCACACAAGACGCGAGATCAGGCTGCCGTTGGGGCGCTCAACGCAGCGAGTGCCTGAGGAGCTCGCCCGGCTGGTGCGGGTGCACACCAGAGGCAAGAAACTCAAACCGGTGGCGAGAATCAGCACAGCGCGGTCCAGGCTGCTGCTGCTGGGCGGCGACGGATCAGAGCTGGCCGAAGTCGCCAGCGATGACGTCACCGCGCAGGCTGTCGGCGACGCGGGGCGAGTGTCGCGATGGCACGAGGTCGAGATCGAGCTGACCGGAGGAAGTCACGATGTACTTGACGCCGCCGACCGGCTGCTCCAGAGCGGCGGGCTGAGCCGGTCTGGTCAGTCGGCGAAGCTCGCTCGCGCGCTCGACCTTCCAGAAGGCGGTTCCAGCATGCCGCGGAAGGTTGACGCGGCTGCCACGGCTGGCGCTGTCGTGCTTTCCTACCTTGACACACAGGTTTCCAGGCTCAAGTCATACGACCCGATGGTTCGCAGCAGAGAACCCGACTCGGTGCATCAGATGCGCACGACTTCCCGAAGGCTGCGCAGCACGCTGCAGGCCTTCGGCAAATTCTTCAGTCGGCCACAAAGCGACGAGCTCATCGAAGAGCTGCGCTGGCTAGGCAACGAGCTTGGCGAGGCTCGGGACGCCGAGGTCCTCCGTGACCACCTGGCGGAGCGCATTAAGCAGCTGCCCGCCGAGCTGGTCGTCGGGCCAGTGGCGGCGCGTGTACAGGGCCATTTCGCTGCGGTCGGCGCCGACGCGCAGGCCGCGGTCCTCGAGATGCTCAATTCTCCCAGGTACTTTGCCCTGCTTGACCGACTCGACGAGCTGGTCAGGCAGCCGCTTGCAACCGGCCGTGCCGAGCTGCCAGCTATGCAAGTGCTGCCGCCGGAGGTGCGCCGGACCTACAAGCGGACGAAGCGCCGGATGGAGCGCGGACTCAGCCTGCCCGCAGGCGAGCGGGCCGATATCGCGCTGCATGAGGCGAGGAAGGCAGCCAAACGCGCCCGCTATGCGGGTGAGGCTGTGACGTCGGTCTTTGGCGCACCGGCGGCCCGCTTCACCAAACAGATGAAGAAGCTCCAGTCGGTACTCGGCGAGCATCAGGACGCCGTGATCGCCCGCGCCGAAGCGCGGGATCTGGGTATGGCCGCGCATCGAACCGGCGAGAACTCCTTTACCTACGGAGTGATCTACGGACGCCTCGACGGTGAGATGCGGCGGTTGCGCAGGCAGGCTCACAAGACCTGGCGGTCAGCCTCCAAGCCTCGCGTTACGAGCTGGCTCGGCTAGCGTCGTTCACCTGCTGCGCTATCGCTGTCTATTTCAGTGCGGCTCGGATGTTCTTGCCCGAATCCTTGACCTGCTGCCCGACCTGGCGGATTGCCGCCATGATTCGCTGCCAGCGGCCTCTAACCTGCAGTGACCTGTCATGCGTCGCCCGCCCGTAGTTCGCCTTGATCCGTCCGGCGTACATCGCTGACGCGTTCTTGAATTTGTTACCGATTGCCATCGCGTCGGTCTCCTTGCCCTGGCGGATCTCGCCAGCGCTTGCTCACTTCCCAAAACGGCCCGACTTGCACATTCCGCCGCTGGGCCTTCCTGCGCCAATGCGACCCATGTGCGCGGCGCATTGTTTGTTCTGCGTTCTGGGGGTGAGGGAACATGTCCATGGCTACCGAGACCACAGTCAAAGAAGTCGGGTCGGGGCGCCGCAACGTTCTCGCCGAACTCGACAAAAGAGTTCCCACCTCCTTCTACTGGTCGCTGACGATCCTCGCGACCATCGGCGGGTTCTTGTTCGGGTATGACACCGCGAACATCGGATCCGCGCTACCGTTCGTCCCCTACCAGCTCAACGGGTTCGCACAGGGCTATCTGGTGGCTGGCGCCTCAGCCGGCGCGGCCGTCGGCGCGCTCGCGGCGGGCAAGCTCGCCGACAAGTTCGGCCGCAAGTCGCTGCTCATCGTGGACGCTGCGATTTACGCGGCCGGAGCCCTGCTGTCCGCGGTCACCCCGAACGCGGCGGTGCTGCTTATTGCTAGGACGCTGATCGGACTGGCGATCGGCGCTGACTCGGCCGTCGCCACCGCTTACATCGCTGAGTACGCGCCCCGCGGACGGCGCGGTGCATTGAGCATGCTGCAGCAATGGATGATCACCGTCGGCATCCTTGGCGCATTCATCGTCGCCCTCATCATTTTGTGGGCGCTCCCGCACAGCGCGGGAACGCTGGACTGGCGGCTGATACTGGGGATCGGGGCACTCCCCGCGCTGATCGCAGTGGGATTCAGGACAACTATGCCCGAATCACCGCGCTGGCTGCTTCGGCACGGCCGGTATGAGGAAACCAGGCACGCGCTCGCGAAGCTGGGGACCGAGGTTTCCCTGGCCGACGTCGAGTTCACCGCGCGTGAACTGCACGCCGAAGACCAGCAAACCGAGCGGGTGCGTCGCCGGATCTGGAGCCCGGGGGTTAAGCGGGCGCTGATCGTGGTTTGCGTGTTCTTCATCTTCCAGCAGATCAGCGGGATCAACGTGCCGCTGTACTACGGGCCCAAGCTGCTGGGTCCGCTGTTCCAGACGGGCAGCTCGACGGTCGCCTCAACCATGGCCGGAGTGGAGGTCACCGCGATCATCGCTGCGGTCAACGTGATCGCGACCTACTTTGCGTTCAAGTGGATCGACAAGATCGGCCGGCGCAAGCTGTCGATGGGCGGATATGGCGGGATGGCCGTGGCCGCGCTGATCTCGGCACCAGGGCTCCTGGTCCTGACCGGCACGGCTCGTATCGTCGTAGTGATGATCGCGCTGAACCTGTTCGTCGCCTCCTTCGCGATCGGCGTCGGCGGGACCGGCTGGCTGATCCAGGGCGAATCCTTCCCGACAGCCGTCCGCGGCCAGGCTGCCGCAATCGCGGCCAGCGTGGACTGGGCCGCGAACTTCGCGCTCATCGAGGTCTTCCCGACCTGGCAGACGGGTATAGGCCTAGGCTGGATCATGATCTGCTTCGCCGTGATCTCGGTGATCGCGATCGGATTCGTTTACAGGTTCCTGCCTGAGACGAAGAACCGCTCCGTAGAGGAGATAACGGCCGTGTACGAGCGCCAGGCTTCAGGCGACCGGAGTGCCGGCATCGCGCCGGAGAAGGGACCTGATGCAGCCGCCGCATGATCCCGCAACTGGCCAGCCGCGGCGGCCGGGACGGCTGAGCGCACGCAAGGCTCCCGTCGTTGCTATCGCCAACCGGTTGCCGATCCGCCAAGGGGAGAGTGGCTGGGAGCTCTCCCCTGGAGGTCTCGCGACGGCACTCCAGCCGGTGATGCAGACCCATAGCGGTTCGTGGGTGGGCTGGGATGGCGGTGACCGTGGCATGCCGGCCTCGCTGCCGGGACTCGAGACCAGGCTGCTGCCGATCAGCTTGTCCGGGATCCAGGTGCGTCAGTACTACCACGGCTTTTCCAACGCGACCCTATGGCCGTTGCTACATGACGCGATCGAGAAGCCCAGGTTCGAGCGCAGTTGGTGGCGCAGCTACCAGGACGTGAACGCCATGTTCGCCGGGGTGGCTATGGGTGCTCTGAGCGATCGACAGGAAGCGATCGCGTGGGTGCACGACTATCACCTGACGCTCGTGCCGCGCCTGATCAGGGAACGTCGGCGGGACCAGGCGATCGGGTTCTTCCTGCACGTGCCCTGGCCCGCTCCCGAGATATTTGCCAGGGTGCCGTGGCGGCAGGACATCCTGCTCGGCCTGCTCGGCGCAGATGTCGTTTCCTTCCACGCTGAGCGGTACCAGGACAACTTCGTCCGCGCGTGCGGGCGGCTGCTCGCGGAGACCGGAGTCGAGATCCGCGGTTCGGTGATCGTCCTGCCAGACCACCGGCAGGTGACGACGACAACCGCCCCGATCTCCATCGACACTGCGCGATTCACCCGCCTGGCAGCCGATCCGGTGACGGTACGCGAGATGGAAGGGCTGAGGGAGCAGTTCGCCGGGCGAGTACTGCTTCTGGGCGTGGACCGGCTCGACTACACCAAGGGAATCGTGGAACGGCTGCTCGCTGTCGAAGCGCTCCTTGAGCGACGGCAGGACCTGCGTACCAAGATCGCTTTCTTGCAGGTCGCGGTCCCGAGCAGGGACAACGTAGCCGAATATCGGAGCCTGCGGTCAACGGTGGAAGGGCACATCGGTCGGATCAACGGCAAGTTCACAGAACCAGGCTCCGATGTTCCAGTCCACTACCTGCATCGCTCGTTGCCGCCCGAGCAGCTCGCTGCCTACTACGCTGTCGCCGACATCATGCTCGTGACACCGCTGATCGACGGCATGAACCTCGTTGCCAAGGAATACGTCACCGTGCAGCAGGCACGGCGGAGCAGCGGCGCGATGATACTGAGCGAGTTCGCCGGGGTCGGATCCGAGTTGCGCGAAGCGATCCCGTGTAACCCCTTCGACGTCGAGGGGCTGTCGCTGCGAATCGAGCACGCGCTGGAACTGTCGCAGAACACCCGCCGCTCGGCGATCGCCGCCATGGCAAGGCACGTCGCCGCGAACGACGTGCATCGCTGGGTCACAAAGCAGCTTGGCAGTATCGCCACCGCCTCGCGGCCAGGCGGACGCGGCCGACTGGACCGGCAGCTTGTTGCCGCAGCCGCGGACCGACGTGGGCAGGGCGAGACAGCCAGCGCTGGCGCCCGTCACGGCAGGGTGGTCCGCAGGGGAACCCGGCCGTGACGCTAGAGATGTACGTGCCGTGACGGACCGGGTGACATACGTTGAGCCGCCAGTTCCAGCATTCCTGTTCGACTTGGACGGGACGCTGATCGACAGCGTCTACCAGAACGTGATCGCATGGCGGAACGCACTCGCCAAGCTTGACATTGACCTGTCCGTCTGGCGGATCCATCGGCGGATCGGAATGAGCGGCGGGCTGTTCGTCTCGGCGCTGCTGCGCGAGACCGGGCGCTCGCTGTCCGAGCAGGACATCGAACGCCTGCAGGAGGATCACGTCGCCGAGTACATGGCGCAGCTCGATTCGGTCCGGCCGCTCCCGGGAGCTGCGCAGCTGCTCGCCGCGCTCACCGCAAAGAACGTGCCGTGGGCGATCGCGACCAGCGGCAGGGAAGGCATGGCGCGGCACGCCCTGCCGATGCTTGGCCTGCCAGCTGACACCGCGATGGTGACGCGCAACATGGTCCGCCACGCTAAGCCCGACCCTGACCTGTTCCTCGCGGCCGCCGCGATGCTGGGTGTTGACGCCGGCAACGCGATGGTCGTGGGCGACAGCGTCTGGGACCTGCTGGCGGCGCGGCGCGCCGGAGCACTCGGCATAGGGCTGCTGTCCGGCGGCTATGGCCGCGAGGAACTCGAGCGCGCTGGTGCCTACCGCGTGTACGCCGACCCCGCCGACCTGCTGGCGCACGCTGACGAGGTCGGGCTGCGGGAGATAGGTGGGCCCGCTGCTGACCCCACCGAGCGTCCCTAGCCGATATGGCGGTGCACGTTCTCGCTCTTTGACGGTCCTGGCTCGGCCGGCGCGATCCATGGACCGGGAATCGAGGGGTCGATGATTCCCTCCTCAAGCCAGGTGTAACGGCCAGCGAGCACATGCTTAGCCAGTGCCGAATCGGTCGCGTCGGTATTGCTCCACAGCTGGCTGAACTTCTCCTCGGCCCGGAGCCTGGCCTGGACGCAGAACACGTCAGCGAGCTCACGCGCGACCGCGCGGCGTTTGGTGCCCGCGCCCACCTCGCCATCCATCTGAGCCCTGACGCAGACGGCGCTGATCGCGAACAACTCGGCACCGATGTCCACGATCCGGCCGAGGAAGCCTTGCTTGCGCTCCAGCCGGCCCTGCCATCTGCCCATTGCGTAGAAGGTCGACCTGGCGAGCTTCCTGCTCGCGCGCTCTGCGTACCGCAGGTGCACGGCGAGCGGACCGAACTCACTGTACGAACGGGGCCGCTGACCTTGCCCTGTGACCAGCGTCGGAAGCCACTTGGCATAGAACTGCCCTGCCTGCGCAGCGGCCCTGGCCCGCTGCCCGGCCGGGAGTTCACGGTCGATGACATTGCCTGCCGCCGACAGATGCGCGTCCACGGCCTCGCGAGCGATGAACAGCCGCATGATTTCCGAGGAGCCCTCGAAGATCCGGTTGATCCGCATGTCGCGCACGATCTGCTCGGCTGGCACGCCGCGCTCGCCGCGAGCCGCCAGGGATTCAGCGGTCTCATATCCGCGGCCGCCCCTGATCTGGACGAGCTCATCAACCACGATGCTGGCGAGCTCCGAGCAGTACAGCTTGGCGATCGCGGCTTCGATCCTGATGTCGTTCCGCTTGTTATCAGCGAGCTGGCTGGATAGCTCGACGACCGCCTCCAGGCCGTAGGTGGTCGCGGCGATGAACGAGATCTTCTTGGCGACCGCCTCGTGCTCGCCGATTGGCCGCCCCCACTGCACCCGCTCGCGGGACCATTCCCTGGCGATCTTCAGTGAGAGCTTGCTGGCGGCGGCACAACTCGCGGGCAAGGACAACCGTCCGGTGTTGAGCGTTGTCAGGGCGATCTTGAGACCCTGACCTTCCTCGCCGATCCGATTTGCTGCCGGAACCAGTACGTCGTGGAACCTTGTCACGCCGTTTTCCAGGCCGCGCAGCCCCATGAAGGCGTTGCGCCGTTCGACGGTGATTCCGGGCGCGTTGCCTTCGACAACGAACGCGGTTATGCCACCGCGGTGTCCGTCGCTACGCGGCACCCTGGCCATCACGACGAGCAGGCCGGCGACGACGCCATTGGTCGTCCAAAGCTTGACGCCGTTCAGCACGTACTCGGAGCCGTCAGCTGACGGCTCCGCAGTGGTGTTGAGCCTCGCTGGGTCGGATCCCACATCAGGCTCGGTCAGCAAGAAGGCGCTGATCTCACCGCGCGCGCAACGCGGCAGGAACTGCTGCTTCTGTTCGTCGGTGCCGAACTGCGCCAACGGCTGGGGAACGCCGATCGACTGATGCGCCGACAAGAGGGCTGCCAAGGCGGGAGACGCCGACCCGGCAATGATCAGCGCGCGATTGTAGTAAAGGTTCGTGAGGCCGAGCCCGCCGTATTCGGGCGCGATCTTCATGCCGAAAGCGCCGATCGAAGCCAGCCCGCGGATCACATCGTCGGGGATCAGCGCGTCCCGCTCGATCTGCGCGCTTTCGACGGATTCGGCGCAGAACTCTCGCATCTTGGCGCAGAAGTTCTCGCCGCGCGAGATCGCATCCTCGCTCGGGCGCGGATGGGGGTGAATCAGGTCAAGCCGGTAGTCACCGAGGAACAGTTGTTTGCCGAAGCTCGGCAGCCGCCAATCAGCTTCGCGCGCTGCCTCCGCAGTCTGCCTTGCCTCGCGCTCGCCGACATGCCTCACGTGGTCTGAGGTCGGAGTACTCATGGGCGATTCCGTCCTGGTAGGCGTCACCACTGACTTGCCCGGTTCTAACGGCTGGTAACGCAGCCCAGTTCAGGGCGGCAATCACCATTCCCGTTTGCCACTCGGCGCGCCAGTCTCCGACAAGAGACCCGGCCGATAAGGCAGCGGTCGCGCACGGCGGAACATGCTGTTATGTGCGTTCGGGGTTCATCGAAACTACTGGCATGCTTTCGCGGCGGTCGCCCCGCTGATCCGCTTGACGCTCGCGTCTCCGCTCCGCTTGCCTGTCGTGCCGGTCCCGTCGTCGGTGCGCAGCGATTTCCACGATCGCCGTGCCTGAGATGATGGCCTCTGCCCAGCGGTCGCGATCGCCCGTCAATCCTGGGCATTCGTACTCGCCGACTCGCAGGTTCATGTGCTTTATCACCACGCCGCGGCCGCCCACACGGGCGACGCGGAGCTGCAGTTCACTCCTGGCATCCTGCCTGGTCCAGTTGACCAGATCGGTGTACGCGCTGACCTCGACGTTGTCAGCCAGCTTGCGAGCCAGGCCGCGAAATAGCCTGCTGCGGAGCCAGTCATCGTGATTGACCCCGATCGAGATGGCGAAGACTACGCTGACGGGCACGAATCCCGCCATGATCAGCTTGGCGAACTCTTGCCCGGTGACCGCGGCGGCGAAAGGGATCCTCGAGCGCGGCCCAGCCGACACATGGGCCGGGCCGGGCGCCCGGATGGCCGTTCCGGTGGCGGTGCATTCGAGCCTGCCGCCATGCTCGTGAGCGCTGACAGACACGCCGACCACGCCATGCCCGCCTAGCGCTGAGCTCTCGGCCGCCATCCGCGCTATCGCCGCCGTTCGCACCTCGTACGCGGTTCTGACCAAGGGGCCAAAGACCTCTCGACCGGCGCTGAGCACCTCCGCCTGCGGCACGGCCGCACGGCGTGCCGGCGATTCCCGGCCGTATGTCGGGCAGATGGTGCCGCCAGGGGAGCCGACCCGGTAGACCGCGGCGCCGAACACCTGTCCGACCGGCCTGAACCCGACGGACGTGATAGCGGCGAACTCGCCGGTGCTCAGCGCCGAGTCCCACGTGCCGCTCGCTTTGATCGCTGCGATCCGGGCCTTAGCCACGTCCGGCAGCTCGTTGAGGGGCCCTGAGGACGTCATGCCCCTCCAAACTCGGCGGCACTTCCCGGCGCCTTTGCTAACGCTAAGTCCGTAGTTATGACCAAAGCAATGGGCGCAAACCCGATCAGTACAAGCGCGTTTGGTCGCTCGGGCGCAACCGCGCGGACGAGCATTCCGGATTGGACTGGTCAAGCGGTTGCGCGAGCGGCCTGCCCGGTCGGATGGCTTGGCTCCGATGTGTCCTCCACCGCGCCGTCCGTCAGGGTGACGATGTTGGCGGAAATGGCCGGAACGCGAGGACCAGGCAGGATGACGCCGGTGAGGTTGAGCGGATCGGCTGCTGAGATTCTGACCTGCTCGCCGGACCGCGGCTTCTTGCGAATAGCGCGGAGCACGTCGATAGCGTCGGGATGGGCGTATTGCTCGCCGCTGAACCCAGTCACGAACCGGCCGCCGCGAATAGTTCCGCGCGCCTCCATGCGTCGGAATGCCCACAGCACATCGCGCCATGGCACCGCAAGGCTCTCCCTGAAGATCAGGTCGCGGAAGACCACGCCCCAGCGGGCAGCGAGCTGCTCGGCGACTGCTTCGGCGAGCTCGTCGCGGTCCGGGCCGCTCAGCGGGGTCGGCAGCAGTGACCACCGGCCAGAGGCCCCGCCGGTGGTGCCGCGCACGCCGCGCCGCAGCCCGCGCCGCGGTGGGAACGATTCGCGCGTACCGCGTCGCAGCAGCGACCTGACCGCCCTGAAGCCGTCGGCCGTGACCAGTCCTCTGGAGACCGCATCCCAGAGCGCGCGATCGATCTCCTCCGCGGGCAGGCCGGTCACCGCGACGAGGTCGTGCCTGAATAGTGCGCCCTGGGTGCGCAACGCTTCCAGCACGGCGAGTGTGCCACCAGGGCCTGGCTCTGCCGGGCTGAGGTCGCCGCGAGCGGCGCGGAGCAGCCAGGACAGATCATCGCGGAGCGCGAGGGTGATCGGCGTCGCGCGCGACGGCCTGCTGGGGGCCGCTGCCGCATCGAGCGTCATGTCCTTGACCGAGAGCCTGCCCCACGACACCTGGCCGGACAGGCAGAGCTCGTCGAGCCAGTCCCGCCGATAGCCATCAACCCGAGCGGCGAAGACTGCGTTCTCCCAGATTCCGGCCGCCAGCTCGAAGCCCTGGAGCTGCTCGATCACCGACAGCAAACCGAAACGTCCCTCGCGCCTGCTGCCGGTGGCAACGTGCTGCCAGCGCAGCAAGAAGCGCATGAAATCCCGCGCCGTCACGGGCTCGACCTCGCGGCGCCGGCGGTCCCTCGTATAGCCGTGAATCCTGGCGAGCAAGCGCCGCGCGCAGTACTCCTCTTCGGCGTCCGGCGAGGTAAAGCGGCCCGCGATCGCGAAGCCCTCCTGCTCCAGCGTGGCCAGACCGCGTGCAACCAGCGTCTCGCGAAGCACTGTCGCCTCGCTGAGCGCCGCCACGGTCGACGGCCCCCTGCACTCCAGGTGCCCGCGCAGCAGCATCGCCGCAGCAGCGTCCTCGTCCGCTGGTTCGCCATCGCCAGGTCCCGAGCCTGCGGGGTCGATAACGGCGTCACCGTACAAGGCCACGATATGCGGGAGCCGTTCTACCGCTGCCCACAGCTGGCCGCCAGACGTGCCGACGCGGACAACCCTGCGGTCGTCAGCTAGCGCCGCGAACCAGTCATCCCAGTCCGTGACCGGTCGCACCGCGACCATGTTCATGAGCACGTCATGCAGCTCATCGGGGCTTTGCGGATCCGGCTTGACCTGTTCGGCCACCCGTGCGATCGCCGCGGCATCGAGACGCGCGAGCTCGTGCGGCTGCACCGGCAGCCCGCGGCGCAGCGGGACCGCCCGGCTCCTGCGCTCCTCCAGCGGGGCGTCGTCAAGGAAGGTAAACGGGCGGCCATTCAGAATCTCGTGTGCGAGCACAGAGGGCTCGGTGGTATCCCTCACGACCACATTGACCTGACCGCCCTCGATCTGCGAGATCAGTTCCTTGAGCCCGCCGATGTCCATCGCCTCGTGCAGGCAGTCGGTCAGTGTCTGGCGTACCAGGACCTGGTCGGGGATCTCGAGCGGGCCGGGCGCGACGTTCTCCTGGCATGCAGCGAGCGTCGGGAACACGGCCGCCATCAGGTCGTCGGCTTCCATTCGCTGAATGGCGGGCGGGTTCTTCTTTCCGCCCCTCATTCGCAGGACGGCGAGCGATGTGTTGAGGTTCCAACGCCACCGCGCCGCGAAAAGCGGCGACGTCAGCACCGCCTGCCTGACGACCTCCTCGACCGTGCCGGAAGCGAGAAACTTCGGCACTCGCTCGAGCGGGAAGCTGTGTTGCGGACCGAGCGACAGCAAGATGGCGTCGTCGCTCGCCGCGGCCTGCAGCTCGAAGTCAAATGTCACGCAGAACCGCTTGCGAAGCGCGAGACCAAGCGCGCGATTCAACCGGGCTCCGAAGGGAGTGTGGCCGACCAGCTGCATGCCGCCGGCCTCGTCGAAGAAGCGCTCGAGCACGATGTTGCTTCTGGTTGGCAGCACCCCGAGCTGGGCAAGCGCGGATCCGAGATAAGCCACGATGGTTTCGGCGGCGGCTTGGCCGATCCCGCACTCGGCCATCAGCCAGCTGACGGTCGCCGCCAGATCAACTCCAGCGTCGCCATCACCTTCGCCAGCTCCATCACCATCACCATCACCGCCGCCCGCCAGCCTGGACCCGATCGCCGCACGGAGCGAGCTGACATCCTCGGATAGCTCAACCGTGCGGCCGGGCGCCTCGCCTAGCCAGAACGGCACTGACGGCGGCGCTCCGTGTGCGTCCTCGACTCTGACGATGCCTGGCTCGACCCGCCTGATCCGCCACGAGGTCGTGCCGAGCAGGAATATGTCTCCCGCCCTGCTCTCTATGGCCCAGTCCTCGTTCACGGTGCCGACGAGAGCATTGTCCGGCTCGGCCAGGACGCGGAAGTCGCCCAGCTCGGGAATTGCGCCACCGGATGTCAGCGCAGCGATCCTGGCGCCGCGCCTGGCCCTCAGCTTCCCGTTCACCTGATCTCTGTGCAGATAGGCGGCGCGCCGACCGCGACCGGTCCTGATCCCCTCCGCCAGCATGCCGGTGACCTCGTCGAAGTCCTCTGCCGACACCGAAGCGAACGGCGCCGCGCCGCGGAGCAGCGCGAGCAGTTCGTCTTCCGCCCACTCCGTTGCCGCGCACTCGGCCACGATCTGCTGCGCCAGGATGTCGAGCGGGCACTGCGGAATCACCAGCGCGTCGAGGCGGCCAGCCCGCGCGCCGCGCAGCAGCGCCGCGCACTCGACAAGCTCGTCCCTGGACGTCGGGTAGAGGCGACCAGCCGGAATGCCGCTCGTGCTGTGGTTGGACCTGCCAACCCGTTGCAGGAAGGTAGCGAAGCTGCGAGGCGAGCCGATCTGGCAGACGAGCTCAACAGGCCCGATGTCGATGCCCAGCTCGAGCGAGGCGGTCGCCACCAGCGCTCGCAGGTCACCGCCGCGCAGTCGAGCCTCAACCCGCTGCCTGCGCTCCTTGGACAGGCTCCCGTGGTGCGCGGCGACCAGGCCGTCGCCAAGCCGCTCGCCAAGCTCGTGGGCGATCCGCTCCGCCAGGTACCGCGTATTGACGAACACGATCGTCGTCCGGTGCTCATGCACATGGCCGGCGATGAGGTCGGTGATTTCGGCCATCTGCTCGGTTGTCGCGACGGCCCCGAGCTCGTCCGACGGCAGCTCGAGGCCTAGGTCAAGCTCGCGGCGGTGGCCAGAATCGACGATCGAGCAGCGCGGTGACCCGTCCGGCTCCGACCGGTCTGGACCGGCCCCGACAAGAAGCCTGGCGACGATATCGATCGGCCGTTGCGTTGCCGACAGCCCGATGCGCTGAACAGGCTGCTCCGCGACATGCGCCAGACGTTCGAGCGTGAGCGCCAGGTGCGAGCCGCGCTTGTTGCCAGCGACCGCGTGGATCTCGTCAACAATCACGGTCGTGGCAGCACGGAGCATCGCGCGCGGCCGATCGGCAGTGAGCAGCAGATACAGCGACTCGGGGGTGGTGATGAGAAAGTCAGGCGGCTTCTTCAGCATCGCCGCACGCTCCGCAGCTGCGGTGTCCCCGGTTCGGACGGCTACCTTGATCGACGGCGCGGCGAGCCCGAGTTCGGCGGCGACCCCGGCGATCTCGGCAAGCGGCCGCTCGAGGTTCTGCGAGATATCAACTGCGAGGGCCTTCAGTGGTGATACATACACCACTTCCGGGCCCTTAACAGGATCATCCTCGGAAACCTCCTCGCCATCGCCGCTGCCGTCGCCGTGACCGACCTGACCGGCCGCCTCATGCGCCCGGTAGAGCCGGTCAATGCACACCAGGAACGCAGCGAGTGTCTTACCTGAACCGGTCGGGGCGGCGATCAGGGTGTGCCGGCCCGCCGCGATCTCAGCCCAGCCCCGTAGCTGCGGCTCCGTCGGCCCATCAGGAAATCGCCTGGCGAACCAGGTCCGCACGGCGGGATGGAACGACTCAAGCACGTGGCCACACTAACTCAGGCGACCGACAGTCCTGCCTGGCCAGAATCAGAGGATCGAGCCGGCGGATATTCGATGGCGGCCTTGGACAGGCCCTCCTAGCGTGTAGGCCGTGATTTCACTTAGGGTCGCCAGCTCGGATGCTGATCTGGAGAACTGGCGCCGGGTACGCGTAGCGGTCGCGCCGGGGGAGCGAACTGCAACGGTGCCGGAGATCCGCGCTATGGAGGAGCCAGGAAGGCTGCTGCTAGTCGCAGAGGAAGGCGGCGTTCTTGTCGGTTCAGGCGTAGCTGACCGCTCCGATCTGTCCGGCGGGTTCGTCTGCCCGCGAGTGCTGCCGGAGGCAAGGCGTCGCGGGGTCGGCACGGCCATCTTGCGGGCGCTGGCGGAGCATTCCGCGAGTCAGTCCTACCGGAAGGTCGCCTCAGTCGTCGAAGACGAAGGATCACTCGCCTTCGCGCGGCTGGCCGGTTTCGCCGAAGTCGATCGTCAGCTCCAGCAGATCCGGCAGGTCGGGACGGAGTCTCCACCGGTCGCGCCAGCCGGCATTGAGATCGTTAGCATCGCCGACCGGCCAGAGCTGTGGCGGCAGGCCTACGACAGGCTCGCTGAGACCTTCGCCGACATGGGTTTCACAAACAACCTCCAGGTGCCGCTCGAGCAATGGGAGCGAGAATGGATCGGCACGCCGGAGGCTTCGTTTGTGGCACTGGCTGACGGTGACGTGGTCGGTGTCGCATCACTGAAGCTCGACGCCGAGGATTCCGCCAAAGCTGAGAACGGGTATACGGCGGTCCGTCGCGAGTGGCGCGGGCGCGGAGTTGCGAAGGCGCTCAAGAGAACGACGCTCGCCTGGGCGGCCGATCATGACATAGCTGAGATCCAGACTTGGACGCAGCGAGGCAACGAAGCGATGCGGGCGCTCAACGAGCTGCTTGGCTACCGTTACGCGACCGTCAGTATCCGGGTCGAGTCTGCGCTGCCGCTCGGTCGCTGATCCTGGAGCCCGCGGAACCCGGGATAAACTGCCGATGGCCTTGACAGCGTCCGCGCTCGCTGGTTACGTAAGCGGTTAATCAACGCAACCGCTTACGTTTAGCAATCGCTTACGCAAAGCGATCCGAGGGCCGAAGCAATTCCTTGAGCGGAGCACCGTTGAGGCCGAATGTAGTGAGGTCCGCATTGGCTGTCCGATCAACGATTTACGAGGTCGCCAAGCGCAGCGGAGTGTCGACCGCGACGGTGTCCCGAGTGATGTCCGAAGGCAAGGGCTTCTCAGCAGCAACAGGTGAGCGAGTGCGAGCGACGGCGGCCGAGCTCGGCTGGGTGCCCAACGGGCCAGCGCGCGGATTGGCGTCCAGGCGGAGTGGCATCGTTGGCCTGATCTTCCCTGACCTGGGCGGCTCAGGCCACGCAGAGGACGAGTCGGCGCTCTACGTCGACCAGGTGATCAGGGGCGCCGAGCGAGCGGCGACCGCTGCAGGCGATGCCGTGCTGATCGCCGCGACTCAGTCGGCGTCAGGCAGGAAGCTCGCGTTCTCAGTGGCAGGCAAGGTAGACGGGCTGGTGATCCTGGCGAGGAGCCTGCCTGATGACGATGTCATCGCGTTGTCCAAGATCGTGCCTGTCGTCATGCTTGCGAACCAGCTGGCCAGCACGGGAACGGACTACGTAGAAGCTGATAATCGAGGCGGATCGCGCGCGGTAACCGCGCATCTCATCAGCGTCCACGGCTACAGCGAGTTGGCATTTGTGGCGGGACCACCGCAGTCGCCGGACTCCGACCAGCGATTCGCGGGATTCAGGAGCGCTCTGCGGCATGCTGGGCTGGCGGTGCCTGACGCCCCCGCGGCCAGAGGGGACTTTACTGAGTCGGGCGGAGCTGCGGCCATCCGCGCGCTGATCGCAGCCGGACGCACGCCTCGGGCCATCGTCTGCGGGAACGACGAGATGGCGCTTGGCGCGCTGACCGCGCTGCGGGCAGCAAGGATTCGCGTCCCCGGTGAGGTGGCTGTCACCGGATTCGATGACATCTCGGCCGCACGGCACGTCCGGCCCGCTCTGACGACGGTGCGTCAGCCCATGCGCGAACTCGGCGAACGCTCGGTGCGCTTGCTGTTTGAGCGGATCGCTGACCGCGACCGTGGACGGCAATCGGTGCTGCTGCCAACCGAGGTTGTCGTCAGGCGAAGCTGCGGCTGCGCGAATCGCCCCATGATCAGCCGGGGTCCGCAGTGAGCTACCCGGCTGATATCAGCGCCGGGCCGGCACTGGCGCCCGACACGACAGCCGGGCTATGCGCTCGACCGCGACTCGGCCACATCGAGCTCACGTGGGATCCGGTTCCTGGCGCGGCTGGCTACTTAATCGAGCGGGCCGAGGCGACGAGACCTTTCGAGATCGTCCGGCACGGTGGCAGCGATGTACCGGCAGTGGTTACCTCGCCATTCGCCGATACCGGGCTTTCAGACGGCATCGATTACACCTACCGGGTCGGCGCGATCGCCGGCGCCGAGTATGCGCCGATGGGCTGGGTCGGCCCGGTGACCGCGCGAACCGCCATCGCCGGGGCGGCCCTGTCTTCAGACCTGGTGACTGTCGAAGTCGATGCTGCCTCCGATGCCGGCCGGCTTGACCGGGTCTGGCGGATGATCGGCTCCGAGCGGCTGACGCAGTTGCTTCCAGACAAAGACGCTGGGTCCGCACAGGTCGCATCCGAATTCGCGCAGGCGCTTGGACTGGCACGCGCGGAGCTCGGGGCCAGCACGGTGCGCGCGCACGGCATTCTGCACGACGATAACGGCGTAGTCGATGTCGGTCCTGGCGGAACGTTGCGGTTCGACTTCGCCAGGGTCGACGCGCTGTATGACCAGCTGCTCGGGATCGGCCTGCGGCCGGTGGTCGAACTGTCCTTCATGCCCGCAGCGCTCGCGCGTGACCCCGGACAAACGGTATTCAGCTACCGGGGCATCATTTCGCCGCCGCGGGACTGGGATGAATGGAGACGGCTGGTCGCCGCGCTTGCCGCCCATCTCGTGAGCAGGTATGGCATCGACGAGGTGGCGCAGTGGGCGTTCGAGGTATGGAACGAGCCCGACCTGGAGGTCTTCTGGTCAGGGACGCGCCTGGAGTACCTGCGGCTCTATGACGAATCAGCTCGGGCGATCAAATCGGTGCATCCCAGGTTGCGGGTCGGCGGGCCAGCGACCGCGGCCGCCAACTGGATCGAGACGCTCGCGGCCCATGCTGCCGAGACCGGTGCGCCGCTCGACTTCGTGTCGACCCACACCTACGGCAATGTGCCGTTGGATCCGCGGCCGGCGCTGCGACGGCACGGTTTCGACGGAATACCGATCTGGTGGACCGAATGGGGGGTGGGAGCGACCCATTTCGGCGAGGTCCAGGACGGCGTGATCGGAGCTCCGTTCATTCTGAGTGGGTTGCGTAGTGCGCAGGGACGATTGGATGCGCTCGCCTACTGGGTGATCAGCGATCACTTCGCCGAACTCGGCCGACCACAGCGGTTGTTCCATAACGGATTCGGCTTGCTGAGCGTCGGGAACTTGCGCAAGCCCGGGTACTGGGCGCTCTATCTGGCGGAAAGCCTCGGCGATCAGCTGCTCGCGACAACCATGAGCGGTGATGGAGCGGGCAGCCTCGTCCAGGCCTGGGCGGCTATCCAAGACGACGGCAGCGTAGATGTTCTGATCTGGAACGGCACGATGAACGCCGCGCTGATGGCTGGCGATCCGCGGCTGGACAGGCGGCTGGCGGTCAGCATTGCTGGTCTCGGCGGTATGTCCTACCGAGCCAGCCTGGCGAGGGTGGACGAGCACCATTCGAACATTGTTGCCTGCTGCCCCGCCGGCGTCGCATGGCCCGACGAGGCGCTCTGGAAGAGACTGCGGGCCGCGGACCGACTGCACACCGAGCGGCTTTCCGACGTCAAACCGGATTGTGGCACGGCGCGGTTCGAGCTTGAGCTGCCGATGCCGGGCGTCGCCCGGATCCGGCTGTCGCCACGTCAGCGATGAGGGAGATCGAAATGATATGCCTGTCCCGCACCTCCGCGCTCAGCAGGTCAGCGATCATGCTCTTGGCAGCCGCACTCGCTGTCCTCTTCCAGACCGGTCCGGCAATGGCAGGCCAGGGCAGATCCGCCGCGCCGTCGGGCGGGCCAGTTGCCAACTACTCCGGTCTCAGCCAGGGCCAGCGGGCCGACCTGCGCGCGATTGCCAGGGATAGCTGGAAGTTTTACAAGGTCGACATCGATCCTTCGACGAACCTGCCGATGGACAACGTCACCTACGCCGGCGGCTCAAGCTCGCCGACCTCCTTTGGCACATATACCTCGGCTTCCAACATCGGCGTCTACTTGTGGGCGGTGGTCGCCGCCAGGGATCTGGGCCTGATCACCACGGGTCAGGCGGCCGACAGAGTCCGCGCGACCCTGACCGAGGTTGCCAGGCTCAAGCGGTTCGACGGGTTCCTCTATCAGTGGTATGACACGCGCACTGGAGATGTGATCAGAAATCCAGGGGACATCGATTGCGCGGCCGAGACCGCGCCGACCTTCGACAACTGCTACTTCATCTCCAACGTCGACAATGGCTGGTACGCCTCGGGGCTCATTGTTGTCCGCGAGGCACTGCCGCAACTGCGCACACTCGCCGACCGCCTGATCAGCCCGATGAACTTCGGCATCTTCTACGACGGGAGAGCCGAGACTCATTGCAACACCAACCCAGCGATACCTGGCAACCAGCCGACCGGGCAGATGTTCGGCGGCTATTACGTTGGGTCACCACCTGACCAGGGCGATAACTGGACGCACTACTACCACAACGGAGCGTTCTACAGCGACCCGCGGATCTCGGCTTACATCGGCATGGGCCTGCGTCAGATGCCGGGCAGCGTCTGGTGGCGGAGCTGGCGAATGCTGCCGCCGCCAGCGCCGTTCCCGGATTGCCAGAGCAGCGACCCCGACTTCTCTTGGCAGGGGCAATGGCCGATGGAGGGTTCCTGGCAGTCCTACACGGACCCGGAGTCCGGCAAGCAGTTCAGTGTCTGGGAAGGTCACTACACCTATCCGGCTACCAGCCTGCACTTCATTCCCACCTACGCCGGCGGGATGTTCGAAGGCCTGATGCCGAATGAGGTGGTGCCGGAAACCAGCTGGGGGACGAGAAGCTTCGGCCTCGCGGACGTCAGAACGGCCGATGTCCAGATCAGATACGCCACCCAGCAGCTGCACTACCCGGTCTGGGGTATGTCACCGGCGAGCACTCCTGATGACACCGGCAACTACGGCGGGTACGGCGTCGAGGGCCTGGCCTTCCCGTATTACGGCGGCGGCGCTAACGCCGACCACCCCAATGAGGGCCTTTCCCAGTGCCATGGCTGCGCAACAGAAGACGTGGTCACCCCGCACGCCTCGTTCCTCGCACTCGACGTGGCGCCCCAGCAGGCGTACGCGAACATTACGGCCCTACGCAAGCTCTACCCTGGCGTCTACGGCGCGGACGGATTCTTCGATTCAGTCGATCCGGTCAGCGGAGCAGTCGGCCACCGGTACCTGGTCCTGGATCAGTCGATGATCATGGCGGCGCTGGACAACGCGCTCAATAACCGTGCGCTCCAGCGCGACTTCGCCAGCGACCCAGTGTCCTGGGCGGCGCGGACCTACCTATCCATGGAGCAGATGTCACTTTCCTAACCCCAGGATTGCCATTGTCGCTGCGGCAGTGCGAGTGTCGAGTCCGCAACGATTCTGGAATCTGCCGCGTCTTAGTGTGAAATAGCTTTGCCGGAACTCGGAGCTGCGATGAGCATCATCAACTGCTGCCGGCGAAATGATTTGGCCTCGCGCCACGGCCGCTCCCTTATTCGGCGGATGATGATCGGCCTTGCGCTGTCCGCGGCGTCGGCCAGTTGTGCCGCGCCCGGTCAGCCGGCCCGCGGTTCGCGGTCGGCGCAGCACGAGGTTCGTGCCGCTGCCCGCGGGGTTCATTTCTGGCGGCTGGGAGCAGGGCGCGGCGATCCGCATGCATTCGTCGCATCGGAACATGGAGCAGGCGGGCGCGTGAGTCGCGGGCTGGCGGTGTTCTCGTCCGCAGACGGCCATGTCATCCGGAGGCTGAGCCGGGACCGGCGGTTCCCGGTCGCTGCGGCCGCCAGCCCGGACGGCCGGTGGGTGTACTTCTTCCGCGAATCGGACCTGGCGCCTGGTCGCTGCCAGGGCAGCGGGTTTACCGAGCCAGCTCTCTGGCGGATGCGCGTGAGCGGCGGCGGCCGGCCGCAGCGGGCTGGCGTCCGCACCACGAGCCTGGCGTTCAGCCCGGACGGACGGATGCTGGCCTATACCTCCGACCGTCGATGCGGACGAACGATCTGGATAGTGGTCCGCGACCGGAAAGTCGGCACGACCCACCGTATTCTGCTCGCCCGTAACGCCCCGACCTCGAATAACGCGGTCGTTACCGCCCAACTAGCCTGGGCGCCTGACGATAAGCACCTGGCGGTCGCTGTGGCGCCGGCGGCCGGGATCAACGCGCTTTTCGTCGTCAATGCGCGCACGGCGGCGAAGCTGCCTGCCAGGGCGATCAAGCCGTGCAATAGGCAAGAGGACGAATGTCTCGACCCGAGCTTTGACCACATGGGAAGGCTGACATTCCTGAAATGGCGAAATCAGCTCGGCGACCACAAAGAGCGGGTTGTCCGCTGGCAGCATGGCCGCGCCATCCGGCTCATCACGCTCAGCAGCAACCAGAGCGCAGGAAGGACCGCAAGCATCGCAGCTGACGCCGGCGATGCCGTCCTCATTGAGGGTGGCATCCGCCGGAATCAGATCTGGCGCTGGTCGCGTGGTCGCATCACGCTGATCCTCAGCAGTGCGCGAAGCAGGCCAGTCAGTGACGCTTTGTGGTTGTGACGGCAGCGCCTGCCAGTTGGTGGCCGCGCCGATCATCGCCGAGCTGCTTGCGCATCACGAAGGTGTCGAGCGGGGAGTAGACCGGCGACCCGAGCGCCGCGCCGTAGTGGGTGACCGTGATCGACGTCGTTCCGCCTGGCTCGTGCGGGACGAAGTCGAACGACGCGAACCCGTATGGCGTCTGCAGGTCGCGGTAAGCCGACCACGGTGCCGGCTCGGTCGTGGTGATCGACGGGTGCGGTGCCTGCGGGCTGCCGGGGCCCACGCTGGTGATCAGGACGCCGTCGTGCGGCATGTCGAAGTCGGCGACTGGGGTCGGCGTGGAGTGCCCGCCGCCGCCGATGATCATGTGCACGGTGCCCAGCGAGGTGTCCATCAGTGCGGTGTCGCTGCTCTGCGGGGCCGGGGTCAGCAGGCTGCTGCCCGATAGGACGCCTCGGACCGGGAAGGACCGCTCGAAGTGATGCTCGTGCCCGGCCACGACGAGGTCGACGCCGTACTTGTCGAACAATGGCAGCCAGTTCTGCCTGATCCCGAGGTCTGCGCCGTTGAAGTGAGCGGAGGACATGGCGACCTGGTGCATGCACACCACGATCCAGTCAATGTCGGCCGAGCGCTGCGCCCTAGCCAGCTCGCGCTCCAGCCAGGCCCGCTGCGCCCCTGAGCTGTAGCCGTTGATGTAAGGGTTGTCGCCGTTTGCCGTGTAGCCAGGGACATTGTCGCGCCTGAACGCACTGAACGCGCCGTCCTGCAGGCAGACGTCGTCGTTGTTCAGCGAGATCACCCGGATCGAGCCGACGGTGAAGGCGTACCAGTTGTTGCGGAATTCGGCGGAGCCGTTATCTGGCAGCTCGAACCTGGTCTGATACGACAGATAGCCCTGCGGGCCGTTGCCGACCTCATTCTCGTGGTTACCTGCGGACGGCATCCACGGCCGGTTGGCAGCCGAGCGCTGGTTATTGGTGAAGAACGACGTCCACGTCGCGACCGGCTGATCGCTGACATTCGCGTAGCAGAGGTCGCCGTTGAACAGGTGAAACAGCGGATCCAGCGACTCAACCGCCGGCACAATGAAGCCGGCGTTCGGCGTGTTGGGACCGAGACCCATGCCGACCGGAGCTGGAACGGCCTGGTCGCCGAAGCTGGTGAAGCGGAAGCCGCCTGAGCGTCCGCTCGGACCGGTGCGGAACATGCCAGGCACCGGCGTTGCGCCGTCATGCAGCACCTCGAAGACATACTGGGTGTTCGGCCGCAGGCCGTCCAGGCTCGCGTGGTAGGTCCATACCGTCTCACCGGTCAGGGCCTCGGTGTACGTGCGCTCCTTCGCCTGCACCTCGAGGCCGTGACCGTGCGCCGGCCTGCCGAGGCGCAGCCGCGGCCTGGCGACCTGCGCGGGAGCAGCCCAGGACACGGCGGCTTCCGAGGCAGCGTTCGCGCCGTACTGAACGTGCACCTGCTCAGGCTGTGGTGCACCGCTCTGGCCGGGGCGCCGGACCAGAGGTGCTGCCCGCCGGGTGGTGGACCCGGACTTGGCGGACGCCACCAGCGGCACCGCTACTGCCGCGAGCCCTGCGGTCGAGAGGACCTGTCGCCGCGAATAGTCCTGCCTATCGCTTTCGGGCCGGCCAGTGCTTTCGGTCTGCCCGCCATTGTTGGCGTCCATCTGCTGCCTCCTCCAGATTGCCGCGAATAGGAGCCGTGCCGATCGTGACGGCTGAGGCTGCACGCCCGGTTCCGAGCGGGTGAACGGTCTCGAACGCTGGCGTGAAGGCTGGCTCTCGGGTGGCACCGCGGCCAGAAGTGCCGGGTTAGGGCGCGAGCTTGGCAGCGACCTCGCGCAGCTCAGGCTCATCGACGGATTCCTGGACGCAGCGGGCAAAGAGCCAGAGACGAACGCGTTGCGGATCAAGGTCGAGCAGCGCGGCCATCCTGGCAGCCAGGCCACTCGGATCGCTGCTCAGCCTGCCGGGGAAGTTGAGCATGTGCTGCAGCGTGTCGTAGGCCGGGTCACCGACGTACGGCTTGGGGTCGATGACCAGCCACGGCTCGCGGTGAGCGGCGAGCACGTTGTCGTGATGCAGGTCGGTAAGAAGCAGGACCGAGCGGTCGGCTGTCAGCGGCAGCTGCCTGAAGAGCTCGATGCCATCGCGGGCTATGCCAGGGTCGATCTGCTCCTTGCCTTGCGCCACCGCTTCGGAATTGTCGAGTTCGAACCTGGTCGCCCACTGCTCGCACATCAGTGCCAGCGGGCGGAACGGGTGACCCGACGGTGGCTGGATCCACAGTCTTCGCAGCAGGCCGGCGACAACCAGGTCGCGCTCGGGCTCGGGCAGTGCCTGGGAGAGCTGGATGCCCGGCTCGCAGAGTTCGAGTAGCAGCGCGGTGGTCGGGCCCGCGACGTGGGAAGCGAGCAGCTTGATGGTTCCGTCGCCGCGCCACAGGCGAAGGCCGTCGGCCTCGTGCAGCGCTTCCTCGTGCGTCCAGCCAAGCTTGAGCACAACGCGCTTGCCGGTGCTTGTTCTGGCTGGTGCCACCCATGACGCGCTGCCGCCCATGGTGAACGGATCCCCGAGGGTTAGTGACCAGCGCGCGGCGAACTCCTGAGTGAGGCGAGGCAGCTGCGCGCGCCACGCCCGCTCCGCGGCCTCAAGTTCCCCGCTGACGGACATCTCGCCAGTGTCCATGAACCCAACCGTCACCGCACCTCGTTATAGAGGCAGGGCGCACGCGCCCGGACGGACACTTCTGATGCAGATCAGCACGCTGAGGTCGCACCGCGCGAGCCCGCTGCGCTGGCTCGCGCCAGGCAGTGCTGGCCGGATTCCGCGGCTCGGGGTCCTTGGCCGGACAGTCGTCAACCTGGCAGGTGCCGCCAGCGCGGCTTTCTTCGCGCGCGCGAGCTTGGCGTTTTATCTGCAGACCCACCGGCTGATCGGTGCCGCGTTCTTGATTGAGCAGGCATGGTTCGTCACCGCGTTCTTGATCAGGCGCCCGCCTCGGATCGTGGCTGGTTCGAGCGGGCCTTGGCTGCTCGCGGCGGGCGGGACCTTCGGCGGATTGCTGCTGCGGCCATCGGGCGCTCATCCGCCTTGGGGCGTAGCTGCCGGGCTGGTATGCCAGCTCGCCGGCCTGGCGATCGCCGTGACCGCGCTGCTTTTCCTCGGCAGGTCGTTCGGCTTCGTGGCAGCAGACCGGGGCCTGGTGACGCGCGGCCCTTATGCGGTCGTGCGGCATCCCCTCTACGCCGCGTACTTTCTGGTCCAGTGCGGCTACCTCATGCAGAGCGTCTCGATCAGGAACGCCGCGGTCGTCGCCTTCGCAACCTGCTGCAATATCGGCAGGGTCTGCGCGGAGGAGCGCTTGCTGGCGCAGTCACCCGAATACGCCGATTACGCCCGCCGGGTACGCTGGCGGCTCGTCCCTGGTATCTGGTAGCTGCTGTCGGTTAGAGGCGTGCTGCTTCCGGGATGATGCGCTCTCCGATCAGCTCGAGCGGCCTGATGGCGGTGACGTTCGGGACCCGGCTGTGCACGTGGCTGACGCCGAGTCCGGCGGCCGTTCGCAGCCGCTCGAGTATCTCGTCGACGTGCTCGCCGTTTTCGCCGGGATCGAGCGGCATCATCACGGTCTTGATGATCTCGTCGTAATCACGGCCCACGACCTCGCAGTGCTCCCGCAGCACGTTCAGCTTGTGCTCGAGATCGGGACCGGCGAACAGGTTGCAGGCCTGGGCATACTGCGCCACCAATCGCAGCGTTTTCCGCTCGCCGCCGCCGCCGATCAAGATCGGGGGATGCGGCCTGGATAGTGGCTGCGGCGAGTTGAGCGTGCGCTCGAGGCGGTAATGCTTGCCGACGTATGGCCCGTCGTTGTCGCTCCACATCTGCAGACAGATCTGCAGGGCTTCCTCCAGCCGCTCGAACCGCTCGGCGGTGGGCGGGAACGGCAGGCCGAGACCGCGGCTTTCCTCCGCATTCCAGGCTGCGCCGATGCCGAGCCATGCGCGCCCACCCGACATCACGTCGAGCGAGGTCACGCACTTAGCCAGCAGGCCGGGTTCGCGGTAGACAACCGCGGTGACCCAGGCAAGCAAGTCGATCCTCGAGGTGCATGCGGCCAGGTAGCCGAGCGCAGTGTAGGCCTCAAGCATCTCGTGCTCCGGCGGCCCGACGACGCCGATCTGCCAGACATGGTCCATCACGCTGAGCTTGGCGAACCCGCAATCCTCGGCCGCCTTAGCCACGGTGGCCAGGTCCTTACCCAGACCTTGCGGTCCTGCTGGCCAGGTGAAATCCGCCAGATGCAGGCCGAGTTCCATAGCAATCCTCTCTGCTGGCCGGGGGACTGCTCCCCATTGTGCTTAACGGAGCAGGGGACGGCTGTCGCGGGGTTAGCTGGACTCGGGCGGAGGCAGGCCTAGTTGGGCGCGAATCACCTTGACCTGCGCTTCAACCTGCGCGTCGGCCAGCTTGTGCTGGCTGTCGAACGAAAGCAAGTCAGAAATCGACCGGGCCCTAGCTTCTCGATCCGCCATCCTGGCGCGAATCTCGTTCACCCCGATCAGCGCGCGGGCGGTCGCTGCGATTGCCGGCGGGAACCCGATCTTGGCCAGGTTCCGGTCGAACTGGCGCTCGGTCGCGGCCTGCGCACGCAGAGCGGACTCGGCGGCTGCCAGATCATGATGTCTTTCGTCCTCATATTTATCGACTTCGACATCCAATCGGTGATTGGCGGGCACGGCGATTTCCACGTAGGCCTTTGCGAGGGCTCCTAGGCTTCGGCCGCCCTCTCGGTGCGCATGCTGGGCGTCGTGGGTGCGGCCCGCCGCCTCAGACGCAGCGTGGCCGCTGGCGCATCCGGCGATGGCGAGGATGAGGCAGCAAGCCAGCGCGACCGCGGTGCTCAGCGCGGTTGGCGCGGGAGCTGATCTGGCCGGTGACATCAGGCAGCCTCTCCTGTCCCGTCTTTGGTGACAAGTACGGACCGTCCGGCACCGGGGTTCAGCACGCACGCCGCAAGACGAGTGGCCAAGTCATCGCAAGCCATGAACGATCCCGGCTCGGGCTACGTGAGTCAGGGTATCGGCGCAACCTGAAGTGAACGGAGGACAGGATGAACAAGAGATGGCTGGTGCCAGCTTCGCTGGTCGCCGCGGCGCTGATTGCTGCCGGATGCGGCAGCTCAGGTAATTCAGGGTCGACGACCGGCTCAGGTGGCAATACATCCGGCAACGCTGGTGGCTCTGGGAGCGTCGTCAAGACCGCGAGCGTCAGCGGGACCACTGTCCTGACGAACTCGCAGGGCTTCGTGCTCTACTGGTTCGCGCCTGACACCAGCACGACCTCGAAGTGCAACGGGTCCTGTGCGGCTTTTTGGCCGCCCATGAAGGGCCCGGTTACCGGATCAGGCATCAAGGGGACGTTCGGCACGATCACACGGTCGGACGGCTCGAAACAGGCAACGTTCAATGGCCACCCGCTGTACACCTACAAGGGTGACACGAAGCCGCATGAGGCGGCAGGCAACGGGCTCAACATCAACGGCGGCCTCTGGCACGAGGTGACGGCCAGCGGCAGCGCTATGCCGGCTTCTAACCCGTCGCCGACCAAAACCGGCGGTAGCGGTAACGGCTACGGCTACTAGATTCGTCCGCTCCACCGGCTAGGCCGCGCGGCCTCTGCGGCGATGGTGCTACGACGCGCCGACCTCGCCCGATCACGCCGAGCGGATGACAATCAGGTTGCCTGAGCACGGGCCAGCGGACCTTGGTCCGGGTTATGTGAACCTACCCGGAGCAGGGCCGCTGGCTCGTTGCGTGCTCCCCAAACCAGCACGCACCTGAGCCACCCGACCATGGACCGGGGCAGCGCTGATAGCGTCCGTCGGGCCGGAACTATCCGGGCCGGTCAGCTGAGAGGAGCGCTGCGAGAATGACTGAGGCAAGCGACGGCTTGCTGGCCGGTAAGTGCGCGCTCATCACCGGCGGTACGTCGGGCATCGGCCTCGCGATAGCCGAGCGGTTCCTGGCCGAGGGCGCCAGCGTGGTGATCACCGGCCGGGATCGTGATATTGGCCGGCGGGCAGAGGCTTCGCTACGCCTGGCAGGCGCGGCGTCGTTCGTGCCCGCCGATGCCGGCGACCCAGCGGCCGTGGTCGAATCGACGGCGATCGCCGTGGACGTACTGGGCGGCCTCGATGTCCTGGTAAACAACGCAGCGGTCGGAGTCCTGTCTGGCCTGCTCGCTACGCCGGTCGAGGACTATGACCGGCTGATGGACGTGAACGTGCGCGGCTATCTCCTCTATGCGCGCGCCGCCTACCCGCACCTGGCTGCCAGGCGCGGGAGCATGGTGCATATCGCCTCCGACGCTGGCATCTGGGGGGAGCAGTCAATCGGCCTGTACTCGGTCTCCAAGGCGGCGGTCATCATGCTTGGCAAGATGCTCGCGCTGGACGGTGGTCGCGACGGCGTCCGGTCGAACGTGCTATGCCCCGGTGACACGTGGCCGGGCATGCGGCACATGGCGCCACCGGGGGAGCACGACCGGCCGGAGAGCGGCGACTGGCCGATCCCGCCGATCGGAAGAGTCGGCAGGGCCAGCGACGTCGCAGCCGCAGCGGTCTTCTACGCGAGCTCAGAAGCCGAGTTCATCACCGGCACGGTGCTGGCTGTCGACGGCGGCATGACGGCCGGTTACCACCAACGCGAGAAATAGCCTCTACCGCGTTAGGCCAGCGGCTCGGTTATCGTGTCACGGCCTGCTTGACGAGCGAGCGCCCGAAGTCCCACATGAGGCCGCTGCCGCGGTGCGCATCCCGCATGACGTCATCGAGCGCCTCGCTGAACATGCTCACCTCTTCGCTGCCGATGCCGAGTACCGGCAGCAGCTTGATGACCTCCATGTGGTCGCCGGACACCTGAGTCAGGATCCGGTGCCGCTGGAACAGTGCCACGACGACCATCTGGGAGAACAGCCCGTGCCGAGCCATCTGCAGCATGTTCCAGCTGGTTCGCAGCTTGAGCGAACTCGGCTTGCCGAACTCCATCGCGACCATCAGGCCGCGGCCGCGAACGTCAACGAGCATGTCGTACCGGCCGGCGATCTCGGTGAGCGCCTGCATCATCGCAGCGCCGACGCGCTCGGCATTGGTCACCAGCTGCTCGTCTTCGATCACTGCGAGAGTCGCAAGCCCAGCTGCCATCGCCGCGGCGTTCGATCCGAACGTGGAGTCGTGCACGAGGACCCGGTCCATCGAGGAATAGACCTTGTCGAAGATCCAGCCCTTGGCCATGGTCGCGCCGACCGGGACGAATCCGCCGGAGAGTGTCTTAGCGACGGTAACAATGTCTGGGTCCACGCCGTCGTGCTGGTAGGCGAAGAACTTGCCGGTCCTGCCCATGCCGGTCTGCACTTCGTCGCAAATCAGCAGCGCACCCTTGTCCCGTAGCAGCTTGCTGGCACCGGCCAGGTATCCGGGCGGGGCAACGGCGACGCCCTTTCCCTGGATCGGCTCGACGATGAGGGCGGCGATGTCGCCCTTTCGGAGCTCCGCTTCCAAGGCGTCCAGGTCGCCGAAAGGTATGGCTGTGTCGGTTAGCAGCGGCTCAAATCCGCGCCTGAACTCGTCCGCGCCGTTGACCGAGAGCGACCCGGTGGTCAGTCCGTGGAAGGCGTGGTCGCAGTACAGAATCCGCGGCCGGCCTGTCGCGTACCTGGCGAACTTGAGCGATGCCTCGACTGCCTCGGTTCCGCTGTTGCAGAAGTAGACCCGGTCAAGCCCCGGCGCCTTCTCGAGCAAGCGCTCGGCGAGCAGCCCGGATAGCAGCGAGCAGTCGAACTGGACCATGCTGGCGAGCTCGGCATCGAGAACGTCGTGCAGGGCCTTCCTGACGACCGGGTGGTTGTGACCCACTCCGAAGACGCCGAACCCGGACAGGAAGTCCGCGTAGCGCAGGCCACTGGAGTCGTACAGGTAGCCGCCCTCGGCCCGCTCATACACCTTGTCGAACCCGATTGCGTGCAACATCCGGGGGCGCTGCGGGTTGAGGTAGCGGGCGTGTAGCTCATAGCCCTGCCCACTGCGCTCGGCGAGCAGGCCAGGCAAGTCGAATCCCATGACCCAATTCTGCATCCCGCTGGTAGTCGTTTGTTCATCGAAACCCCGCAAACGAGGCACGAGATGCTCAGGCGGACGATGCGCGGCCGCCAAGTCAGCCTGGCCCGCGGGTGCAATCGGGAGAACTCCCTATGGCCAACCTTCGCGGTGATCGGCAACATCGTTGCGATAGGACCCGGCCCCGGGGGGACAGGTTTGCTCGCATGGCAATCCGGAGGCACGCGACCGTCTGCGGAGCAGGCGGACGGCCATCTGGCCGCACAAGCACGCCGGAAAACGCGTCGCTGCCGCACCTGGATGATGAAGATCGGCAAGCGAGTACCGCGCGGACCCGACCGGAAGCGATCCAATCGCGAATTGAGCCAGCCGCGCTAACCGGTGGAGGCGCTGAAGTCGGGTGAGACCAGGCCGTGTTCCAGCGCGAACAGCGTGGCTCCGGCCCTGGTCGATACGCCGGCCTTGCTGTAAACGCTCTGGATGTGATGGTCGCAGGTCTTCGGCGAGATGCCGAGCTGACGAGCGATCTGCTTGGTTGCAAGGCCCCGGGCCACGAGGGCGAGGACGGCGCATTCGCGCTCGGACAGGCCAGCCGGGCGAGGAACCGGCTCACGCGGTTGCCCGGCTGCAACCAGGACGGCGTTCACCGCGTCAGGGGCGAGCCGCCCATCCGCCGCCTCCCTGCGGAGCTCGTCAGCGGCCGCGCCGGCAGGCAAGCGCGGGCGATGGCCGCGCGATTCCCGCATCGCGTGGTAGCAATCGGCAGCGGCAAGCAGCCATGCGGCGAGCGGCAGATCGCCGGCTTTGCTGCCGCGGTGATAGCCCGAGCCGTCGTAGCGCTCGCCGTGCGAGCCGGCCAGCCTGGCCAGCGGCCGCAGGCTCGCTGAGACGTCAAGCACCCGTTCGGAGTGGTAGGCGTGCAGCCTGACCTGCTCCCGCTGACCTCGTGTGAGACGGTCAGGGCTGGCCCATACGTGGACGGGCACCGCAACCCTGCCGATGTCATGAACGAGGGCGGCACGGCGCAGCAACACGACGTCCCTGGCGGGCAAGCCGGCCACCGCCGCAGAGCGCGCGGCGAGCTTGGCGACACCCCTGGAATGGCCGATCGTCCACATGCTTTTCAGATCGGCGAAGTCCGCCATTGCTGACAAGCACGCGTCCAGCCTGGCCTCGCTCACGACATGCCGCGCGCCAGGTTCGATGTCCAGCGCCTGATCCCAGACCGAGGGCGCGTCGAGTCCGGCGTAGAACCTGTCGCCGAGGTCCAGGCCGACGGCAACCGCTTCGGGATCCAGGCCAGACCCGGCCCTTTCACGCAGCACCCGGCTGGCAAGTTCGGTCCCGCCGTGCTGGCAGATGATGTCGGCGTCCTGCGCGACTTGCATCAGCCGCACGGCCAGCGGGATGTCAGTGCCGCGGAGGTCGCCGGGCATTCCCTTGCCGTCCCAGCGCTCGTAAAGGTGCCGCAGCGCCGTCTGGATCTCGGCTGAGAAGCCCATCCGCGCGCCCAGAACGCGGGCGACGTCGCAATGGCTGGCCGCCCACTTGCGGAATTCGGCAATGCCTCCGAAGGCCGACCTGGCCATCTGCACGGCCCTGGTCATCGGGGCGCTGTCGGCATGCGCGACTCGCATAGCAGTAGCGATGAGCTCGCGCCTTGACCCCATCATGGTCGCCAGCATCTGCGGGCGTGCGGCGAGTTCGTCCCCGAAGAATTGCGCGTCGATCTCACTCTCGGCCGTGCAGCCCGCGAAGTGCAGCACGCCGGTATAGAAAACCGTGACCTGGTCATCTTCTTCCAGGCCCATGGACCGCGCGATCCGCAGGGCCATGATGGCTGTCCGCAGGCCATGCTCAAGGGTCTGGCCCATGGCCAGGTCGGTGGCCAGCGACATGACGCCGGCGGCCTCGATAAGCCGCATCGGGCGGGCAGGTGAGCTCATCGGCATCAAGGCTAAGGCTTGCCGCGTGAGCGCGGCGGCATTCGCCCGCGACCTCCCTTCCCGGGCCGTTCTCTCAAAATGGCCAATTCGGCACCAAGACGTCAACCGGCCAAGTACTGTCTGGTCTGCGCATATGACGCAGAGAGGCCAAGGGAGGGACACATTGGCAATTCGTGATTCGATGCAAACATCAGCTGGGCCCTACTTGAGGCAGGGCGAACCCGTCCAGGCAGTCTTTGGCGCTCAAACGGCGAGCCAGTGGCTTGCGGCGCTGACCGGTGTTTTCGTCTTCCTCGGTCTGAACAGGTACCGGATCTTCGTGGTCACGCCGCAGCGGATCCTGATCCTTGACGCGGGCAAGGCCAGCATGGCGAAGGCGAAGGGTGTTGTCACCGAACTGCCGAGGGCGACCAGGCTTGGTCCGGGAGCCGGGCTGTGGCACGTGATCCCGGCCGGTAACGAGACGCTCAGGGTGCACAGGCGCTTCTTCAAGGACATCGAGACCGCCGACGCACAGGCAGCGCCGGCGGCCTGACCTGGTTCTCAACGGCTGCGAGGAACGGCGCGACGATCCGGACCCTGGACTCAGGGGATCGTGATCGCAGCGGCGAGCTTGCGGTCCGCGTAGCTGTGGGCCGCCTCAACGAGGTACTCGCCGCGCACCGTGCGCCAACCGTCGGCCCAGACCTGGAACGTCCTGGCGGGCAGGTCGACCCCGACAGTGACCGTCTCGCCGGGTGCCGCAGCGGCAGTCGCGAAGCCGGCGAGCCAGCTGGCGGGGCGGTCCAGGTCGGGTTGGCGGTCAGCGTGCTCATCGGCTCGCCCGCTCGGAGAGACGTAAACCTGAACGACTTCCTGGCCGCGCCTGGCGCCAGTGTTGCGGACGGTGACCTCGACCCGGTCGCCGTGGACGGCGAGCTGCTCGTATTGCCACGAGGTGTAGCCGGAGCCGTGGCCGAACGGATAGCGCGGCGCTGACGTGGAGCGCTCCCACGCCCGGTAGCCGATGAGGACGCCCTCGTCGTAGCGCAAGACGCCGTCAGCTGGCGTCGTGTTCAGCACCGGGCAGTCGGCCGCCACAACTGGCCACGTTGTCGGCAGCCGCCCGCCGGGCTCGCTGGCTCCGATGAGCACGTCCGCGAGCGCGCGCCCTGCCTCTTGCCCGCCGAACCAGGTGAGCAGTACCGCGTCGACGTCGTCGGCCCATGGGAGCTCAACCGGCGATCCTGCGCTGACGACCACGATGGTCTTCTTAGCGACCGCGGACACTCGTCGGACGAGTTCGTCTTGCAGGCCAGGCAAGGCGAGGTCGGTTCGGTCGAAACCCTCGGACTCGACTTCGTCGGTGGTGCCGACCACGACGATCGCGACATCACTCGCGGCCGCCAACTGCTCGGCCTCGGCCAGCAACTCGGTATCGGTCCCGACCGGCTCGCCATACCCAAGCGACATCGACACCAGGCCGTCGGCCTCGCCCGGCAGGAGATGGCGGACGAGCGTGACGTCGGCCGTGGCCCCGGCTGCCAGCGGCAAGTCCAGCCTGCGCTCTGGCGGCGCGAGGAACATCCTGGAGAAGTCCGCGGAGTCGGGCCTGACCTCGCCGTCGAACAGCACCGTGCTGGCTGCCGACAGCGTGAAAGAACCCGTTCCGCGGATCCCAAGGCGATGCACACCGCCGACCGCGGCCGTCAGGCGGCCCGAGATCTCGACGCTCGCCAGCACCGCCGGTTCGACACCGGCTGGCAGTTCCATCCACCGGCCCGCGCCGGAAGCAAGCGATGTCTCGTGCAGTGCGGTGCCGGCGGCATCCCTGAACACGGCGCGCAAGGCCGTCCAGGTCGGTTCTGCGGCCGGAGCAAGGTGCGCCCGAGGATCGGCGCCGATCGCGAAGCTGAGCGTGACGCTGGCCGGGAGCGCCGCGGTCAGCCCCTCGAGCGGCGAGACGACGTGCTCGGGGAACACGGTCGCGCTGCCCCCGCCCAGAACCCTGGCGTGCTTGGCGAGGGCCCCGATCAAGGCGACCGTGCCGAGTCCGGCAGGCGCCAGCGGCAACGTTTCGTCGCGGTTGCTCGCCAGGACGAAAGAGCGGGCCGCAATGTCGCGTGCCAACTCGGCGCCTTCTACCGGCTCAGGCCGGTCCTGTGGCGGGACCGCCTCGGCGACTCCCGTCAGCGCGCCCACGCGTGCGGCAAGCCTGAGCACCCTCCTGACATGTTCGTCGATGACGTCGGGCTGGACGCTCCCGTCGTGCACGGCCGCGACTAGCTTGTCGCCCCACGGACTGCCCCTGGCTGGCATGACAATGTCAAGGCCGCCATTGGCGGTGCCGACCGTGTCATGAGCCGCCATCCAGTCAGAGACGACCGCGCCGTCGAATCCCCATTCTTCGCCGAGTACACCGAGCTGCAGGTCGCCGTTTGTGCTCATCGGAACCCCGTTGACCGCGTTGTACGCGCACATCACGGCCCATGCGCCAGCGTCGCGCACGAGCACCTCAAACGGGGCGAGATACAGCTCGCGCAGCGCGCGCTCGCTGACCTCGGCACTTGCGGTGAACCGCTCAGTCTCGAAGTCGTTGGCCACGTAGTGCTTCACCGTCGCGGCGACACCCTGGTCCTGCACGCCGCGCACGTAACCGCTGCCGATGGCCGCGGTGAGCAGCGGATCCTCTGAATAGGCCTCGAAATGACGCCCGCCGAGCGGGCTGCGATGCAGGTTCACGGTCGGCGCCAGCAGGACGTGTACGCCCTTGCGCCTTGCTTCCTGCCCGAGAAGGCGGCCCGCCGCGCGGGCCAGCGATGGATCCCAGGTGGCGGCGAGCGCCGTCGGGCTCGGCAGCGCGATGGAAGGGTCGTCGGCGCTCCACTTGGTGCCGCGGACTCCGACCGGCCCGTCGGACATCACGATCGAGGCCAGCCCGATTTCATCAATGCCCGGCAGGGACCAGGTGTCCTGGCCGGACAGCAAGCGAACTTTTGCCTCCAGGCTGAGCCGCTCAATGGCCTCGTCGATGACAGTTTCGTACGCCGCGGCTAGCCCGGTCATATGACCTCCTCGCGAATCAGGCTAACCCGACATGCCTCCCATGCGGGAGAGTCTCCTGATCCTGATCGGCTGGTCAGCTTCCGGCTCAGGCGCGTTCACGCGGCTGATGAACACGTGCGGGCTGACTTGATGCAGCGTGCGCAGCAGGTCGTCCAGGGCTTCGTCTTCGCCGAGCTCGACGATGACATCGCCTGAGGTATCGGTGAGGTCGACGCCAGGCGGGTCGAGACGGACGACGGTTCCTGGTGCCTGCGCGAGCGCGCGGCGCAACGCGCGCCGTCCGGCAGGTGCCTCTGGCACAACGACCCGGATTCTCCACTGCGTCATCTGACCTCCTTGCGTCATCACGGTGACGTACAGACAATGACCGGGCGCGATTGCCGCGGTGATTCCGGCTTGTTACATGGTTGTGAACGGGCCCTGCGGCGCAATCAGATAGCCGCCAGCCCGGACAAGCTCATGCCGACGCGAGGACCAGGGCAGAATGTGGTCCAGCCCGCCGATCCGAACGTGAATGCCCCCGGCAAGCAAGCGGAGAAGACGGCGAACACTCCCGTTAGTTGTTGCACGCAGTCTAGAAGCGGATAAATGAACATGCGAATCCATCCGGTCCATTTCGGATCGGATGACCCATTTCGGCGTCCGGCCTCACCAGCCTGAGCTAGCGGCGATCCGCTCTAGTGTGCTTCTGAGCAGTCGCCGCGTTGCCGAGAACTCGCCGAGCGGGGGCGGCGCGGGGTAACGGCGGTTCGCGAGGTCCAGATAGCGGCGCTGGTTGAGTTCGACTTGGATCGCGTCGACGTTATCGTGACGGCCGAACCGCCGGACCGTCCAGCCGCCAGTGAAGCGCTCGTTCATCCGGACGTCGAACCCGGCACCGCCCAGGGCTTTTGACACCAGCGCTACCGCGTCTGGTGCGGCTGTCGCGCCGTGCCGGTCGCCGAGGATCACATCGCCTTCGAGGCCGGCGCCGAAGCTGTGCAGGTCGAGCAGGAGCAGCTTGGGAAATCGCGCAAGCAGGCGCCGCACTACGTCATCAAGCGCCTGATGGAACGGCGCGTGCGCGATCTTGACCCGGTGCGCGATCTCGTCGTCGGTCAGGGGCCTGCGGTACACCGCGCGGCCGTTCGGCATCCTGGCGGCAACGACGCTGGTCCAGAAGCCTCCGTGCAGGTCGCCGTCAGGGTCGCGGTTCACGTCGGCGACGAACCTGCTGAACCTGGTAGTGACGGTCGTGATCCCGATATCCGGCAGGAACGAGTACAGGTCCCTGGTCAGCCAGTCTGACCACAGCACATCGGGGTGCACGGCAAGCTCGGTGGTTAGTTCTGCCGGGTAATGCAGTCCCCCATGCGGCAGGCACGCGACGACCGGAACCGCGTCTCCGCGTGGCTCGAGCACCCATTCACTGATGGCGTGTAGTCAAGCAGCATGGCTAAGCGCCAGCAAGGCAGCGATGCGCGCCGGGCGTCAATTCATGGTCCGCGCCGTGTGGCGGGCGGCAAAGGACTGCCGGTCGCCAGCCCACGCGTTCCTCGGCGCGACCTGCTCGATCTCGTTCAGCTCGGCGGGTGAGAGCTCGACGACCGCGGCCCCGACGTTCTCGGCAACTCTGTCCTCGCGCCTGGTGCCGGGGATGGCCACGACGTCGTCACCCTGGGCCAGCAGCCACGCAAGCATCAGCTGGGCCTGGCTGACGCCACGCTGAGCTGCCAGATCGGCGACTGCGCCGAGGACGGCTCCGTTGCGCGTCAGACTGGCATCAGCGAAACGCGGATCCCGGTGGCGGAAGTCGTCTGTTCCGAATTCTTCGACGGAAACCGAGCCCGTGAGGAAACCGCGTCCGAGCGGGCTGTAGGCGACGATGCCGATGCCAAGCCGACGGGCGGCCGGGACCAGGTCATCCTCCACCTCGCGCCACCACAGTGACCACTCGCACTGCACTGCCGTGATCGGGTGCACAGCGCTCGCGCGAGCAAGCTCGTCTGGGGTCGCCTCTGACATGCCGAGGTAGCGCACCTTGCCCTCGCTCACCAGCAACGCCATCGCGCCGATGGTCTCCTCGACCGGAACCTGCGGGTCGATCCTGTGCTGGTAGTAAAGGTCAATGTGGTCAACGCCGAGCCTGCGCAGCGAGGCATCGCAGTAACCGCGCACGTTCTCAGGGCGGCCGTCGATCCGCACGCTGCGGTCCTCGCCCCTGACGATCCCGAACTTCGTCGCGAGGATCACTTCGTTCCTGCGCCCATCGATCGCCCGGCCGACGAGCTCCTCGTTATGCCCGGCGCCGTAGCTCATCGCTGTGTCGAGCAGGTTCGCACCAAGCTCGACAGCACGGCGGATCGTCGCGATCGACTCGTTGTCATCGGCGCGGCCGTAGGCCTGAGAGAAGCCCATGCAGCCGAGTCCGATCGCGGGCACAACGAGGCCGTGTGAACCGAGCGCACGGCCGTTCACGTGAGTAAGGCTATCCATATCTCGCAGGCTAGCGAAAAATTACACTGGTAACATCACACGCTTGATACTGGTAACAGCAGTACCAGGAGAACAGTGACGACACGAACCCAGCATGACGACGGGGAGCATGAGGCCGAGGCCGGCGCCGGGCGCGGTGCCCGGGCTCGCGAACTCGCTGACCTGCTTCGCTCGCGCCGCGACCGCCTCCAGCCTGCCGACGTCGGCCTGCCCACCGGCCAGCGGCGCCGTACTAAAGGCCTGCGCCGCGAGGAAGTCGCCCAGCTAGCCGGCGTCTCGACGACCTACTACACCTTCCTGGAGCAAGGCAGAGACCTGCGGCCTTCCTGGGAAGTGCTCGAGGCGATCGCCCGTGCGCTGCGGCTTGGCCCGGCTGAGCGCGCGCACCTGCACACGCTCGGCAGCAGTACGCGAAAATCGCCGCGACGACCGGCAGCAGAGACGCTGCCGGAGGCCGTTTCTGCGCTCGTCGACCGGATGGATCCTTACCCGACCTATGTGACGGGCCGGAACTGGGATGTGCTCGCGTCGAACCGAGCTGCCCGGCTGCTGTGGACCGACTGGCCGGAGCTGGCGCAGCAGGACCGCAACATGTTGTGGTGGACTTTCACCGACCCTGCCGCCCGCAGCATCCTGGTCGAGTGGGAAGCAGAGGCACTGGCACAGCTCGCGCGGTTCAGGGCGGCCGCAGACAAGCGTCCTGATGATCCTTCGTTCACGGCTCTGATCGAGCGGCTGCGCAATGCGAGCCCTGAGTTCCGGGCGTCCTGGCCCCGGCACGACGTCGCGGCACTGGCCTCGGGGACAAAACGGCTGCGCCACCCGGTGCTCGGGGAGATGACGTTCACTCACGTCGTGATGACCCTCGCCGACGATCCGGACCAAAAGCTCGTGACGTTCGCCGCGAGCGACGAGGACCAAGAGCGGATCGCCGCGCTGCTGGCCGAAGACCCGCATCCGGACGGGAAGGTTGGCCTGCTCGATCGTTACCATCCGCAGAATGCCGCCGAAGAGGCCGACGTCGAGCGCGTGCGCGCGATTGCCGCTCGCACCGACAATCCATGGTCACGTTCGCTGCCCCTGCACCTGACCGCTTCGGCGCTTATCGTGCATCCCGACAGCGGCAAGGTGCTGCTCCGATGGCATCAGCGCCAGCAAGCGTGGTTGCAGGTCGGAGGTCACGGTGATCCGGGCGAGCAGGACCCGCTTGCGATCGCGCTCCGTGAGGCCGCGGAGGAAACCGGGCTTACCGACCTCGTCCCCTGGCCGGATCCCGCGGTCAGGCAGGTGGTGATCGTCTCGGTTCCCGCGGCGCGGCACGAACCCGCGCACCAGCACGCCGATATCCGATTTACGCTCGCGACCGCCAGCCCGGACTCGATCAGGGCCGAGAACCCCGGTGCGCCGGTGCGCTGGCTGTCTTTGCAAGAGGCGGGCGAACTGGTCACTGAGGACAACCTTCGCGAGCTGCTGGCTAGGACCGGGCAGTTCATTTCTTAACCACGCGAAGTGTTGGCCATGACGCACAGCGTGACCTGATTGGCGGAATCGCCGTTCTACGTCCGTTTCTCATGCCACGCTTAATGGAGATTCGTCCCTTGCAGGAAGGACATGGTTCAGTGCGCAAGTATCTCTACCTAGCCGCCTCCGTCGCGGCCTCCGCCGCGGTAGTCGCGCTGCCAGCAACGTCGGCCTTCGCGGCCGGTCACGTGCTGACGATCAAGAAGACCGGCGGGACCGCTGTCAAGAAGGGAGACGTGCTCAAGGCCAGCCTGGTCAAGGGAACGTCTGCGGTGTTCTCGCTCGGAACGCAGAAGCTGACGTGCAAGGCGGCGAGTTTCAGCGCCACGGTTAAGACCAACCCTGTCAAGCCGGGCAAGGCAACTGAGTCCCTGACCGCGCAGTCGTTCTCGAAGTGCACGACTAATGTCCAAGGGATAACGGTCAAGGGCATCAAGGTCAAAAACCTGCCCTTCAATGCCTCCGTCAGCGACGGGAAGGGCCTGCCGGTCAAGGTCGCCGGGCAGAGCAAGACCAAGCCGATCCTGGTGACAGTCAAGGCGGCCGCCGGCACGACTACTGTGACCTGCACGTACAAGTCGGCAGGCCTCAATGGGGCCGCGTCGAACACTGGCAACAAGATCTCGTTCTCGAAGCAGAAGTTCACCAGGTCCGCCGGCGGCGCGCTGTGCCCGCCATCGGCGAACTTCACCGGGGCGTTCGGCCCGGTCGTGGACTCGAGCGTGACGGGGAGCCCGAAGGTCTTCGTTAACTGATGCTCGCCGCCTGAGGCTGCCCAATGCGAATTCGGCCGGTGTACCTCCCTGACGGGCGGACACCGGCCGATTCGCACCGCCGCGGCCCGCATGAGCTACTGAGCGTGGCCGGATGCTAACGTCCGCAGGATGCCACTGGAGTGGATCGGGCTGGGGCTGGCCTTCGTCGCGGCTGTCGTCACGAACACGGCATACTCCCTGGAACACGACGCTGCGGCGGCATTGCCGAGGCTGTCGCCACGCCGCCCGCTTCGCGTCGTCGACTTCCTGATCCATGACAAGCGCTGGATGAAGGCGTTCGCCGCCGAGACAACGGGCTGGCTGATGTACGTGGCCGCGCTGCGGCTCGCGCCGTTGGCGCTTGTGCAAGCCGTGACCGCGTCAGGTGTGGCGGTGCTGGCATTCGCCACGGCACGCGGGCACCCGTCCAGGCTCGCGCGCCGCGAGCGGATCGCCGTCGTCCTCGCTCTGGCCGGGCTCGTGGCACTCGGACTCTCGCTGCTTGGCAGGGAGTCCGTCGACAAGCATCCGCCGGTATACGGCATCATCATCTGGCTTGCGGCGTGCGCGGCGTTTGCGGCCATCGTGATCGTCCAGCCCTCCAGGTTCGGCCGGGCGGCGACACTCGGCCTGGCCGCCGGACTGCTGTTCGCCGACGGAGACGTTTCGGCCAAGCTGATCGGCTACGGCGGTCTGTGGCTGCTGGCATTGGTCCCTCTTATCGCCGCGTACGGCGTCGGGACGAGCGTGCTGCAGACCGCCTATCAACGCGGCGACGCGCTCACCGCGGCCGGCATGGCCACCATGGTGACGAACGCGGTCCCGATCGTCGCGGGATTCGTCTTGTTCGGCGAGCGACTGCCAAGTGGCGGCCTTGCCGTGCTGCAGATCGTGGCGATCGGCTGCCTCGTGCTCAGCGCGGTCGCCCTCGGCCACCAGCAGGTACCGGAGGCCAAGCCAAGTCAGAAGGCCGCCGTCGATCAGCCCGAGGCCGGACAACCCGCTGCCGGACAAGAGAGCGGCTAGCCCTGCCGCAGCCGGTCAGCGTGAGGAGGTCGGCGGCAGCAGCGATGCGATGCCGTCGAGCAGGAAGCCAAGCCCGAGCTCGAACTGCTCATCCGCAGACGGGCCGCCCGGATCGGCGAGCCAGGCTGCGAGGTTCGGGTACCGACCGCTCGCGGCTGCCAGATCCCGGACCGCGGCGAACGCGCTGGCCAAAGCCGCTGGCTCATCCAGCCCGTGCTCGCGGTTCATACTGGCCTCCGCAGCTTCCTGGAGGCCGCTGCCGTAAATGTGCCTGTCGATGAGCGCGGCGTAGGTCATCGCGTCCGTCAGGCGGGCGCCGCGCTTGGTGAGCACGGTGAGCAAGAACTCGAGCCTGGCCATCATGTGCGGGCCGGCCGGCGGGCGGGTATGGAAGAGCGCCGGGTACCAGGGGTGCCGCTTGGTCATCTGCCTGGTGGCGACAGCGATCTCGTGCAAGTCAGTGCGCCAGTCCTGGCCAGGTCCGGTCGGCAGCGGGATCTCTGCGGTCGCAGCGTCGAGCATGAGATCGGCCAGCCCGTCCTTGCTGTGGACGTACCTGTACAGCGCCATCGCGGAGTACGAGCCGAGACGCGCGGCAACCGCGTGCATGGTCAGCGCGCCAGGTCCGGCCTCATCGGCGAGGGCGATGGCCGCGCTGACGATCTCCTCCCGGCCTAGGGCGCGTTGCCTCGCCGGCGGCGCCGGCTGTGTCCAGATCAACGGCACCGGGTTGCTTGCTCGTTCGGGCACGAGCTGAGTTTACGCCATTAATCTTAGGTATACTATGTAAACTCAAACCGAAAGCCAGGCACCCGCAACGGAGGAACCGCACGGATGCACAGCACTGACCTCACGACCTACGAGCCGGAAGGCTTCCGCGTTGGAGTCGTGCGCGGCATCAGCTACGGACTGTTTGGCCCGCCGGGCGAGTTCATCGCAGCGGCGAGCTCGCTTGGCGCTGGCCTCGTGCGCGCATACCTGTTCTGGAGCCAGATCGAGCCTGCGCCAGGTCAGTACCGCTGGGAGGCGGTCGACGCCCTGCTCCGCCAGCTGGATCGCAATGAGGCCGACACGGAGGTCTGGATCACCCTCTGCTCGAGCTCGGCCTGGGCAACCAGGACCGCTACGGACTTCCTTCCGCCGTCCCCGGCGCGTGAGCAGTCCGCCTACGCGGAGTTCGTACGCCAGGTGGTCAGGCGGTGCGCGGGCCGCGTCAGGTACTGGCAGTGCGACAACGAGCCGAGCAATACCGATTTGCTGTGGAACGGCACCGCGCAGGAATATGTCGGGCAGCTGAGAACCATGTACCTGGCAGTGAAGGATGCGGACCCGCAAGCCGCTGTCGTGCTCGGCGGCTGCGGTTACGACGTATTCAGCAGCGAGGCAGGGAGCCCGCAACGCGACTTCTTCGACTACGTCACCGGTCATGGCCAGGACAGCTTCGACCTCTTCAGCATCCATCTCTACGGCGACGTGGCCAGCCTGCCTGACTACATTGCGACAGCGCGGCAGTTCATGCGGGCGCACGGGTACTGCAAGCCCGTGGTCGCCGGCGAGCACGCTGGCCCGCAGCCGTTCGAATTCCCGGCCGCCATCACGGTCATGCAGCAGGTGTTCGCCGCAGCATTCGCGGCGCCGCCGGCGACGAGCAGTACCGAAGAGCTCGCAGCGAGGGCGAAGGCTGAGTCGCCGGAGCGGCGGGCGATGACGGCGCTGTACGACAGGATGGAGGAACTGCCGCCGGAGCTGGCGATGTTCATGGTCGGCTGCCCGGAAGAGCTAGAGGCACGGCGGCAGCGGATCAGCTGCCGGCAGGTGGTCATGCGCACGCTCATCGCGATGGCGCAGGGTGTGCGCAGAACCGCGTACTGGAACCTGGCGCCCGAGTACCCGGGCCCCGTTGATCACCTGCAGATGATGCATCTGATGATCGGCAAGCTCCCGCTGCTCGGGTACGCCGACGCCGAGCTCAGCGTCCGCCACCCAGCGGCCGGAACCTTCGCCTTGCTCGCGGCCAAGCTCGCCGGAGCGCGGTCAGTATCGCGGCTCGCGATCGCTGGCCAACCGGGCATCTGGGCGTTCGAGGTCGAGCGGAAGGATGCTGGGCCGCTCACCGTGCTCTGGGATCAGCGTGATGCCTTCGCGGGCGAGGATGAGCCGCCGGTACTTGTCCTGCTGCCCTGGCGGGAGGACAAGGCGAGCGTGACCGACGCGTTCGGGGTCGCTAGCGTCGCGGCGAATCAGGACGGCGCGGTCAGGCTGCAGGTTTCGGTCACGCCGCTGTTCGTCGAGTAGCACGGTAGGCGGTTAAGCGCACCAGCAGGTAGCCGTTCATCGCGAAGAACGACCCGCCCTCCATGGTGTCCCTGACTCCCGGCTTGATCGTGATCGTGTGAGGCCCTGCCTCCTGCCAGCGCCAGGCGAAGAGCACCTGATCCGGCTGCTGGACGGACGGACTCGTCATGTTCTGCCAGATGCCGGTGCGGTCATACGTCTGCGTGCCGTCGACGAAGACCCGCGCGTGGCCATCGATGCAGCATTGGGCGCCTACGGAGCCCATGATCGCTATCGCGCGCCCCGTGAAGCTGATCCGCAGCGGGGTCTCGTTCAGGTCGCGGGCGTCGCTCACGTAGCTGGCGCGCCGCCAGAATCCCGGATCAGCCGGCGTGCCGTGCGGGTCAAGTGCCGCTGCCGCCTGGATGAGCGCGATTCCGCCGTTGATCTGCCAGGCGGTCGCGACTGACGTGGGCGGCGGGCCGTCGAAGAACCGGCCGAATTCGCCTGCCGCGTTCTGGTCGGCGCCGGCAGCCGACGCCGCCGACAGCAGCCAGCTCCTGGCAAATGCCTGATGCTCGGTCGTCGCGAGCTCATACATCGCCTCGACGAGCGGCTCAACCACGTCGTTGTCGGCCTGCAGGTCAGCATAGACTCCGGCCGAATCGCTGAGCCGCGACCGGACCGCGTGCGCAGTCGCGACGGCCTCCCGCAGGTAGCCGCGATGTCCGGTGTCGGCAGCCAATGCCATGCCCGCCCAGATCATGTTGCCGTTCACCGAGGCGAAATAGCGCCCGGGCAGGGCCTGGCAGGTCTTCCCGTTGTCGAAGACGTAGACGGTGTAAAGCGGGACATCACCGATCAGGAAATACCCTCTGACCTGCTCGTATTGTGCCTGCGCTTTAGCCAGGTAGCTGGCCGAGCCGGTTATCTGGTGCAGCAGCAGCGCGGCCTTGATGTAGTTAGTAGCTGTTTCGAGGGTCTTCAGGTTCCCGCCCTCGCCATGCGGCCACTGGTAGTCGATGTCAGGGCAAGCTCCTGATCCGAAGCCATCGGCCATGACCGAATCGACCCACGCGAATGCAGCCTTCGCCTTGGCCAGGGCAACCTTGCTGTGCGTGACCTGATACTCCCGGGAGTTCGCGATCGAGTCCCACATCACGGTGTCGCTGCTGCCGTTGTCACCAGGCACCCACAAGTGGGCGGTGTTGGCGAGCGTGAGCATCAGCGGCGGGATCGCCGGGTCCCTGGTCAGCGTCCAGCGAAACCAGAGCGCGTAGGTAAGTGAATCCGAGCCCCAGTCCCGGTTCTTGGTGCTGCATCTCATGCCGGAGCACATATGCCAGAGCCCGGTGCCGTTATAGAAGGTGTGTTCGAGCAGCCGGGCCGACGTGGCCGCGCGGGCGGTGTAGTCGCCGGAGGCCAGCCTGACGCGCCAGGTGAAGCCGTGATCGCGGCTGAACGCTGCCGATGCCGCGGCGAGCGCAGCCAGCGCTACCGCGACGCTCACGGCGATCGCAGCCGGCCGCACGAACCAGCGCGGCGAGTGCGAGCCAGCTGGATGGCGAAGAGCGAAACTCAGGTTACGCAGAAAACGGCGTGCTAGTAGCACAACAACGGGCATGCTGTACTATATCCGGCGCGTCCGCCGACTAACGACAATCTGCAGATTATGAGATTCTAGCGAAGCACGAGGTTAATGATGCGATCGGGGACGATCACGATGCGATCGATCCGTCTCCCCGCCGTCAGCGCGGCGAACTCAGGCGTTGCCAGAAGAGCCTGCTCGATGACCCCGCGGTCCGCACCAGGCTCAGTCGTCAGCACGAACCTGGTCTTGCCGTTGACCTGGACTGGCAGCTCCACTGAACGCACCGCGATCAGTGCAGGGTCGGCGCGCGGGAAGTCCTCGTAAGCGAGCGTGCCAGCGTGCCCGAGCCGCTGCCACAGCTCCTCGGCGATGTGCGGCGCAAGCGGCGCGACCATCAGCACCAGCGGCTCGGCGATCGAGCGCGGCAATGACCCGCTGCCGGCTGTGATCCTGGCCGCCGCGGTGGTCAGCTCCGTCAGCCTGGCTATCGCGGTATTGAACTTGAGATCGCTGTAGTCGTCGCTGACGGCCGCGATGGTCGCATGCAGAAGCTCCTCTGTGCCCTGGTCAGGTTCACGGTCACAGACAACCGCCAGTCCGGTCTGCTCGCTGACTACGGCGCGCCAGAGGCGCTGAAGGAACCGGTGCGCTCCGGTGATATCGTCCGGCCGCCATGGCCGGTCAGCATCGATCGGGCCCATCCCCATCTCGTAGACCCGAAGCGTGTCGGCGCCGTAATGCCGGTAAATCTCATCAGGGCTGACGCCGTTCTTCAGCGACTTGCCCATCTTCCCGGCTCGCCTGGTGGCCGGCTTGCCTTCGTAGGACGCTGACCCATCGGCCGCGATGACGACGTCCGCTGCGGGCACGTACACGCCGCGTTCGTCGGTGAACGCGTCGGCGAGCACGTAGCCCTGGTTCACCAGGCGTGCGAATGGTTCGGGTGAGGAGACATAGCCAAGGTCATAGAGGACCTTGTGCCAGAACCTCGCGTACAGCAGGTGTAGCACGGCGTGCTCGGCGCCGCCGATATACAGATCAACGCCGTCCGCGGCCATCCAGTACCGCTCGTTCTCTGGGTCGACCAGGTACTCGTCGTTGGCCGGATCCAGATACCGGAGGTAATACCAGCACGAACCCGCCCACTGCGGCATCGTGTTCAGCTCGCGCCGGTAGACCTGAGGCCCGCCGCCAAGATCGAGTTCAACGGTGGACCAGCCTGGCGCGCGGCCGAGCGGCGGCACCGGGTCGCTGTCAGCATCTGGCCCCGGTACCGGCCTGAAGTCCGCCATGTCAGGTAGCTCGACCGGAAGCAGATGGTCGGGCAGCAGCACAGGGAGCCCGGCGGTGTCATAGACGATCGGGAACGGCTCGCCCCAGTACCGCTGCCGCGAGAACAGCCAGTCCCGCATCCGCGGCTCTGCCGGCACGCCGATCCAGTGCCGCTGCATCGCCTTGATCGACTCTGGCCAGTCGACCAGGTCGAGGTCGTCGGACAGCCGACCTGCGAAGGCGGTAATCCGCAGCATCCACTGCCGCATGTGCCGGCGGTAGACCGGATGATTGCCGACGTCGCTGCGGCCCTGCTCGGTAACTTCCTCGTTGGCGAGCACTGTGCCGAGCGCGGGACACCAGTTAACCGGCTCGTCGGACAGATAAGCCAGTCGCCTGCCGTCGATAATGCCGCGCCGTTCGATGTCGCTCAGCGCGGCCCACGGACGGCCGTCAGGGGTGCTGCGCGCACCCGATGCGAACTCTGCGATCAGGTCGGCAACCGGCCTGGCCCGTCCGGTCCGCTCGTCGCACCAGCTGCTGAAGATCCGGCCGAAGATCCACTGCGTCCATCGGTAATAGCGCGGGTCGCTGGTGGCGAACTCGCGCCGCACGTCGTGGCCCAGGCCGAGCCGGCGCAGCTGGTCACGCATGATGGCGATGTTGGCCTCGGTGGTGACCGCCGGATGCTGGCCGGTCTCGATCGCGAACTGCTCAGCAGGCAGGCCGAAAGCGTCGTAGCCGTAGGGATGCAGCACGTGCTTACCGTTCATCCGCTGAAACCTGGCAAACACGTCGGTGGCCAGGTAGCCAAGCGGATGGCCGACGTGCAGCCCGATGCCGCTCGGGTAGGCGAACATGTCAAGGACGTACAACGGTGCCCGGCCGGCAACCCGGTCGAAGCCGTCCGACAACGCCCCTGCCGGATTGGGCGACCAGAACGTGCCGTCCTCCGCCCAGCGGCGCTGCCAGCGCGCTTCGATCTCGCCCGCGAGCTCTGCGTCGTACCGGAATTGGATTCCGCTGGAATGATTCGGTTCGGCTGATGTTGTGTTCACCGCGACCTCGCAAATGCCTGACGAAAATGTCTCGGAAAAGCAAAAACCCCTCGCGCACGAGGGGTGAGCCGCGCAGAAATGGTTAGCGCGGCTCGCTGGTAAGGAGGCCATTGCCGGTAAACATGCCGCCAGGATAGCACTTCACACTATGTCTCGGCCCCCTGATCGAGAGCCACGGTCCCGTACCACCGGAGACGCTGACGCACCGATGACCGCCCAGAAGTCGCTTCTCTGGCCCGGATGGGTTGGGTGCGGGCACTTCTGATCACCGTCCTAGCGGCCACCGCGATTGTCGTCATCGCGCCGGCGAGCGTCGCGGCCGACCTGCATATGAAGGCCGGCCAGCCGGTCGCCCTGCGCGACCAGCAGAGCGGCGGACACGTGCGGTTCGTGACGACGGTGTGCTGAGCGCCCTCTGAGCGGTGGCCAACGGCACCGTGGCCAGGCCTTTCGTCCCTGCCGCGCCGTCTGCCTCAGTGATAGCCTCCGGTCGAGGGAGGGTCAGTGCGGATAAGCCGGGGAGCACTGCTGACGACGGTCAGCTCATTGGTAGCGCTGGCCCTGCTGATAGGCGGCTTCTTCCTCCTGACGGGTTCCAAGAATGACGCGGGCTCGCAGCACGGCGGCCACGGGCAGCTTCGGTCGCCGTTTACTGGCGAGCCAGTCAGGGCGCTGCGCCGGGTAGTGATCTTCAAGATCGATAACGTCGCGCAGGCGAGGCCGCCCACCGGCCTGACCAAGGCCGACATCGTCTACGTGCTGCCGGTAGAGGGCGGGCTGAGCAGGATCTTCGCGGTGTTCTCTTCGCATTTTCCGCCTGTCATCGGTCCGGTGCGCAGCTCCCGCGAAGAGGACATCCAGTTGCTGAGGCAGTTCGGGAGGCCAGCATTCGCGTTCTCAGGCGCTCAGCCCAGGCTGCTGCCCGTGGTTGAGCACGCCAGGATCGTGGACCTCTACGCCGGCCTAGTCGGCGGCTATTTCCGCAGTTCCAAGCGAATTGCGCCGTACAACTTGTACGCAAGGACAAGCAAGCTTCTCGCGGAGGCGAAAGGCGCCAGCAAGGCGAGGGACATCGGCTTCCGGTTTGGTCCGGCGCCCGCCGGCGGCAAGCCGGCGAAGATCTACAACGTCGGCTACTCCGCTGCCGCCTTCAGCATCCGCTGGTCGGCAGACCAGCACCGATGGCTGATCTGGATGGATGGCAAGGCCGCTACGGCCGCCGACGGCAAGAAGCTCGGCGCGCGCACTGTCGTCATCCAGTACGCCAAGATCGGTACGTCGCGGTTCCTGGAATTCCCCAATGTCAGGCCGCCTTACGCCCATACAGTCGGCGCCGGCGGTGCTGTGGTGCTGAGGAACGGTCGCGCGTACCACGTTCATTGGTCCAGGCCGGCCGCAGACGGCGGAACGGCGTTCACCTTGCCGGGCGGCGAGCGAATGCCGTTCGCGAGGGGACAAGTCTGGGTGATCTACGGCTTCGGTCCCGGCTCTTCCCGCCAGCAGTAATTTCTAGGTGCGGATAAGGCCGACATATAGATAACACCCGGCCTGCCAGGCTTTTCCGTTTTCTAGGCATTCTTGAACCTTCCGCAGAGGATGCCATTTGGACAATGGCGGTATGTCTTGTCGGCTCTTGCGCCACATGCCACACTCTCAGGTGTTTGGCCGATGACGGGCTGCAACCGCGTGGTGAAGTCCGCAGTCATAAGTGGCGATGTACCGGTATTAGTCCTGCGGAACGCACGAATCGGAGCAGCACAGTGGTTGATCAGCCAGCCGGCGCTTCCCAGACGCAGCAGGAAACCGTGCGCCGCAGTACGCCGTCACCGGCTGAGGCGGCCGAGCCAGCCGGCGGAGGTGCCGCGCCAGGCTCTGGCGATCTGACCGAAGAGTTGCTGAGGACAGATCAGTGGACTGATGAGATGGTCGCGGCGGCGGGGATCCCTGTCACTGACGTGCCGTTCGTAAGCATCGGCGGCGGGATCGGGTCGTTCGTGACGGTGGACTACCTGCGGATCGCGGGCGTGACGACCGACCGGATCGCGGTTTTGTCGAATCTGGATTACCCGTGGCAGACCTATGAGTACCTGACGAGGGTGTCGCAGATCCCGCGGCCCGAGCGGATCAGGTCAGACTCCGCGTCCCGGCCCGACAATATCTGGGGGTTCCCGTCGTACGCGCTCGCGGAGGCGGTCACCGAGCGGACGCTCGCCCCGCTCTGGCAGGTGCTGATCGAGCCGACGTGGGCTGACTTCTACACGCCGAAGGCGGGCCGCGTGTTCGCCGGGCTCGAACGGGAGTCCAAACGAATCGGCTACACCACAATGCTGGTCAAGGGGCAGGTCAGAATGGTGCGAAAGCGCCAGGGCGGCGGCTACTTCGTCATCTTGACTCCGATGGTCGGCTCGACGCCGACCAAACGGCTCGCGTATCGCGCCGAGTTCGTGCACCTGGCGGTCGGCTATCCGGGACTGCGGTACCTGCCGGAACTGCAGGATTTCAGGACGGCGCACCAGGACTTCCACCACGTGGTCAGCGCGTACGAGGAGCACGAGCACATCTACGAAGCCGCGCGGACCAAGCATCTCGTGGTGATGCTGCGCGGCGGCGGAATTGTCGCCTCCCGGGTGCTGCAGCGACTGATGGACGACCGGGCTAAACACGGCCTGTCCACCGAGATCGTGCACCTGTTCCGAACCTATATCTCCAGCGCGCACGGGCCGAACGCATGGAACCGCCGCAAGGGCGCGCACGGTTTCGCTTATCAGGGCTTCAACTATCCCAAGTCGGTCTGGGGCGGGCAGCTCAAGTCCGAGATGCGCAAGCTGGAGGGGGATCAACGAGCCGCGAAGTACAAGCTCATGGGCGGAACCAATACGCCGTACCGCAGGCGCTGGCAGGCGCAGATGAAAGAGGGACGCGAAAGCGGGTGGTACCGCACGCTGGCAGGGACGGTCGGGGAGATGCGCCTGGAGCACGGCAAGATCGTTAGCTGCGTGAATACCTCGCAAGGCATGGCCGAGATCGCCGCCGACTTCGTGATCGACTGCACCGGGCTCGAGGCGGACATCGCAGAGCACCGCGTACTCGCTGACCTGCTCGCGCATTCGGGAGCCGGGCGTAACCCGCTCGGACGCCTGGATGTGGAACGCTCCTTCGAACTGCGCGGTTCGGCGAGCGGCCCTGGAGTCATGTACGCATCGGGCGCTACCACTCTCGGCGGCTATTTCCCTGGCGTCGACACGTTCCTCGGCTTGCAGGTAGCGGCCCAGGAGATAGCCGACGATCTAGCCAGGCGCGGCTTCTGTGCCCGGATTGGTACGTTCCGGTCGATTCGGCAATGGCTGCGCTGGGCACGGAACAAACAACCCTAACGGCTTGCGGTTGGTCCAGGGCAGTCCCTCGACCTATGACATAGGAGGCACAACAGTGCTACCCACTCTGGGTGGCCGGATCCAGACCCGGCTGGTTCTGCTCGCCGTCGTTGGCGGCGTGGTCACGTTCATCATCGGTCCGCTGCTGCCGATTTCCGCGCCGCTGTCGGTGGTGTACAGGAACACATTCATCATCCTGGCGACTGTCGCCGTGCTCGGAATCGGCTGGGAATGCATTTATCACTTTGTCATGCAGTGGCGCTGGGAGAAGGACTGGCCGACGCTTTTCGGCCTGGCGACCGGGATTCCGGAAGGCGTTGTTGTGTGGCTGCTGTTGCGCGCAGGTTTGATACCAGGGATCAGCGGCACCGTCCCGATTGCTGCTTTCGTGATTGATTTCGGCCTGGTTTGGCTGGCAGTGTGGCTCGTGGCCAACGGCCCGATGCGCGTTCCGTTCATCCGGTGGCGCTTTCACGGCGGGAGACTGGTATGAGCGAACACGCGGGTAATGGTCATGGTGCTGGCGGGCACGCCTCCGGCCTGTTTCCCGTGCCAGGGGACGGCGTGCTGGCCAGACACGGTGACCTGATCCTGCTGTGCAGCCTGGAGGACAGCCACGCCGCGGACGACCTGCTCGACCTGCTCGAGCAGGTCGCTACCGTCGGCGGCGATGGCCGGCAATTCGCCGACGCGATCGCTGACGTCCTCGAGACGGCGGACCGCGGCCCTTCGGTACTCGCCTTCGGCCCATCGGCGTCCGGCCTGGCGATCACCGTCAGCGGGGGCGCCTGGGCCGACATATCGACCGCGGAAGGAACGGCGCGGATCGAAGCGGGCCATCCGCGGATGCTGTTGCGCGGCACGGTCCGATCGGCGGTCAGCGGCGTCCGCGGCGGGCTGAGCCCAGGAGACAACGGGGCCGCGAGCACCGACAGGTTCTCCCGGCTAGACGCAGGCACCGTCCGCGCAGGCGGGCTGAGTTACTACTCGGACGCAATGGCGACTGGCCGCCGCAGCGCCGCCAGAACGCCGCCAGCGCAGCGACCCGCTGTCGCTCCGGTCCACGCGGACCAGATGACGCCGCCTGACATTTCGGGCGCTGACGAATCCGGCCCAGATATTTCCGGCACAGATATATCCGGCGCTGAGACATCTGCGATGGAGGTACCAGGGACCGGCGCCGACAGGACGGCCGCGGACAGCCCTGTCCGGCCGGCGGAGGCACCCGAGGGTGCGCCGCAACCACAGCAGACGCCGTTCGAGCCGACGGAGGCATGGGCCACGCCTGATCCGGACTCGGCGCAGGAGCGCCAGGCCACCGAGCTCTGGTCAGGTCCGGTTGCGCAGCCGGACCAAGCTGACGCAGCCGCGGGCAACCTCGAGGCCATGGAGCCTGACGTCACCGCTCCGCCCGAGCCGGTATCTGGACTTGACCAGGTGCAGGGTCAGCCGTTCGAGGCAGTTGTCCTCCTCGACGCGGGCTCGGCCAGCGGCGTGGACGTCCCGGCGCGACAGCCGCTATCCAAGGTCAAGGACATGCCGCCAGGAACGAGCAGCTATGTCTCGGTCGGCCCGATCATCCAGGGCGTGTACTGCAAGAACGGACACTTTGACGACCCAGAGGCATTGTTCTGCGCGATCTGCGGGATCTCGATGAATCAGCAGACACTCGTGCCGAGGCCGGGTGAGCGGCCACCGCTTGGCGTGCTGCTGCTGGACGACGGCGCGGTGTTCCAGCTGGACAGCGACTACGTGATCGGCCGCGAGCCCAGCCTGGACGGCTCGGTGGCGCAGGGCAAGGCCAGGCCGCTGCGGATCGCCGACGACACGGGGATCGTTTCAAGAGTGCACGCCAGGATCCACCTCGACGGGTGGCGCGTGCTCGTCACCGATCTCGCCTCAGCGAACGGGACCCGGGTGCTGCTGCCCGGTCAACCTGCAGAACATGCGCTCGTCCCGCAGGTCCCGATTGTGCTGGCGACAGGCAGCCAGGTCGATCTTGGCGGACGCGCGTTCCGCTACGAGTCCCATCGCGGCCGGTGACCGCGAACACGCCGGGGTCAGCGATGGCGGTGCAGCCGATCGGATCCGGCCATGACTGACGGTGACGTCCAGCTGCTTCTTTTCGATCTGGCCCTGATCATCGTCCTCGCGCGATTGCTCGGTGCGCTGGCCAAGCGGGTCGGTCAGCCGCCCGTGCTCGGCGAGATCGTGGCCGGCATCCTGCTCGGCCCGACGATCTGGGGCACCACGATCACGGGCACGCTGTTCCCGCCTACGCTGATCCCTTCGCTGTCCGCGCTGGCCAACCTCGGCCTTGTCTTCTTCATGTTCGTGGTCGGATACGAGGTCGACCTCGGCCTGGTGAAAGGTCGCGGCCGGGTTGCCGCGGGGGTCGCGCTCGGCTCGATCGTTGCGCCGCTGGGGCTCGGCATCGTTCTGGCCGCCTGGTTCGTGCACCGCCACCACCCGCACGATGCAACATCGTTCATCTTGTTCCTTGGCACCGCGATGGCCATCACGGCGTTCCCCGTGCTCGCCCGCATCCTGTCAGACCGCGGTCTGCACAGAACTAGAGTCGGCGGTCTCGCGCTCGCGGCCGCGTCGGTCGACGATGTGCTCGCGTGGGGCCTGCTTGCTGTCGTGATCGCCGTCGCGGGATCAGGCAACGGGCACGGCGACCTCCGGCTCGTGCTGGCTCCGGTCTACGCCGCTGCCATGATCTGGCTCGTCCGTCCAGCATTGCGCAGGCTTGCAGGGGTCTACGAGCGTCAGCGCAGGCTTACTCCGAACGTGCTCGCAGCGGTGCTAGCCCTGCTTCTGCTCTCCAGCTACGCGACCGACTGGATGGGCGTCAAGTTCATCTTCGGAGCCTTCATCTTCGGCATCGCGATGCCAAGGGACGTGCCCGCGCTCCGCGAAGCGATTCTGGAGCGGCTGGAGCAGGTCAGCGTACTCGTGCTGCTGCCCGTATTCTTCGTCGTCGCCGGGCTCAACGTGAACTTGCGCGGCATTGGCCTGCCCGGGCTCGTTGACCTGATCCTGATCATGCTGGTCGCGGTGGCCGGCAAATTTGGTGGCGCATACTTCGGCGCCCGCGTGACCGGCGTGCAGCGTCGTCAGGCTGGAGCGCTGGCCGCGCTGATGAACACCAGGGGCCTCACCGAACTGGTGATCCTGACCGTGGGTCTGCAGCTTGGCATCCTCAACAAGGCCCTGTTCACGCTGATGGTCGTGATGGCCATTGTGACCACAGGTATGGCCGGGCCGCTGCTGAGGGTGATCTACCCGAACAAGATCATGGAGCGCGACATCGCGGAGGCTGACCGCGCTGCGCTCGGCGAGGCCGCTGCGCACCGGATCGTTGTGCTGATCGAGGATCCAGATACCGCTGGCCCACTTATAGAGGTGGGATCTCGGCTGGCCGCCAGCAGGCCGCATAGCCAGCTTGTCCTGTCGCACCTGGTGCCGCATAGGCCTGCTGGAAGGCTCGAGGTTGGCGCAGGCCTGGGCGGCGAGCTGCTGCAGATGACCCAGACCATGAACAAGCTCAACAGCCTTGCCGCGCAGGCTGGCAACATCCGGGCCACGGTGCAATCCAGGTTCAGCGACGATGTCGGTGCTGAGCTGGCCGGGTACGTGACCGCTGCCAACCCGGGAACGGTAGTGCTGCGGCCAGGCAGCGGCCAGTCCGAGGCGCTGAGCGCTGGCGGTGCCACCCAGCTGGTTTACCTGCTGCGTCCGCTGCCGCCGGAGCCCACAGCCGCTGTCGCCCGGATCACAAGGGGGGCAGATGGTGACGCGGCTGTCCAGGTCGCCGCACAGCTGTCGGTGGGCACCGGGACGGACCTGGCGCTGGTTCCGTCCGGCAGGATCGCCTCCTCCGTCGCATCGAGCCTTCGCAAACGCGGGCTGCGGGTGGAAACCGGAACCGAGCCGGCCGGCGCGATCGTGGTGGCGCCGGTAGCCGGCCCGGGCACGGAAAGCTCCGAGACAGAGGTTGCCGATCGTCTCGTCACCGACGCGCACCTTGCTGTCGCAGCGGGCACCAGTGAGGCAAGCGATGACATGGACAGCTGGATCCAGGCACTGGACCTGCCTCCTTTGCAAGCCATCAGTCATGACACCGGTCACGAGGAACAGAGCAAGCAGGAGAGTAGACAGCCGTGAACACTACTGACGCACGACTGGCCGGCGATCGGGCCGGCATTGCCGACTACCGCTTTGTCAGGCATCTCGGCGCAGGCAACCACGGGGTCTTCTACCTGGCGCACCGGCCGGAACGCCTGCACATCGACGCCGACTTCGTGGCCGTCAAGGTGTTGTCAGGGTCGAACAGCCAGGACACATTCCGCCGGGCGACCAGGGAGCTCGCCGCGTTCGCGGCGGTCAGGTCGCCATACCTGGTCACTCTGTACGACGCTGGCCAGCAAGGTGACGACCTGTACTACTCGATGGAGTATCTGGCCGCGGGGTCGCTCGCGGATGCGATCGGATCGATGCCGCCAGGCCAGGTGCTCGCGGCGGTCGCGGACGCGGCCAGAGCCGCGCACGCGCTCCATGAAGCCGGGATAGCGCACAATGACATCAAGCCAGGGAACGTCCTGCTGCACGACGGCCACGCGAAACTCAGTGACCTCGGGCTGAGCCAGCTGCTCGCACCGGGCTTGACGATCACCGGCCTCGGTTCTACCGGCTCGGTCGAGTACCTTGATCCGGCCGTGATCCGCGGCGAGCTGCCGGGCCGGGCAACAGACATCTTCGCGCTTGGCGCGACGCTGCACCGTGCGCTGACCGGTACCGGGCTCTACGGCGACCTGCCCACCGACAACACGATGCTGGCGATGCGGCGGGTGCTTTCACACGCGCCAGAGATCTCGCCAGTGTTGCCGCCTGGCGTTCGCGAGGTCATCGCGTCAGCGATCGACCAGAATCAGGCCGCGCGGCCAGGCACCGCCGCCGATCTCGCGGCGAGCATCGACGCGCTTTCCGAGGACGTGCTCTGATCGGGTCCTTGGCGCGCGGCTGAATTCGGCCTGAGAAGAAGTGTTACCGCCGGTACCCACAGCGCGGCGAAGAGCACGCTGGCTAGTACATCGGTCGGGTGATGCTCGCCCCGGTACATGCGAGAGGCCGCGACAAGGACCGGGAAAGCCACCGCCGGCAGCATGAACAGCCAACGCCACCAGCCTCGGCCAAGCCCGATGACCATGATGGCCAGCCCGATGTAAAGGCAGCACGTTGCCGCCACGTGACCCGACGGATAGGAGGAGGTGGGCAGGTGGTTGTCGAGATGCGGTACGGGTGGCCGTGCTCGCTTCACGACGTCCGCCGCGGTCACGAACGTGGCCAGTTCGCCCAGCATCAGGACCGCCAGATAAACGACCGGCCGCCAGCGTCTGGTAATGCCAAAGAGAACAAGACAGCTCAGCCCGGCCACGGCTGAGATCGCGATCGTGCCGCCGAGTGTTGTGAAGATCAGGCTCCATCTCGTGAGATCCGGCGTCCTGTGTGCCGCGAGCCAGCGAGGCACCGCCACGTCACCAAGCTGGGCTCCGAAGCTCGTGCTGGTGATCAGCTCGCCGATGCCGATGATGGCGCCCAGGATGAGCACCCAGGCGACCAGCAGCCCGGCCGCCGTCCGGCCCGCTGAACGCGACGGCGGCGCAGGTCGCTCGGACCGCAGATCGCTTGCCGCCTCAGGCTCGAGACCCTCAGCCACCGGATGGCTGGCTGGTCGTCCAGCTGCGCGCCTGGTCAGCTCGAACGCGAAGGTGGTCAGGCCGAGCCAGGCGATCCCGATCGCCCAGCCGCCGATCACGTCGGAAACGAAGTGCACGCCGAGCAGGATCCGGCTGATCCCGATCATCAGGACCAGGGCCGCGGTAACGATCGCGAACCAGGTACGCCACCGTCCGCGGACGGCGGGCAGGAAGACTAGGAACAGGGCGCCGTAGCAGACGGTCGAGCCGAGCGAATGGCCGCTAGGGAAGCTGTTGCCTGGCGCGTGTGCCACCGGGTGGGCAACAACGGGGCGCAGCCTGCCGACCAGGATCTTGAGCACCGGGTCGAGCACGAGCGCGCCGGCTCCGGTGACCACTAGGTAGCCGGCCAGCCTCCAGCGGCGGCGGAGCGCCACCAGCAACGACGCCGCCGCGATCACGACGGACAGGACGAGGGTGCTACCCAGCAACGTGAAATCGCGGATTGCCGTAAGGAGCGTCGGCTGGCCGGAGATCAGGTTATTGATGCGGTCGGCCGCGCCGTGATCAACGGCTTCAAGCGGCTGCCAGCGCAACCGGACGAGCACAAGCAGGACCGTGAAAACAATCGCCGCGCCAGTCACCAGGGCTAGCGGCGTCAGGCCACCGCGCAGCCTGGTGTGGAGCTGCTGACCTCGGTCAATACCTGGCAGGCGAATGCGGGGGCGGACGGACATAGCGGCAAGCTCCCCGCTGGCTCACCGTTCACACCTAAGCGCCTCGTGATTGGGCTTCGCCATTGCGGGAACGTCCCTGCGCTGATTAGCGGCGGCCGGCCCGAGGTCGCCGGCGGCAAGAGAGGGAGCAATGTCGACGGTCGCAGTGGTGGCGCACGCGAGTAAGAGAATGGGCGGTGGCCTGCGCGAACTGCGCGAGGTACTCGCAGGCCAGGGGGTTGGCGAGCCGCTCTGGTACGAGGTCAACAAGAGCAGGAAGGCGCCGCAGTACGCGACCCGCGCAGTGGCAGAAGGAGCCGATCTCATCTTCGTCTGGGGTGGCGACGGGATGGTGCAGCGCTGCATCGACGTCGTCGCCGGGACCGATGCCGCGCTCGCGATCCTGCCGGCCGGCACCGCGAATCTGCTTGCCACGAACCTGAACATCCCGCATGACCTCACCGCTGCCGTCATGGTGGGCTTGCATGGCGCGCGCCGCGAACTCGACACGGGCATCATCAATGGCGAGCATTTCGCGGTCATGGCGGGCACCGGATTCGACGCGCAGATGATCAAGGGAGCCAGCCGCCGCATGAAGCGCAGGCTCGGGCGGATGGCCTATGTGTACACGGGCACGAAGAACCTGTCCGCTCGCGGGATGAAGGCGCACGTGAAGGTCGACGGCCAGCTGTTCCACAAGGGGCGGATTTCCTGCGTGCTGGTCGGGAACGTCGGCAAGCTATTCGGCGGCATCGAGGTGTTCGGTGCCGCGCGACCGGACGACGGCTTGGTCGAGGTTGGCCTGGTCACCGCCGACAACCCGGCGCAGTGGGCGCGGACGTTCGGGCGCCTGGCGGCAGGTAGCCCGGAGCGATCCCCGTTCGTCAAGGTGACGCGAGGTCGCAAGGTCAGGATCAAGCTCAACAAGAAGGTGCCGTACGAGCTCGATGGCGGTGATCGCAAGAAGGCCAAGAAGCTGCGGATCAAAGTGCATCCCGCCTCCGTCACGATCTGTGTTCCACTCTGGTCCGAGACGGACGTCACGCCGCTGCCCGCGTCCGACGTGCTGGCGACTCCCGCAGGACATCGGCCGCACCAGCCAGCACCGGCAGGCCCATGACTGCGGCGACACAGCCGATCAGCGCGCCGGTGCCGAAGTGGCTGAGCCAGCCCGCTGCCGCGGCGCCTATCGGCGGTGTCGCTTGCATGGCCGTTCTGAGCACCGCGAACAGCCTTCCGTGCATGTCCGCCGGCGCCTCGCGCATCCGCAGCGTCTGGGCCCACGCTGTCATGGGCGCCGAGACGAATCCGAGAGCGGTGATGGCGACGACCGTGCAGGCCGCGCTAGGAATGACCAACGTCACGACGATCAACGCCGCAGCGAGCTGGCTGATCAGGATCGACGCCACGAGCGGCTGTCCCCAGTCCCAGCGCGCAAGCAGTGCGGCCGCGACGAGCTCGCCGCCAGTGAGCGCCGCGACGAGGTAGCCGTAGCCGCCGGCCCCGAGTCCGACCGCGGCCGACCGATGCGGAAGGAACACGAGCAGCATGCCCTCGCCAATATTGAACAGCGCGAACATGGCGGTGATTGTGCGCAGCAACGGCCTGCGCAAGATCAGGCCGATCACCTCCTTCAGGCTCGTGCGCGTCGTGGCAGTTTCGGATCTCGGGAGCTGGCACGGCCTGATCGTGCGCAGCATGAGCGCGAATACCAGGTAGCTGACCGCGTCGGCGGTCACCAGGCCGATCGCTCCACCGCTGCGGAACGCTCCGACAACGAGGCCGGCGAACCCCGCCCCGGCCAGGCTCGCCAGCCCGTAGCTCGCGCCTTCGAGCGCGTTCGCGCGAGACAGCTGATCATCGTTCACGAGCTGCGGGATCAGCGCGGGAAACCCGGCCAGGCTGATCATCTTCAACAGGCCGTAGACGGCTGCGACGGCGTAGATGAGCTGAAGCGGCACTGCGCTGTGCTGGTTTCCGAGCGCGGCGACTGCCGCGTAGAGCGGGATCAGCGCGAAGACGCCGGCCCGTGCCATCGCGTCGGCGATCAGCAGGCGCCTGCGATCAAAGCGATCAAGCGCCCAGCCAGCTGCGAGCCCGCCGACGGCCACCGGCGCGGTATAGCAGATTGCGAGGATCGCGATGCTCGCGTGCGACGTCCCCAGGGCGAGCGCGACCAGCGCGATCCAGCTCGCCGCATCGCCGGCGGCCGAGACGGTGGCGCCAAGCCACACCCGGCGAAATGCCGAGAAGCTACCTGTCATCCGCCAGATGCTAGGCGGCACCTCACCATTGGCGCTGCGCGGAAAGTGCGCTGGCAGATGCGTCTCGCTCGCCCGATGCCGCTCGCGTGGTAGCCCGGTATTGCGAAGGAGGCATGCCCCACGCCCGCCTGAACGCGGCCTGGAATCTTGCCACCGAGCCGAAGCCGCTCGCGAAGCACACGTCGGTGACCGAGGCGTCACCCGTGGCGAGCATCTCTGCGGCGTGCGCGACCCGCCGCTCCAGCAAGTACCGGTGCGGCGTTGTGCCGGTCACCGTGCGGAATACGTGAATCATCCTCGTCCGGCCCAGCCCGATGGCCGCTCCGGCGGCGACGACGTCAAGCTGCGGGTCCGAGCATTCCGCGTCGATCAGTTCGCGCAACTGCCCGGCCAGGCGGCGGTCGCGGGCCCCTGGCGTGGCAGGTGCGTCAGGGGCACCTGCGGCAGCCATCAGGGACCAGCCGATCGCATCGAGCTCTTCTGCCAGATCGTGGTCGGCAACAGCCCGCCGGCCCATTGACACCTGTCGGCGCAGGTCCCTTCGCAGCGCCGCGATACGTCCGGCGACCGGCACGAGCCCGATCGGCGGGGGAGCGACCCCTCGCGGAAAGATCAGGCAGAGACCGCGGTCGTGAACGCCGAACGGGTGGCCGCACTCGTATTCGGTGTCGCCGCAACCGGCGACCATAACAGCGGCCGACGCGAGGCCGGCGCCGTGCTTCGACCGCACGGTCCAGGCTCCGTATTCAGTGAAGACAAGGCAGGTGCGCGCCCACCAGTCGAGCGCCATGACCGGCTCGTCCGGCCCGTGCCCGAAGACGCCAAGGCGTAGTTCCCTCCCTCGCGCGACAATGGTGAGGTCCATGCGCTTAGCATCGCAGTGCGTTCGGACAGCCTGTCCCCGCTGCTCGTTACTATCGCCAGCGTGACGAGCGAAACAGGATTTCCGAAGGGCATAGGCGCGCCAGCTACCAGGGCTCTGACCGGCGCTGGCTACACCGAACTGAAGCAGCTGGCCGGTGTGCCGGTCGCGGAGCTCAAGCGACTGCATGGCATGGGGCCTAAGGCTCTGCGGGTGTTGCAGGAGGCACTCAGCGAGCAGGGGTTGTCGCTGGGCTAACGCCGCAGGCCGGCCAAGCGGCCTTATGATCACGCTCGCCTGCCGTTCGCGGTCAGCGCGATCGCGATCAGGTAGCTGGCGGTGGCAACGGCCAGGATGCCGAAGCTCGGCGGTATCTGCGGGGCGGCGTAGGCGATGAGCAGACCTACCCAGACCGACCCGATCGCGATCAGCGCCGACAGCCACATCCCGCGATACGGCCGCGCGGTGAGTCGTTGTGCTGCCCCGGCCGGCGCTGCCAGCAGTCCGAGCAGCAAGAGTGCGCCAACGGCCTGGGTCGCAGCGGCCGCCGTGATCCCCACCAGGCCCAGGAACACCGTGCCGATCGTTTTGACGGGAACTCGCCTTGCGCTGGCGACCGCCTCGTCAAGACTGGCGAACAGAAGCGGCCGGGCGATCAGGATCAGCGCCGCGCAGACGCCTATCGCGATCACCGAGTCGGTCAACGCCTGAGCAGCTGACAGACCGAAAATCGTCCCGAAGAGTACGTTGACGCCGGACGTGCCGTTTACGCCTGCTGACGAGGTCGTGTAGATGGACAGGAACAACGCGCCAAGTCCAAGGATCCAGGCGAACACACTGCCAATAACGGTGTCGTCGGCACGCCCGCGGTACCCGAGCACGGCCATCGCCACGGCGACCAGCACGCAAGCTCCATACAGGCCGATCAGCAGATCAGCACCGGCGGCGAGCGCGGCAAGCGCGCCGGTGAACGCCACGTGGCTGAGCGCGTCGCCGGTGAACACCTGTGACCGGAGCACGACGAAGTAGCCGGTCAGACCTGACGCAGCGGCGATGGCCGCGCCCGCGATGAAGGCGTAGCGCAGGAAAGGCTGGCCGAGCAGCGCGGCCACGCCGTTCATGCGGGCACCGCGGCGGCGCGGCGGTTCGCGAGGCGCGATACATAGCGTCGGCCGTACCGTCCGGCCAGCGCGAGGACGTAGCCCGCGAAGCCGAACGTCGTGATGAAGAACCCCACCGGGTATACGGAATAGTAGGCGGCCGCGAGGCCAAGCCAGGCGGTCAGCAAGCCGAGCAGGAGCGTGAGCCAGAAGCTCAGCATTGGCCGCGCCGTAAGCTGCTGTGCCGTCGCTGCGGGCATCACGAGCAGCGCGAACACCAGCAGTGCGCCGGTGATCTGGCTGACCTCCGCGGCTGCGCAGGCGAGCAAGACGAGGAACAACGCGCCGAGGAACCGGACGGGAATTCCCTGCGCAGCGGCTACATCAGGGTCCACGGTCGCGAAGAACAGCGGCCTGGCGATCGAGCCGAGCACTGCGAGCGAGAGCGCCGCCACGATGAGCAAGACCAGCACCTGCCCGGAGGAGATGCCGAGGAACGAGCCGAACAGCAGCGCGGTGACGCCGTTCAGGAATCCGCCGTACAGGCTCACGAACAACGCACCGCACGCCAGCGCGAACGCCTGCACTGTGCCGATGATCGCTGACTCGCTGCTCCTTGGCCTGCCGCCGATCGATCGCGGCACCGCGGCGATGACGAGGGCGGCGCCGATCGCGGCGGCGAAATAGCCTGCGACGGCACTGACGCCGACCAGGATCGCCGCAGCCGCGCCGGGAAACGACACGATCGCGAGCGTGTGCCCGGCGAAGGCCTGGCGTCGCAGGACCATAAACCAGCCGAGCGCCCCGGCGACCACAGCCACGATCGTTCCCGCCCGGTACGCGTTGACCATGAATCCGAACTCGAGCAATTGCCGCACGTCGGCGACGATGTTCCAGCCGAGGTGCGGATTGACCGTCATGACGAGACGGCTATGTCGGCGTGGCGGTCCGCGTGCCTGGCGGGAGGCTCGGGCTCGCCGACCACCACGAGCCTGCCATCCGAAGCCCGCAGCACCTCGATCGGCGTGCGGTACAGGGCAGTCAGCGTCTGCGAGGTGATGACGGATTCTGGCGGCCCGCACACCGCGCTGCCCGCAGCGATATAGCTCACGCAGTCCAAATAGGGCAGGATCGGGTTCACGTCGTGGGCGACGAGCATGACGGTGACGTGCTGCTCGCGACATATCCGCGAAATCAGTGCCGCCACCGAAGCCTGGCTGGGAAGGTCAAGGCTGTCCAGAGGCTCGTCGAGCATGAGCAACCGCGGGCGCCTGACCAAAGCCTGCGCGATCAGCAGCCGCTGCTGCTCGCCGCCTGACATCTTGCCGATCGGCCGGCCGGCGAAGGCGGCGGCGCCGACCATGTCGATGACTTCGCGGACCCGGTTCTTTGCCGCCCTCCTCGCCGGGAACAGCCGGTCGCCCCATGGCATCGGGACACCCCACCGCTCGCCGTCGGCGCCGAGGTTCACGATGTCGATGCCGCGCACCCGCAAGCCGGCGTCGAAGTTCCGCCGCTGCGGCAGGTAACCAACCTCCTTGCCGGCCTGGCCGGCCGGCCGGCCCAGCACCCTCACCGAGCCTGCCGACAGGCCTACCAGCCCGAGCGCGGCCTTAATCAGCGTCGACTTGCCCACTCCGTTCGGGCCCAGCACGGCCATGAACTCCCCGGTGTCGACACTGAGGTTGACGTCGGACCAGATGGTTCGGCCGGCCACCTGAACGGCAGCATGCTCGAAGCGGACTGCCGGGCCTGACTGAGCCATGGAATGTCCCCTCTCGATCGCTTCTAGCGGCCCTCAGCGGCGGCCAGGGCGGCCGCGATTCCCCTGAGCTGCCTGACCTGCCAGGCCTGATAGCTGGTCGTCGGCGGCGTCATCGTCTCGGTGATGCTGGCCACTGGGATGCGGGCGGCTCTGGCGGCAGATAGCTGCGCCTGGACGTCTGGCGTGACGTTCTGGCTGTTGTAGACGTAGATCTTGATCCGGTGGCCGCTGATCTGAGCATCGATGGTCCGCTTGTCCGCCGCCGACACCTCAGTGCCTTCGGTGATCGCCTTGAGGAACGACGCGGGGGTGATCAGCCGGAGTCGCAGCGAGGGCGCGAGCATTTCGAAAATGGACTCCGATGCGCCCACCGGAGTTCCGGCGTATCGGTTTCTGATCATGCCGATGAGGGCGTGGTACCGGCGGAATCCGACCTTCATCAGCCGCGCGGCGCGCCTGGCGAAGTAGTCGCGGTCCCGGGGATCTGCCTTCGACAGACCGGCGGTCAGCTTCCCGACGACCGCCCGGACGTCAGCCGGGTTGTACCAGCGGTGCGGGTTGCCATCCGCTGGCACGCCGAGTGCGGCGCCGACGTTGAGCACCGAGATATGCTCGCCTTCGTCGGCGGCGAGCAGCCTGGACATCCACGGGTCGTACCCGACGCCGTTCACGATTGCCAGCTGCGCCGACGCGACCGCGCGTGCGTCAGCCGCGGTTGGCTCGTAGCTGTGCGGGTCGGTGTTCGGGTTCGCGATGATGCTGGTCACGCGGGCGTGCGAACCGCCGACTTGCGCCGCGAGGCTGCCCCAGAAGTTCTCTGCCGCCGCGACCCGAACCACTCGCGCGTTTCCTGCTGCCAGCGCTCCAGCGGTGCTGCATCCGGTTACGAGCAGACAGCCCGATATCAGAGCCGATGTCGCCGCCAAGAGCGCGGTCATGCGCGCTGCTGTGCAGCTCCCGCCCGTGACTGTCATGGGATGCCGGCTTCTCCTGCGCTAGTCCGTCTCGCGAGCCCCGCGCTGCCCACGGCGAACGTATATGAAAACCGTTTTCATTACAAGTTAGCTGATGGGCCGGTGGCGGCCCGGTGCTGACGGCGCGGTGCTGGCGGTGCCGCGGGGCGGATCAATGCCTGGGCACAGCCATTTGCCGGCCAGCGGCGTCTCAATGGATGGACGTCCGGCGGGGTGCACGGACCATGGGCACACGAGGAGTGGCGCATGACATTTCTGAGGACAACACGTGATGCTCTGGCGCTATTGGCGATCGTGGCGACAGTTGGTGCCGGCGCCGCGCTGGCTGGATGTGTGGCCGCGCAAGCCGGGGGTCAGGCGACGCTCCCGAACTCAGGTCAGGCGGGGGTGACGTGGCCGGTCAAGCTGGCCTTGCCCGAACCTGCCAGCCTCAGGATCGTCAGCCAAGTTGTCGATCCTGGCAGGAAGACCGACTTTGCGCTGACGCGAGGCGCGCACGGCTCCTTCGTTCTCCGGCGGACTGGCCTCGCTGATGGCCAAGTCAAAATCGGGCCCTCGTTCCCCGTCAGCTCGATCGCGCTGGCCGGCAGCTCGCTATGGGTGTTCGGCGCGCAGCCAGTCGGCCGGACGAGCGAGCGGGTAAAGCTCTACCGGGTCAACCCGCGGAGCTTGCATATCGAGCGGGCATTGACAGAGGGGCCGTCGCGTGGAGGATCTGGGCTCGCGGCCCTGGCGCCAGGCAGGCACGGCACGATCTGGGTCAGCTTCGGGCGTACGGTCCTGCATCTGAGTGGCCGCACTGGCTCGGTGATCGCTCGCCTTCGCGTGCCCGCCGGTCAGGTAGCAGGGGACATCGCGCTAAGCCCGTCCGGGCGATTGCTCTACGTTGCTACGAGCCCTGAAACCGCTGGGGGCGCATCGTCTGTCTTCGAGTACAACACCGTAGGCCTGCGCAAGCTGGCGGTGAACGCCAAGACCGTTACCGCCGTTGCCGTCGGCGGCGGGACGCTGACCGCGGCTCCGGCCGGCATCTGGGTCTCATTCAGGACCGGGATGCTGGGGCGCACTGTGTTCTTGCGACAGCTGGACCTGCGATCGGTCAAGCTGCCGGGCACCGGCACGCGGCACAGCCTGTTCTCGTGGGCCATGTGGGCCAGCACCGTCTATTCCTCGCCATCGCTGTACCTGATCCAAAGTGATAGCGCAGTAGCTGGATGCGTGAACCCGCGAACCGGGCACATCCGTGCGCGCGGAACTGTCGGCGGGCATCTTGAGGTCGACCAGTTGTATGCCTTCGGGCAGCACGGCCGGGTGCTCTTTGCGGCCTCCCAGCATGGCGTAATTGCCATCCACCCACCGGCGGCGTGCAGGGCAGCTTAGATCGCTTATCCAAAACGAGAGCACCGCTCTTGACAGGCGTGACTTCACGGTGCACACTGATCTTAGTCGAGAGCGGTGCTCACGAAATGGAGACTCATTATGGCCACCAGCCCGAACCCGGCTGCCAGGTACGTCATGCCGACCACGCCGCTTGGCCGTCTGGCCGGACGGACCTTCAACCGGACCGTGGCCTGGCTCACCAGGCGCGGCTTCAGCGTCTGGGGCAGCCGCGTGCTCTATGTGCGCGGCAGGAAATCGGGGCAGTGGCGCTCCAATCCGGTCAACGTGCTGACCCACGAGGGCCGTCGGTATCTCGTTGCGCCGCGGGGCCACACCCAGTGGGTCCGCAACCTGCGGGCCGCCGGCGGCGGCGAACTGCGGGTGGGCAGAAGGGTGGAGACGTTCACCGCTACCGAACTCGCGGACGTCGACAAGCCGGGCGTGCTCCGCGACTACCTTCGCCGCTGGAAATTCGAGGTCGGAGTGTTCTTCGACGGAGTCAACGCCGACGCGACCGACGCGAAGCTGCTGGAGATCGCACCTGGCTACCCGGTCTTCCTGATTCACTGACGCCCGTGACTCGGCGATGATGAGCCCATGAGCTTCGTCCTGGCCCAGGTGAACATCGGGCGGTTGCGCGCGCCCATTGACAGCCCCACGCTCGCAGAATTCCTGGCTGCGCTCGACCCAGTCAATGCAGTCGCGGATGCGGCTCCCGGCTTCGTCTGGCGTTTGCAGACCGAGGACGGCAACGCTACCGCGATCCAGGCGTTCGAATGGGATACCGCGGGCAGCGCCGGAGTGATCATCAACATGTCGGTCTGGGAGTCGGTCGAAACGCTTGCGGCATTCGTCTACTCCATCGATCACCGCACTGTGCTGCGGCGCCGCCGCGAATGGTTCGAGCCGATGCGGGAGGCGTACACCGCCTTGTGGTGGATCCCGAGGGGCACGATCCCGACCGTCGGCGAAGCCGAGGACAAGGTGCGTTACCTGCGGGAGCACGGCCCGACTCGGGCGGCGTTCACGCTGAAGGTGCATTTCCCGCCGCCCGGCGACGCAGCTGAACTGCCGGTGCGCGGCAGCGACGAATGGATGTGCCCTGCCTAAGGCTCGCCAGCGTCGCGCTTGAGCTTGCGCCAGCCGCCCGCCCGATTGTTAGCGATGATCTGCCTGAACATGGCGGTTAGCGCGGCCGCGTTGACCTGTTCACCCTGGCGGATGGCGACGGTGCGGGCGGTCTTGTTGTCGTGCCCGGCGGTGATGATCCCCTCAGGATCAGGAACGATGCCGCCGTCGTACATGAACACGTTGACGTGGTCCCTCGCCGCGAGCAAGGCGCAGATGTTTCCGTCCAGAACGAAGTACGGCTGCCTGGTTCGCTTGATCGTCTCGGTGACCTCCGGGTCGGCGCCGTGAACGAGATCCCTGACTTCCCGGCAGATTTCCTGCTGCCATTCAGGGAGGTCGTTGATATAGGCGTCGACACGCCGATCAGCGGTGTAGGACATCAAGGGTCACCCTAGCGCCGGCCTGAGGTCGCGGGCCGAGGCGAGGCCGACGCCACATGACTTGCGGCCTCGCCGGGCGGCGTAAGCGCCGGCCCTTTCCCGGCCGCCGCGCAGCGTTCGACATCCATTGGCGGCGCAAGCCACTGCCCTTTATCCCGATTGCTGGGATCGAGCATTATCATGACGTTCGACCCTTAGATAGCGTGATCCGTGTGATCGGAGTCATTGCCGGTTTTTCGCCAACATCGCCTTGTTAGGGCGGATACTCCACTATGCTGCCGTGTGATCACGCATAGTCAGGCCCGGTGAGAGGCGGTGGATTTGCCGAGTAGCGGGGCGAGAATCCGGCGTTAGGGAGCCCTTGAGGCAAGGCAAGACACACGGCAAAGCGAAGATCAAGAGAAGCGGCCGGCACGCAGCCCCCAGGCGGATCCGGCATGCTGGCCCCGGACAACTCAACAAGCTGGTCAAACGGGCGGCGATCGCGGCGCCCGCAGCGGCTCTCGTCGGCGCGGCTGTGGCCACCGCGGCTTCCCACGGAGCTGCGACAGACGCCCTGAGCGACGCGGCCGGGCGCGTCACGGCCTCGGTGCACGATGGGCAGTCGTCCAGCCCGGCGAAGGCGACGGGGAAGCCCTCCAGTGAGGACCACACTGCCAAACCGAGCGCCGGATCGAAATCGCCCAGCGGCGCTTCTGGTCAGAACAACAGTCCTTCGCGCAGTTCGCGACCTAAGCCCGCCAAGTCTTCAAGGCACGCGAAAAGCAAGGCGCGGCAGGCGATTAACTGCTCGGGCTCATCGGTGATGCTGCCAGCGAACTACGAGACGATCGTCAGGTACCTGAGCGCGCACGGCTACACCCATCTGGCGGCCGCCGGCATGGCGGGCAATATCTACCAGGAGTCCAAGGGGAACCCCGAGTCTGTCGGCACCGGCGGAGGCGGGCTGATCGGGTGGACGCCGTTGCCATCCGGTTTCGTGACCGGCAATCCAGCTGCAGACCTGCGGAAGCAGCTTGCGCAGCTGCTGGTCTACAACCAGCAGTGGGCGCAGTACATCCCGGCGTTGAACGCGGCCAAGAGCGCGACGCAGGCCGCCGATATCTACATGAATTATTTCGAGCGGCCGGGCATCCCAGCGGCTTACAACCGCGAGGGGGCTGCAGTCGCGGTCGCGAAAGCCTGCGGCTTCTGACTGCGGCCACGCGGTGGCGCGAGGTGATCACGGAGGATTCTCGGCGGTACTGCTGAGAATCCTCCGTGCTGTCAGCGGGGTATCGATCGCCTTGCGTAGCTGGCGGCAAGGGGAGTGTCGGCGGGATCGGGTAGCTTCAGCTTGAACGTCCGACAGGGCGTGTGAACGACTGGGCGTCGTGCTTGCTTGAGTCGAATGTATGTTCGATACTGGTCTGATGGGAGCCGCGATCGCTACGCTCCTCGGGACCGGCACCGTCCCTGAGGCTGGCACCGTCCTCGAGGCTGGCACCGTTTTCGAGGCTGGCACCGTTCTCGAGGTGGCCGAAGGGACGGTCCGCCCTGGCAGTGACATCGGCGCGGGCACCGGCGCGCTGCCGGTGACCGACTTGATCCCCGTGCTTCCTGCGCTAAGTGATCTGCTGCCGCACGGGGCTTTGCGACGCGGCTCGGTGGTGGCCGCGAGTGGCTGGAATCTGCTCTGCCTGGCGCTGGCAGCCGGGCCGGTGGCGTCAGGCGCGTGGTGCGCAGCGGCCGGGATACCCGAGTTCGGCGTTGCGGCTGCGGCCGATGCGGGACTGGATCCCGCCAGGCTCCTGCTGGTTCCCGACCTCGGCCCGAACTGGCCGCAGACGGTCATCTCACTCCTCGACGGCTGTGACCTGGTGGTGCTGCGCCCGCCGGACCGGGTACCTGCCCAGGCGCGGCGCAAGCTCGAGGCGGCCGTCCGGCGGCATGGCTCGGTGCTGCTAGTCGCGGGAGACTGGGACGGAGCGCAGATCAGGCTTCGGATAGCTGCCAGGGAGTGGGCGGGAATCGGGTCTGGGCACGGCAGGCTGCGCGGTCGCCGCGCTCAGGTGATCGCGGACGGACGCGGCGGCTGGTCCAGGCCGCAGGCGCGCTGGCTGTGGCTGCCAGGTCCGGACGGCACGGTAGCTGCCGCCGAGCCCGCCACCGGTTCGGCACTGGCCAGCGCCCCGCACCAGCAGGCGAGCACCGGATGACCAGGAGCAGCGGCCTGGCCAGTGAAGACCGGCGCATTCTCGCCGTACGCTGCCCGGCCTGGCAGCCGCCCAGCCCGCCGGCTCGCCAAGCACAGGCAGGTCAAGCGCCGCCGGGTCCTGCGGCGCGGGCGTTCGAGCGAGTGGTCGGCGTGGTGCAGGAGTTCTGCCCCCGGATTGAGGTGCTGCGACCCGGACTGTGCGCGTTCGGCGCCCGCGGCCCTGCCAGGTACTTCGGAGGCGAGGCGGAACTCGCCAGGAAGGCTGCGGACGCGGTCAGCCTGCTCGGTTATGACTGCGGCGTTGGGGTCGCTGACGGGTTGTTCGCCGCGCTGCTGGCCTCCAGGGATAGCCAGCGGGAAAAGCCACCGGTCACGATCGTGCCGGCGGGCGGGACACCCGCATTTCTAGCTCCGCGCGCGGTAACCGTCCTCGGCGAACCGGATCTGGCCGACCTGCTGGTCAGGCTCGGGATCAGGACGCTGGGGGAGTTCGCGGCCGTCCCAGCAGCCGAGGCTGGCAACAGGTTCGGGGCGCAAGGTCTGCTCGCGCACCGGCTCGCTCGCGGGCTCGATCCGCGGCCGCTTGCCGCGCGCCCGCCTGCGGCGGACCTGGCCGTCCAGATCGAGTTCGATCCGCCTGCCGAGCAGTCCGAGCGCGTCGTGTTCGCCGCCAAGGCACTGGCCAGCCAGATGCATTCGCAGCTAGCCGCGAGCGGGCTGGCCTGCGTGCGGGTCCAGATCCAGGTGCGCTGCGACAACGGCGAGGAGATAAGCAGGCTGTGGCGGCACGATGGGCTGCTGTCCGAGCTTGCGGTGGCCGAGCGGGTGCGCTGGCAGCTCGACGGCTGGCGGCCAGGTGGCCCGCCAGGCGAGAACGACGCCGACTCCGCGCGGTCGAGCGATGAAGGGATTCAGGCGGCCGGGATCAGCTTGCTCCGGCTGGTACCCGACCAGGTCGTCATCAGCCAGGGCAGACAGCTTGGCCTGTGGGGCGACGCGGTGGTCACCGACCGGGTGGCGCGGGCGGCGGTCAGGGTCCAGGCGATGCTGGGACATCACGCTGTCACCCAGCCGGTCCTGGCCGGCGGCCGCAGTCCCGCGGACCAGGCGGTGCTTGTCCCGTTCGGAGACGAGGCCGCCGAGCCCATCCGGCCCGCTGACCGGCCGTGGCCAGGACAGATCCCGCCGCCGGCGCCTGCGACCGTCTACCAGGTGCCACAGCAGGCGAAGGTCACTGACGGCTCGGGTTCGCTGGTCAGCGTCACCGGGCGGGGACATGTTTCCGGTGAACCTGCCAGGCTGTCGGTGGCAGGCGGGCCGCCGCTCGCCGTCACCGCGTGGACCGGCCCCTGGCCGGTCACCGAGCGCTGGTGGGATCCGGAGCACGCCTGCAGGAAGGCCAGGTTCCAGCTGGTCACCGCAGACGGCAGCGCCTGGCTCGCGATCGTGCAGGATGGCGGCTGGCTGATCGAGGCCAGCTACGACTGATCAGCTAGCCGGCCTCATCCGACCACCAGCTCGTTCGGCTTCTGATGCGGCGCGACCACCACGGCAGCTAGCCGTGACGATCCCGGACGCCACGACACCACCTGGACCTTGGTCATAAAGCTCAGCTCGGCGACCAGACTGTCATCGCTGGCCGGCCAGCCGAACCCGCTCAGTGCGTCGCTACTGGCCCACGTGCCAGGCACGACCGCTAGCCGTCCACCGGGCACCGATGCCACCTCGAGCTGCATGGCCGCCGCGCCGCCGTCGCCGCCGTTGCCGATGCTCACCGCCAGCGCGAGCTTGCTGCCGTCGGGGCTGAAAACGCCCCTGGCTGCCGAACCTCCCGTGGCGAGCGGGATCTGCGTCGTCTTGCCAGTCGTCACGTCGAGCACCCGGACCAGGCACCGGGCAGCGCACGGGGGCGTCCACGCGATCTGACTACCGCTTGCCGCGATCACACCGCTGAATTTCCTGGTTACGCCCCTGGTCGTCGGGTTCCACAGCTCATACGCCGGTGCTGAGCCGTGCGGGGCCACCCGGGACAGCAGCAAGCCCCGACCGGTCGCAGCGTCGATCAGGTCGCCGGCAGGCAGCCTGAACCGCGGGCCGAGCTGCTTGCCCGACGCGGAGACCTCCTGCGCGAACCCGACCGGGCCGGGATCACCGCTTCGCTGGGAGCTCGGGAAGGTGGTCAGCCAGACCGCTCGGGGGTCGGCGGCGGGAGCGACGCCGTCAGCCAGCCCGACGATGCGGGCGGACTCAGCGTTATCGGCAAGGAAGTAGACCGGCAGCGGCCGTGACTCGCAACCGGAGCACCACGGCCCCGCACCGGCGCTGGCCTGCACCGCCCAGCCGCCTCTGACACGTGTAAAGACGTAGCCCGAGCGGACAGCGGGGAGACCGCCGATCCGAATCATCCGCCCGGTAGCCGGGTAAAGCCAGGCAGGCCGGGAACCGCCGACCGGCAGCCGCAAGCCGGCCGTCCACTTTGCCGTCGGCCCGGAAATGCCATCAGGTCGTGCCGGCCGGACCAGCAGCGGCGAGCCTGTCACGATGCGGCCGCCAGCCCGGTGGCGGTGCTGCGGGTGCTCGCCGGACGAGGGCAGGTGCTGCACAATTAGCGCCGCCAGCACCGCGACCGCGATCGCGGCGATGATCAGACGCCGCGACCAGGGACGCCGCTGTCCAGGATCAGGGCCGTGACTGATGATGTCGTCGATGGCCGTACCGCCAACCGCACGCCGGTATGTCCCCTTCACGATACGTTGGCGGCCATGAGTGCGGGAATCGCTACGGGGCGGAGCGCCCTGTCTACGGAACTGCAGGATCTCGTCGGCTCGCTCGCAGGTGACGACGAGCCAGGTTTCGCGGCCGGGGTCTACTCAGAAGGCGAGCTTGTCACCGCGGCAGCTGCGGGGTGCGCCGTCCCCGAGCACCAGGTGCGGATCACCGAGCACACCGCCTTCGAGATCGCCTCGGTCAGCAAGCACATCACGTCCACGTGCCTTCTGCTGCTTGTGAGCGACGGCTCGATCAACCTCGACGACGACATCCGCGTCAGGCTGCCCGAGCTCGCGCTCCGGCAGCCTTCGACGCTCCGGCAGTGCCTGACCCATACCGCTGGCCTTCGTGATTACTTCTCGCTCTGCGAGGCGATCGGCGTGCCGGTGCCCGGCCTCAGCGAGGGCCGGTCGATGGACCTGATCACCGGCCAGCGCGACACCGACTTCCCGCCCGGTTCGGCGTTCTCCTACTCCAACACCGGCTACGTGCTCGCCGCAGCGCTGGTGCGCCGGCTCACAGGGGCCAGCCTGGCCCAGTTCGCGGCCGAGCGCGTATTCGGGCCGCTCGGCATGACAGCGACCCGCTTCCGCGACGACGTGGGAGTGCAGATGCCGCGCCTCGCGAACGGCTACGTTGCCTCCTCCGGCAAGGATGGACAGACGACGTTCCGCCGCGACGACGTCACCGAGACGGTGGTGGGCGACGGCGGCTGCGTGACGAGCCTCACCGACCTCGCTGCGTGGCACGGCTTCATGGCATCCGGCGCGGTACTCGGTACGAAGATCAGGGACGGCCTGTTTGCCGGACAGGTGCTGAGCGACGGCACCCCGGCCGGGTACGGGCTCGGCCTTGCGTCGATCGATGTCGCGGGCGAGCCGGCCTGGTGGCACTCAGGGTCGTGGGCTGGCTACCGGACGGCCGTGATCTACCTGCCCGCCCGCCGGGCCGGAATCAGCGTGCTCGCGAACAGGAACGACAAGTACGCCTCGCACATCGCCACGGCTGCCGCGACCGCATTGGTGACGGGGACGGATGTCCGCGCTTGTTACACGTCGGCGGCCGGGATCCCTGCCCCGCCCGGCGACGCCGGAAGCGCGGCGGCCGAGGTCGCCGGACTCTGGCATGCCCCGGCCCTCGATCTGTACCTGGACTTGCGCGCCCGCGACGGCGAGATCATCATCCCTGATGAGGGTGGCGAGCAGGCGTTCCGCCTGGGCACCGACGGGCGCTGGCACGGCATTGGCACCGCGTCCGGAGCAACCTTCACCAGGCGCGGTGACGCGCTCGCGGCCGGGTGGGGGCTGTCGGCAGGGCTCGAGGACAGCTATGTCAGGGCAGATTCGCAACCGGCGGTCGCTTCTTCGCCCGGCCTGCCATCTGGGCTGTTCTTGAACGAAGAGCTCACCGCTTATGCGCGCACCAAGGGCAATGGCGCACCGGCCGAAATCACCATTGGCCTGGCGCCGCCGCGGCAGCTGGTGTCGGCGGGGCATGAGTCGTGGCGCGCCGAGACAGGCAACCCGCTGACCGTCCGGGTGGCAGACGGTGGCGCGCGGGTGCTGATCAGTGTGCCTGGAGCCCATCACCTCGTGTTCGACCGCGTCGCTGACGATGGGGAGGTCGCGCTACCGCGCGGACTCCGCGCGGCCAGGTAATGGCCGGTCATACCCCGGTATGACGACTACAGATGGACGATCGCGAGGGCCGTTCCGCCTACCCTGATTTCATGACGCGGACCCCCACCGAGGCGCTGAGGCGCGTAGTGGACTGGGCGGAGCCGCGCGTCCTGGCTGGCGCGCGGTCGCTGCGCGGCGGGCTTGAGCAGGTGATCACCACAACCGATCCTCCTCCGGTCTGGCGGGGTAAATGGCGTCGCCGGTTCGCGTACGCGATCGTCGGATTGCTGACGCTCGTGCTGGCGCCTGCGGCGCTGATGGGTTTGTTCGGCGGGCTGAGCTTTCCGGCCAGCATCCAGGCGGTCCTGATGGCCGCCGCGGTGACGCTTGTGATCAGGTATCCGCTGCTGAGCTGGCGGCTCGCGTGGGTATCGCTGCTGCTGTCAGTGATCTTCAGCGATCAGGCACTGGTCATCAAGCCGTGGAACCCGATCCAGCTGCCGCTTCTGCTGGCCACCTTCTGGATTGCTGGATCCCGCCACGGGCGGCCACTTATCTGGTGGACCTGGGCGCTCAGCCTGCTTCCCACGTGGTTCTGGTTCGGCGGCCAGACCCCGGATACGGGCCGGGCTGCTGCAACGATCGCCTTCACGGCGGCTGCGATCGCCGTCGACGCGCTGAGTTCGCGCCGCCATGCGCAACGGGATCTGGTTGAGCAGGCCGAGCTCACCGAACTGGAGCAGGCACGGCGGGCGGTACTGACCGAGCGCACCAGAATCGCACGTGAGCTGCATGACGTGGTCGCTCACCACATGTCGCTGATTGCCGTCCGTGCTGAGACGGCCCCGTACCGACTGAGCCAGATCGACGAGCCGGTGCGGGAGGAGTTCCTTGCGCTGAGCGGAGCGGCGCGCGAGGCATTGACCGACATGCGGCGGCTGCTCGGCGTGCTTCGAGACGACGACGGACCAGCCGGGCGAGCGCCACAGCCTGAGCTGCACGATCTGCTAGCGCTAGTCACGTCAGCTCAGCTCGCCGGCATGGCCGTGGAGCTGGCATTGCCGGCTGACGTGAGCGGAATACCTGCGCCAGTCGGAGTGTGCGTCTACAGGATTGTGCAAGAGTCGCTGTCGAACGCCAGCAGGCACGCACCGGGAGCGGCCGTCACCGTTGAAGTTGATCGCGACGAAGCCGCTGTCTGGTTGCGCGTGGCCAACGGCGCCGCCCGGACACGGCGCCGCAGTGACGATAGCCACGGTCCTGGCCAGGGGCTCGTTGGCATGCGTGAAAGGGTGACGCTGCTCGGCGGTGAGCTGTCCGCGGGGCCAGAACCGGGCGGCGGATTCCTGGTCGCGGCGCAGCTTCCGCTCGGTGCGCCAATGAGCCAGCCGGTCGTGGTTGCCGCTGACCCGGGGCAGCCGGCATGACCACCAGATGCCTGATCGTCGATGACCAGGCGATGGTCAGGGAGGGCTTCGCTGCCGTACTCAATGCACAGGAGGGCCTGCAAGTCGTCGGGCAAGCGGCTGACGGCGCCGACGCGATCCGGCAGGTCAAGGAGCTACGACCCGACGTCGTTCTGATGGACGTGCGGATGCCAGTGATGGACGGCCTGGAGGCGACGAGGCAGCTTCTTCGTCAGGCGGGTCCAGTGGGTCAAGATCGACCGCGCGTGCTCATGCTGACCACGTTCGACCTTGACGATTACGTGTACGAAGCGCTCGGCGCTGGCGCGAGCGGATTCCTGCTGAAGGACGCGCCCGCCGCGGAGCTGGTGCACGCGGTGAGAGTTGTCGCCGCTGGCGATGCGCTGCTCGCGCCGTCGGTCACGAGGCGCCTGATCGCTGAGTTCGCCAGCCAGGGCCGGGCTGCCCCGCGGGTTCCGGTCAGCCTCGCAGTGCTGACTCCGCGCGAGACCGAGGTGCTGCGCCTGATCGCCCGCGGCCTGTCGAACGCCGAGATCAGCGAGACGCTCGTGATCGCTGAGCAGACCACCAAGACACACGTAGGCCGGATCCTCGCCAAGCTCGATCTCCGTGACCGGGCCCAGGCTGTCGTGCTGGCATACGAGTCAGGCCTGGTGACGCCGGGCACCTAGGGTCGGGCGAAATGGGGTCCTTGGAGCGCCGCTCGCCGTCGCGGTACGGTCCGAGCATGCTGACGCTGCGGTCGGACAAGGACATCGCCACGCCGGGCCTGGATGAGTTGCGGACCAAGGCGCAGGACCTGGCGAGAGCGGAAGACTGGGCAGCGCTGTATGCCATCCGCTCCGACCTTCGGCGGGACCGTGAGTTCTGGCCGGATCTGTGGGGACCACTGGCCGCGCTCGCTGCCAGCCACGTAGGCGACCCGGCAGCGTTCGAGGTGCTGCAGAGCGTCGTCGACGGCGGCTTCAGCCAGCCCCAGCTGTTTAACGGCCGGATCGAGGCTGCGTTCGGCGATGACCCGCGCTGGCCTGTGGTCAGTGACAAGATCGCGCACAACGTGCCCGCCGCGCCGTTGGTACTCACGCAGTGGCCCGAACTCGCTCCCGCCGGTCCGCTCGGCCTGCTCGACCTGCCAGGGCGGGCCGCCGAGCTTCGTTCCCTCGCGCCTGCCCCGCTGCCCAGTGCGTGGGAGACCGCGAAGCAGACGCTGACCTGGGTGACGCATCGATGGGCGCACGCGAACGCACATATGGAGATCGACGACGCGGTCGAATGCCTCCGCCGGGTCGATGACGGCATGCGTTTCGCTTGCGTCGAGTACTCACTGGTGCTCAGCCAGGTGCTCAACGCGCTTGGCATTCCGGCCCGGCGATTGTCACTGCTGCAGGCTGCGTATCACGTGGGTTTGGGCCGGGGCCATGTCGTTTCTGAGGCATGGATCGACGACCTCCGCCGCTGGGTGCTGTTGGACGGCCAGAACGGCCTGTACTGGACCGCTGCCGACGGCGTTCCGCTCAGTGCGGCCGAACTGCAGGGGGCGTTTTCGGATGGGGCAAGGCGACCCGGCTACGTGACGGCGAGGGACGATCTGTCGGACTCCGATGCCGATGTTTGGTTCAGCTATTTCGCCTCCGTCAACTCGAAGGCCGGCACCTGGTCGCCCGGTCCATTTGGTGTTGTATTCCAGCGCGCCATGATGGTGACCTCCGGGCCGCTGCGGGCGTCTCCTGATGCGCTCTACCCGGACTTGACCGAGATCGGCGTGCAGACAACCCTCGATGGCGACCTGCCCGCCCTGCGCTTGGCATCCGCGCATCCGTATTGCCGCGGGTTCGCTGCGGACGGCGACCCGGTTGATGGCGATGTCATGCGGCTGAGCCATTCCGCCGGCGTTCACGAAGTTGAGCTGGCCGTCCGAACCGACTACGGGACACTCGCGGGTCATCCGTTGCGGTACGAGGTGACGGATTGAGATTTCTGCCCGGGGACGGTCAGTGGCCGAGCATCGCCGCGACGGCTGCAATGGTCGCGAGTGACAGCGTCGTGGTGACGATGACCGAGCGGCTGGCCAATCCCTCGCCGACGTCGTATTGGCGTGCGAAGACGAACGTGTTCTGAGCGGTTGGCAGCGCGGCGCAGACGACTACAGCGAGGAGCTCCGGTTGCGGCAGCTGCAACGCGAGGCCGGCGGCGCAGGCCAATGCCGGTTGCGCGACGAGCTTCAGCACGGTGATCACCGAGATTTCCGCGCGGCCGACGTCGGTTGGCTTCTCACGCTGGCAGAGTGAGGCGCCGAGCGCGATGAGCGCGGCGGGAACGGCGGTTGTAGCCAGCAATTTCAGCGGCGTCTGAACCACCGATGTCGCGTGGAAGCCGGTAGCCGAGGCCGCGATCCCGAGGGCCGACCCGAGGATGACCGGGTTCCGAAGGGGCAGTGTCGCGACCCGCCGGAACCGAAGTTCCCCGCCGCCAGCGGCGTGCCGGTCGAGCGTCGCGAGAATTACCGGCGAGACGATCAGCGTCTGCAGTAGCAACACCTCGACCAGGAACGAGATGTTCCCGAGCACCTGCATCGCTAGCGGGATGCCGAGATTGGCAGCGTTTCCGTATCCGCTGGCCATGCCCCAGATCGCGCGCTCGCCGTGTTTGCGGTGAAAGAATCGTCCTGCGAAGTACCAGCCCACTCCGATCGTCGCGACCAGGCTTGCGGCGAAGGCACCGAGCTCCCGGCCGTCGAATCCTCCCAGCGTGGTCGCCGCCAGCCTGACGTACAGCGCGGCGGGCATCGCCACGTGGAAGACGAACCAGGCAAGCGCGGTCAGTGCCGTGTCGCCGAGCAGTCCCCACCGGCGCGCCGCGTAGCCAATGGCGGCAAGCAGCCAGATTGGCTCGAAGGCGCGCAGCATGCCCATTGAGTACTAGCCGCCAGCCACCAGGCTTTGCCTGCGTGAGACCCACCGGCCGGTTTCGGCGGTGTTGACGTCGTTGACCTTTCCGATGAGCGTGCGCTGTGCGTCGTCGTCGCGCTCGTCGGCAGGCAGCATCCGGTACTCATTGATGAGGGCGTGTAGTTCAGCCCACGCGCTTGAGAAGGCCAGCCAGTTCCCGTGCGCGTCCAGGACTTTGTACAGACCAGCCAGCACCACGGTGCTTGCCGCGAGGATGGCGGTCGCCGACGCACTCACCTTGAGCGCCGCCGTGACCGTCGTGGTCGCGGTAGTGAAGAGGATCAGGATCTCGTTGATCTGGTAGGTCAGCCTGGCCCTGTTGCGGTGCCTGGCGAACCAGTTCATCTGCTGCAACGCCAGCGCGAGCGCCGGGTCAGGCGCCTGCCACGGGTCTCCGCTGTCGCTCGTTCGCTTGGATCTCCGCACCGTCGCCCTCCTCGCGCCGAGGCACTGATCAGCACCGCATCGCCGGTTCGCGAGGGTTCGCCGTCATCGTTCGGACTGCTTTGCTCGGGCGGCCGGGCGGCCTTCCGTGCTGGTGCCTGACCGGTGGCCAGGCGAGCAATGCTGGTCGTGGGTGGCGGTGACCAGGAACTGACGGCAATTCCGCGCAAGCCTGCGTCAATTATGGCGTCCCTGGCAGTTCTGGTCCTGGGCAGGCGATGGCCGCATTGGTGCGCAAGGACGCATGC
>DATELR010000147.1:0-11169 GCA_035276345.1 Streptosporangiaceae bacterium | reverse complement strand
GAGTAGTGAATGCCGGTGACCGCGCTCCTGGCTTCGATGCCAGGATGGCCATGCTGGCCGGGTTCCTCGACCGGTTCTTGCTGCCTCTGGTCCTGATCTGCGCGGCGGTGGGTGTCGCCTTTCCGGCACCCGGGCGTGTCCTGGCCGATCACGGAGCTATCCTGCCTACTCTCGCCGTGCTCGTGTTCTCCACCGGATCAGCTATTACCTTCGCCGAATTCGGCCAGGTACGGCATGCGTTGCGGCGCATGACGCTGGTCCTGGCGACCACAACCGTTGTCTTGCCTTTGCTGGCCTGGCTGGCCAGCCGGCTCGTCAGCGTGGCATCGCTTCGGGGTGGTGTGCTGGCTGCGGGCGTCGCACCAGCAGAGGTGGCCTCGGTCGCGCTCACCGGACTGGCGGGTGGCGAAGTCGTCGTGGCGGCCGTACTGCTGACGGCCTCCACCCTGCTGACCGTTCTCGTCGCGGGACCGATCCTGGGCCTGCTCGGCGGTCACTCATCGATCTCTCAGCTCGCACTACTCTCAACGCTTGCCCTAGTCGTTGCGCTGCCGCTGATCGTCGGATCCACCATTCGCACGATCGATCCGTTCGGCGGACGTGACCGCACGCTGGTTGACGTGCTCGCCGTGATCAGCCTCCTTGTGCTGCTCTGGGAGATCGCCAGCCAACTGCGGCTTCATGCCGCTTATGGCGTTGTCGCCGCCGCGTTGCTCGCATTTCTGGCAGGCGCGGGGGTGCTCGGCTGGCTGCTCGCGGTCGGTGCGCCAGCCAGGCAGCGAGTGGCCGTCGTACTGCCCACGGCGATGCGAGACTTCGCGGTCGCCGCCGGCATCGCCGCGAGCGCGTTCGGCGTCGCAGCCGCGGCTCCGCTAGGCATCTACGGGGTCATGGTGCTGGCGTTCGGCGCCGTTGCGGTACGGCTCTCGAAACGGCGGCCCGGCAGGACGGAAGACGGTACCGGTGCGACGGCAGCCGATTCCTTAGGATGAACGAAGTTGAAGGCTGCGCCTCAGCCCGCCATCCAGACAAGCGTCCCGACCTTGGCCCTTATCGCCTTGGCTGCCCTCCAGTACCGCACGCGCCCCATGCGGCGGCGGTCGGGGCCGAACACGAACACGCCGGGATCTTGCTCAGCGACCGTTTCGAGCAACGCTGGGATGGGATGCATGCTCTTCACGCGCAGCCGCGTCACATCGACCCCACGTGACAGTGCGCGCCGCATGGGCTCGGCGAGGGACTCCGCCATCGCGGGCGGGTAAGGAAGATCCTCATAACCGAGCATCGTCGACAGTGGCAACGCTGGTCGCTCGACAACGTTGGCAATGATCAACCGCTCACCCAGCTCTGCGGCGGTGTCGACCGCGAATGCCACAGCCTCGTGATCGAACGGCACGTCTAGGGTTGCCAGCAGGACAGGCCGGCCCCTGGAACGAGGCAATTCGTAGCGCGGCGGTCGTTGCCGCTGCAGGACAGCCATGTCAGCTCACTCGGGCCGAAGCTTCCACTTGCGCAGGTTCCTGGCCTGCTCGCGGACCCGGCGCCGCCACCGCGGCATATAGAAGATGAACCAGAAACCTAGGACCAGCGGCAGCAGCATCAGGATGCGGACGCCCATGAAAGGCGTCAGCGCAGCGAGCGGCAAGACCAGGCACAAGGCCACCGCCATGACGTTGATCCGCAGCTGGCGCATGCCGCGCATGATCCCCCAGTACTCGTCCTGCGGGATCTGGGTGGTGTTCCAGGAACGGCGGCATTTGCTGCAGGTCCAGCGCTCGCCGTACGCGACGTAGCCCACACTGCCGCAATCGCAGCGAATGGTGATCTGGGCGCCGCGCATGCTCGCATCCTAGGTCCTGCCCAACGCGGTGAACAGGCCCTGCGGCGTAGCCGTACGCGTAAAGAAAATGTTGCTAATCCGTGACTCATATAGACACCAGTGAGTCGGCCGTGCTAAACAACGTTCACCTGGGGTAAACGGAGGTGCCCAGATGGCAGAGGCAACGGCTTTCGTTGAGGAGCGGCAGCTGCTAAAGGCGCTCCGCTGGTGGGACGGTTTCGTCATAGCCCTGTGCAACCCTGGCTTCCTTGTCGCGTCCCTCGGCTTCTCGATGGGTGCGCTGGGTACCTGGGGTGCTGTCTTCCTCTGGGCCGTCTCCGCTGGCGTTGGCATGCTGCAGAGCTGGATCTACGCCGAGAGCGCTTCGATGTTCCCCGACAAGCCGGGCGGCATCTCGCTGTACGCGCATGAGGGCTGGCGGGGACGATTTTCCCTGGTTGGGCCGATCGGCGCGTTTGGCTACTGGATTGGCTGGTCGGTCGTTCTTTCGATCTTCGGCAAGATCATTGGCGACCTGATCCAAACCAGGTGGTTCCCCGGCTCGACCTGGACGATCTCCGACGGCCCTGTGCAGCTCGGGCTGCCGCATTTCATCGCGCTCGCCTGCATCATCGTGGTCTGGCTGCTCAACATCTTCGGGATCCGTCCCGCGGTCTGGATCTCCTATGTGACCGGTGCCGGGCTGATGATCCCGCTCGCCATTGTGATCATCGGCTCGTACTTCAGCGGCAGCTGGCACGGCTCGAACATGACCTGGGCACTCCACGGCTTCACGGGCTTCCAGACCGCCATGGTGTTCCTCTTCCTGTTCGGATGGTCGGCGTATGCCGCCGAGGTATGCGCGACGTTCGCGCCCGAGTACCACGACACAAGGCGGGACACTACGATCGCGCTGCGCTCAGCTGCGTCCTTTACCTTGCTGGTGTACCTGCTCTTCCCGCTCGGGCTGGGCGGCGTGACCGGGCCTGTGACGACCGGCGCCGAGGGTCAGTTCTATGTACCCGCTTTCGCCAAAATCGTCGGCAGTGGCGCCGCCAGCGTCATGCTAGTGCTGCTGATCGGGAGCCTGTTCCTGTCAATGATCTCGTCCACTGCTGACGGATCACGCGCGCTCTATGGCATCGCCCGCGACGACATGACGATCAAGCAGTTCTACCATCTGAACAGATTCCACGTCCCGGCCCGGGCGATGACAATGGACCTGGCCGTCAATGTGCTGCTCGTGTTGTTCATCTCCAGCAACCTGGCGATCCTGTACATGAGCAACATCGGCTACATGCTGGCTCACGTCTTCGCGCTGAGCGGCTTCTTGCTGCTCAGAAAGGACCGGCCGAACTGGCCGCGGCCGATCAAGGTTGGGCCGATCTGGGTGGGCATCGCTGCAGTCCTCTGCGTCTTCAACGCGGTCCTGGTGGGCTTCGGAATCGCCAACCCGACGCTGACCGGATACGGGACGACGGGGGACATGTTCATCGGCGTCGGCGTGCTGATCGGATCGGTGCTGCTCTTCTTCTACCGGCGGATCGTGCAGGACAAGCAGCACGTGACGTTCCGCGAAGAGGTGCCGACCGAGCCGTCAGCAGAGCAGATGGCACTCCTCACGCAGGAGGCTGCAGTCGCCGTCGACTGATCTGCGCCTAGCTCCAGGGGAACGGTGAATTGCTGGTCGGGTGCAGCTGGCCGGTGCGGTACCGGTCGAACCTGAACGGCCTCAGCAGTTCCTGCTGTTCGCCGACGAGTTCCCTGGCCGCCAGCGCCCCGACGCCGATCAGTTTGTAGCCGTGATTGGAGTCAGCGATCACGTACGCGTTCTGATGGAATACGTCGAACACCGGGAAGCTGTCCGGCGTGAACGCCCCGATGCCGCCGGTCGGCTCGTGCCGGTACAGGTGGCGCTTGCCCGCAAATCGCTGGTGGCATGCTGCGAGCGCCGAAGTCCACATCCGCACGAAGTCGTCGCGCACCGTGTACTCGGGGCTGGCCGGCCCGTACGGGTCCACGGCCACGTCGGCGGCTGGCTTCCTGACAACGTACGGCGAAGAGCCGCCCTGGACGCCGCCGAAGTAGACGTCCGGCTTGTAGTAGATGCCCCACATCTCATCTGTGATCAGCTCGCCGGTCACGTCGTCATGCAGTGGCGCGTCGCTATCGACGTGGAGCACGGGAGGCAGCGCTCCGGCGCTGTCGGTGAATTCGCCGGGGTCGACCGCCAGCGTCCCCTCCTGCAGCGCCCAGTACGTCCACATCGGCCGGTCCGCCGTCTCGGCTCCGTCGGGCGAGGAAACCGAGATCCGGTCAGGCAGGTCGAGCATCGCCCACAGATCGCGGATCCACGGACCGACGGCGATCACAAGCTGATCGAACGAGACGGCACCCTGGTCGGTTTCGACCGCGGTTACGGAGCCGCCGGTAACCGCGACGCCGGTCACGCGCGCACCGGTGATGATCCGCACGCCCTCGGCGTCTGCCTTGCGGGCGAGACCAGCCAGTGAGCGCTTGTTATTCGCGTGCCCGCCCTTCTTCTCGTGCAAGATCGCAGTGGTGCCCTCGGCTCGCCAGTCCGGGAACATGCCGGTCATGTAGCGGCGGCAGTCTGCGGCGCCCTGGATGAGCTCGGACGGGTACCCGATGGCTTGCTGCTCGGAGAAGATCTTCGCGACATCCTCGGCCATCGCCTGCGGCGCGATCTGCATGTAGCCGACCGGATTGAAAGCGAATGCTTCAGCGTCGGACTCCCAGACCGACACCGAGTGCGCCATCAGCTCGCGCATCGCTGGCTGGAAGTAGTTGTTCCGCACCACGCCGCAGGCGATCCCTGAGGCGCCCGCGCCGACGCCCTGCTTGTCGATCACGAGGATGTCAGCGCCGCTGCCGCGGCCGCGGGTGCGCAGCTCTCTGGCCAGGTGCCAGGCCGTCGACAATCCGTGAATCCCTGCGCCGATGATCACGTAGCGGCTGTGAGTGGGGAGCATTTTCGGCCGCCTTCCTGGCGCTTGCAATATTGCCGAGAGGGCAATAGTATTGCCATCTCTCGAAAGGTAAGCATAACGTCGTGGCCAGAACCGGACAACCTGCAACTCGTCACGTCGCCGCAGTGCAGCGTGCGATCGCCATTCTCGATGCGCTCGCAGCCGCCAATTCCGAGCTTGGTACGAACGAGATCGCACGCCGGACGGAGATCAATGTCAGCAGCATCTCCCGGATCCTGGCGACCCTCGCCAGCGGCGGGCTGGTCGAGCACCTGCCGTCCACGGGGCGCTACCGGCTGGGAGTCGGCGTCATGCGGCTCGCCACGGCAGTGCACCAGCGGCTGGACATTCGCACGCTTGCCAGGCCGCACCTAGAGGAGCTTTCGAAGCGGACCAGCGAGACTGTGACGCTGTCGGTGCCCGGCGAGCACGAGGCGATCACGCTGGACTTCGTGCAGAGCCCCCTCTCGGTCCGCAGCGTGGCGGAGGTGGGCAGGCTGAGCGCCGCGCACGCGACCGCCGTGGGCAAGGTTTTCCTGGCTCACGGCGGAACTCTGCCAGGCGGTCAGCTCAAGCGGTTCACCGAGCGGACGATCGTGGATCGGGAAGCGCTGGCCGTTGAGGTCAGCCGGATCGCCGAGCGCGGCTGGGCGCAGGCTGTGGGGGAGCGGGAGGACGACCTCAACGCGGTCGCGGCTCCGGTAGTCGACCGGGCGGGGGACCTGGCCGCGATCATCGGCGTTCAGGGTCCGGCGGTCAGGTTCAGCCCTCGCGCGATGCGGAGCGCCGCGGAATGGCTGACCGAACGGACGGCGCTGATCGCCGCAGCCCTGTAATGCAAGGTAGCTGAGCCGGTAATTGCCGTACAGGCAATGATGTTGCAAAGAGAACGCTTCCATCTGAGCCACCCACGCCTAGAATGGAGACAGTTCCAGGCAATCCTGTTGCCCTTCAGGCAATTCTGGTGGAGGGGTCATGCCAGGACCATCGCGCCTCCGTGCCGCGCCGCTTGACAGCTGGGACTTCAGGCAGGCCGTCGGCGCCTTCACTACGGGGGTGACCGTGGTGACGACCTGCGACGACGGCGGTCAGCGGTACGGCCTGACCGCGAATTCGTTCGCGTCGGTTTCGCTCGATCCGCCGCTCGTGCTGTTCTGCGTCGACAATCAGGCACCTAGCCTGCAGGGCTTCATCAAGAGCCAGCATTTCGCGATCAACGTCCTCGCCGCCGACCAGGAAGACATTGCCAAGCGCTTCGCCAGGCGATCTGACGACAAGTTCGCGGGACTCAACTGGAGGGTGGGCATCTTCGGCGCGCCCCTGCTTGACCGCTGCATCGCCCACATCGAGTGCAAGTTCGAGCACTCGCTGCCGAGCGGTGACCACGCGATCGTCATCGGCCGGGTGCACCGGGTCAAGGTCTACGCGGGTGAGCCGCTGACGTTCCACCGCAGCCAGTTCGGCACCGTCGCCTCGGACGTGGCGACCGGCTGACCGCCGCTTAGGAGCGCGGGCGGGTCTTGTCGGGGTCGTAGAACGGGAACCGAACCACAACCGCCGGGATCCGCTTGCGATGCCCGTCCAGCTTGCCGACCTCAACCTCCGTGCCGAGCTCTGAGTACTCGACGGCCATCCGGCAGAGGGCGATGTTCTTGCGCAGGATCGGCGAGCGGGTGCCGCTGGTGATCACGCCGACCTGCGAGCGCCCGACATGCACGCAGTCGCCATGTCCGGCCGCCTCATTGCCGGCCAGTTCAAGCCCGACCAGAGTTCGCTGCGGTGCGGCCTTGCGGCGCTCGAGCGCCTGCCGCCCCACGAAGTCATCTTCTTTGCTTTTCAACGGGACCGTGAAGCCGATGCCGGCCTCAAAGGGATCGGTCTGGTCACTGAACTCATACCCCGCGAAGATCAGTCCCGCCTCGATCCGCAGCATGTCGAGCGCGTCCAGCCCGAGCGGAACGAGTCCGTGCGGGGAGCCGGCCGCCCAGACGGCGTCCCACAGGGCGGGCCCGTCGTTCGGGTGGCACCACAGCTCGTAGCCGAGTTCGCCGCTGTAGCCGGTCCTGGACACGATCATCGGCGGGCCGTCGGGCGCGCCGAGCCTGCCGATGGCGAACCTGAACCAGCTGAGGTCTCCGAAGGCGGGCTGGGTCGGTGGCGTCCACACCAGCTCGCGGAGCAGATCCCGTGACTTCGGGCCCTGGACGGCGATGTTGTGCAGCTGGTCGGTCGAGTGCTTGATCCAGACCTGGTCGAGGTCCAGCCGCTCGGCCAGGGATCGCAGCCAGGTACCGTCGTACTCCTCGCCGCCCACGAACCGGAACCTGTCCTGCCCGAGCCGGAAGATCGTGGCATCGTCCAGCATGCCGCCGGTGTCGTTGCACATCGCGGTGTACACGACCTGGCCGACCGCGAGCTTCCTGATGTTGCGAGTGACCGCGGCCTGCAGCAGCGCTTCGGCATCCGGGCCGACAACCTCGAACTTGCGCAGTGGCGACAGGTCCATGACCGCCGCGGCTTCGCGGCACGCCCAGTACTCCTCGACCGCGCCGTGGCCGTCGAAGCTGGTCGGCAGCCAGTACCCGCGGTACTCGGTCTGCTGCCTGGTCAGCTGGGACCAGCGCGGCTGGAACGAGGTCTCCCGGGTGAGCTTGGCCTCGCTGTCGGGAGTGACGCGGTGCGCGATCGCCATCGAGAAGCTCCGCTCGGCCGGGTAAACGCGGACGTGGATGTCAGTCGGGGTCCAGGCATTGGCCGGGTCGATGTCATCTGGGCAAGCCGAAGACGCGCACACCAGGTCGGTCATTGCGCGCAGCAGGACGTAGTCGCCAGGCCGTGACCACGGCTCGTCGAAGAAAAGCTGATTGGCCTCGTTGAAGAACGTGTTGTAAAAGAAATTGAGAGCGGGCCAGCCGCGGCGCTCGGCGATCGCGTAGGGACTCAGCTGCCGGTTGAAATTGTCGGTGCAGTTCACGTGCCCTGGGTAGCCGAGGTCCTCGTAATATTTGGCATTGCAGGCGAGCGCGAAGGTGTCGTGCCGCCCAACCGTGTCACGTACGACCTCGACGAGCGGCCGCATATCTTGGTCAAAGAATTTGCCGAACAACCCCGGCTGCGGGTACGCATTTCCGGTCAGGTTACGAGTCGTGGTCGCGTCCAGCCCTCTTTCGATTCCTTCGGCCAATCGTCTGGCATTGAAGGCAAGGAAATCCGAGCATTGCCGGCCTTCGACGTCGATGACCTGGATGTACTGGCCGGCCTTGACCTCATAGGCAAGCGCGGTCGCCTTATCGACCCGCACGTCAAGAAGCGGATCGGCGAGCGGCGGCGGCAGGTCCTCCGATCGCCGTGGGATCGCGTCGCTGCCAGCCGCCCGGCGAACTTCGATCAGCAGGTCAGACGGCGGATTGTGCTCGTCAACCGCCATCAGCCCGCTGGGCGCGGCGATCACGCAGGTCACCGGTTGCTGTGCGACAAATGACGCCTTGGTGCCAGCCGGGGACCATTCGCCGAACAGGCCAACCGCCCTGGCCTCCGCGGGATCGAGGCCGCGAGCGCCGAGTGCATTCGCGACGGCAGTGCCGGTCCACACTGAGCCTGCCGCAGGCGGCTCCGCGGAAAGCGGTCCTGCTAGCCGAGGCGAGAGGCCGACCTGGAAGGCCTGACGCGAGAAGCCGGGCTGCAAGGCGCGAGGCGAGAAACCGGCCGGCAGGGCACGTAGTACGCTCGCCGTGGTATCCGCCGCCGACCCAAGTGCCCGGTAATCCTCGCCGCCCGCACCGAAGGCGGTCAGTTCCCCGCGCTGCCGGCCCTCGACGTCGATGACCGTGAGCTCGTCGCCCGCTTGAAGCTGGAGCGCGGTGACCGCACCGGGCCGCACCCGGTAACGCTCGAGGTCGGGATCGGCGGGGAGCAGTCCTGGCAGCAGCACTCGCGGCCGTTGGGCCAGGACCAGACCCGCCTGGCCGGACGGTACGGACTGATCCGGGTGGGCGGCGACGGTCACGTGGGTTACCTCCCGATGGGCTCCTTGGCGTCGTCATCGGCGGCCTGGGCGAGAAGCTTCTCGGCCAGCGCCCGCTTGCCCTTCGCGTCGAGCTTCTTGGTCTCGTTCGCGATGGCACGTTCATTGACGGTCTGGTTCCAGTAGTCGAGCACGTCAAACCCGAGCAGTGCCGACTTGCCCACGAACTGTCGCAGGACCTCGTTGGTCGGGCCCATGACCCAGCCGGCCTTGGCGTCCCTCACATAGCGCTCGAGTTCCATGTCCCGCTTGTAACCGGAGCCGCCGCAGGCGTGCAGCATTTTGTCGACCACGTGCGCGACGTTCTTCGCAGCTGCAAACTTGATCTGCCAGGCCCAGTGCAAGAACTCGGCCCGTGCGGTCGTGCCTGGCTGCAGGACCCGGCGGTTGCTGTCGGTCGCCCGGTCGAACGCCTCGGCGATCGACAGCGCGAAGACCCGGCAGCCATTCGTGTCGATAATCGCTTCGCCCACATAGTCCTGGATCGTGGGGTAGTCGCAGACCCGCAGGCCCACATCGACGTGCTTCTTGCGGGTCGTGTGGCGCTTGGCAATGTCGAGCGCGCCCATCGCGATGCCGTTCCAGACCGAGGAAGATCCGAGCAGGAACCAAGGGTCGACCGACTCGTCATTCGACTCGGCGCCGTCACCGACCGGGCCGACGATCTGGTCGGCCGGGATCAGCCCGGAAACGTCCAGGCCGCCGGACTGGTTGCCGCGCAAGCCAAGCGCGTCCCACAGGGCCGGCTGAGCGTGCGCGTCCTCTGCGTCGACCACGAACACCGACAGGTCGTCGTACCCCTTGAAGTCGGGGCTGGTGGTCTGGATGACGTAGAAGTCGGCGAACCCCGCGGAGGTGGTCCATGAGGCCTTCTTGCGCACCTTGAAGCCGCCGTTGACCCGCTCAGCGCCGGACGAGATCGGGTACCAGAAATGGCTGCCGGTCTCGGGGTCGGAGTAGGACAGCGTGCCGATCTTGCCGGAGTTCAGCGGCCTGATGTACTTGTCCACCAGCGCGGGCGTCGCCCTGAGCATGATCGCATTTACCGCGCCCAGATGCATGACGTAGCACATGGCCGTTGACGCGCAGCCATACCTGGCGATCGTCTCGCACACCATTGAATAGGCCACATGGTTTTCACCGAGGCCGCCGTATTCCTCCGGGACCGTCAGCGCCAGGAAGCCATGCTCGCCGAGCAATTCCAGATTTCGGCGCGGGAACTTGAGCTCGTCGTCGGACCGCTTGGCATTGTCGCGCATTTCTCGCTGGCAAAGATCAATCAGCTTGGCGCGCAGTTCCTTGTGCCGCTCGGTCAGCATGAAGTCCGGGTCCCATTCATAGCCGAGTCCCCAGAACGGCTCAGGTCCCCACATCTTCTCCTGGCTCACAGATGGACCCCTTTGCTCCGCATGTACCCGTCAGAGTGGACAATGTTTACTTGTACTACACATTGCCGAGAGTATCCCCTGCCCGCGGGCGAGGGAAGGGGATCGACGGCGTTGGCAGCTACGACAGACCCACGATTTCGCCGTCGTCGTCCAGATCGATCCTCGCGGCGGCCGGCGACGCCGACAGGCCGGGCATGGTCCGCATGTCGCCGCAGATGGGGTACACGAAGCCGGCTCCCGCGGACGCGCGCACCTCGCGTACCGGCAGCGTCCAGCCGGTCGGCGCGCCCTTCAGCGCCGGATCGGAAGAGATCGACAGGTGCGTCTTGGCGATGCACACCGGCAGGCCGCCGAACCCGGCTGCTTCATAGGTGTCGATCTGCTTGGTGGCGACGGGGGTGTAACTGACTCCCTCGGCCCCGTAAATCCGGCGCGCGACGGTCTCGATCTTGTCCCGCAGGCTCGCCTCGCTTTCATACAGGAACCGGAAGTCGGTCGGCTCGTTGGCGGCTTCCGCTACAGCCTCCGCCAGTTCGGCTGCGCCGCGTCCCCCATCGGCGAAGTGCGTGCAGACAGCTGACCTGGCGCCCATCTGCTCCGCGACCTCCCGGATCGCACGGTGCTCTGATGGGTGATCGGTCGGGAACGCGTTGATCGCGACCACCGGAGACACGCCGTGGACCCTGACGTTCTCGATCTGCTTGCGCAGGTTCGCCGCTCCGGCGAGCACGTCGTCCGGATTCTCCTTCAGTAGATCCTCCGGCAGCGGCCGTCCCGCGATGATCTTGTACTTGCCGGAGTGCGCCTTCAGCGCCCGCACCGTTGCCACGACGACGGCCGCGTCCGGCGTCAGTCCTGAAGCCCGGCACTTGATGTTGAAGAACCGCTCCGCGCCCATGTCCGCGCCGAATCCGGCCTCGGTGATCAGGTAATCGCCCGAATGGATGC
>DATELR010000146.1:0-2537 GCA_035276345.1 Streptosporangiaceae bacterium | reverse complement strand
CGAGCCTGCTGTTCGGGGACCCGGCCGTGGCGGCGTCGGCCGCGGCGCGGCCTGACCCGATCCAGATGCTGGCCTAGGGCTGCCCGTTGCTCGCGCCGGCTCGGGCCGCGAGTTGGCTGATGCGGCAGCAGCTGGCGCCGGACGGCTCGCGGGCCGTGCTGGCGTTGCCGCTCGCGGTGCGGCAGACCCGGCCCGATCCTGGTTCGCCCCAGGAGCTGATGCCCGCGCGCTGGCGCGTTCTGGGGCGCGGGCTGGCTTGGCATCGGCCTTCTTGCGGTGCGGACCGATCACCATGATCATGTTCCGGCCATCCTGCTTTGGCTGCGACTCGACAAAACCAAGTTCCTCGACATCACCAGCGAGTCGCTGCAGGAGCTTGTAGCCAAGCTCCGGCCTGGACTGCTCGCGTCCGCGGAACATGATCGTCACCTTGACCTTGTCGCCCTGCCGCAGGAACCGCTCGACATGGCCCTTCTTGGTGCCGTAGTCATGCGGGTCGATCTTCGGCCGGATCTTGATCTCCTTGATGACCGTCTGCGCCTGGTTCTTGCGCGATTCCCGGGCCTTGAGCGCCGACTCATACTTGAACTTGCCGAAGTCCATGAGCTTTGCCACCGGCGGCCTAGCGGTCGGCGCTACCTCGACTAGATCGAGGTCGGCCTCCTGCGCCAGCCGGAGCGCATCGTTGATGGACACGATTCCGACCTGCTCGCCGGACGGGCCAACAAGTCGGACTTCAGGTACCCGGATACGGTCGTTGATACGAGGTTCAGTGCTGATGTGACCTCCAATGTCACCTCTGTCCCGAACCGGGCCGGTCCCGGATCGGGCAACTCACATCGCTCGCCGTGTAAAGCAAAAGCCCCGCACGGCTTGCACGCGGGGCCACCACGAGCGAGACAACGTCGCAAGCTCATGCCTGCGTTGCGTCGCCACGCGACGTCCCAGGATCCGGTTATCCGAACCCGGTACGTCCGGCCTCCTAACCAGCGCCTTGCTGGCTAGCTAGTACCCGCCGGCAGTGCAGCATCAACGACGCTGTTTGTGCTGACAAGGTGGGAGGTGGCCGAGGTGGGCCTCCGCTTGCGGCCCGGCGTTGCCAGGCGTTGAGTTCTCCCAGCAAGCCTAGCGCATCTGACGGCCCTGATCGAAGGCGCGCGACGGCTGGATTGCCAGTGCGACCTATAACCAACGAGCCTCGCCGGATATTTCCGCGGTTCGCGAGCCGGCCGCCGAGAGGGCGGCGGCGATTGCGACGCCGACAGCGCGCGCTACCGGCGGCGGGAACGCGTTGCCAACCTGCCGGTAGGCGGCGGTCTTGCGGCCTGCGAACTGCCAGGTGTCAGGGAATCCCTGCAGCCTTGCGACCATCCGGATGGTCAGCCGAGGTGATGCTTCTGCCGGGAAGGACTCGCTGGGCGCCGCGTCGGCGATGCCCAGGCCATCGACGCCAAGCTGGCGCCATGCCGCTCTGGCTCTAGTCGGGCCGAGATCAGGTCCGCCGTGCTTCCTGCTGCCGCCCACGATCGTCGGGGCAATGCCGGATGCGCGTGCCGCCCATCCTGGCGCTCCTGACCAGCCGTCAGCTGCCATCAGGTCGCTGAGCGACTGACCTACTGTGGGCGGATTGATTCCCGATGGAGCAGGCCACCGGAAGCTGGCTGCCCACGGTTGCCTGATCGCCACCAGCACCAGGCGCGGGCGAAGCTGGGGGACGCCGTGATCGCTCGCTTGAATCAGGCGCCACCAGGTCCGGTAGCCAAGGTTGAGCAGGCGCTCGGCCACCTGCGCGCGATAGCCGTCGAAACGGCCAGTCGCCAGTCCGCGTACGTTCTCGAGCAAGACGGCTCGCGGGCCGATCTCGGCGGCGAGCCGCAGCGCCTCGGGGAACAGGTCACGCTCGTCGGCCGCCCCAAGCTGATGCCCGGCGACCGAGAATGGCGGGCATGGCACTCCCCCGGCAAGAAGGTCCGCGCCCCGGAACTCCAGCCCGTCCACGTCGGCGACATCGCCCTCGATGATCTTCCATCGCGTTCCCCGGTTGATCCTGAGCGTCTCGCACGCGTTGGGATCGATCTCAACCACCGCGCGGTGCGCGAACCCCGCTTGCTCAAGTCCGAGCGCCTGACCACCCGCTCCGGCGCAGATCTCGACGCAGGTCATCTCGCTGGAATTCACCGAGCCCGAGGTCATGCCTGATTGTCTCCTCGCGCGGCCTATCGACAATCCGCGCCACGCCGGGCCGCCGGGAACGGTCAGCGTCGCGCCTGGCCCGCGCTCTGTGCCCGCCTGCCGAGTTCCGCGCGGCCAGCGGCCCGCATCTCCTCGAGCGGCGCAGGGCGGCCCGTCATCAGCTCGACCTGCAACGCAGCCTGCTGGAGTAGCAACTCGAATCCGTCGATGACCACGGCGCCGACCTGTCGGGCGGCTTGGCCGAGAGCACTTGGCCATGGGTGATAGGCGACGTCGAAGACGGTTTCAGGGCCGATTGGCATCACCTGGAGCGCACGGGCGATGCCATTGGCTGCGGTCGCGGG
>DATELR010000145.1:0-13490 GCA_035276345.1 Streptosporangiaceae bacterium | reverse complement strand
AACCCGGCCGCGCGAAGGCCGGGCACAGCGATCTCCGGTATGCCGATCCTGGACGTCGACGCCGCGAAGTCGATCATGGTGATCAAGCGGTCGATGGGTCACGGCTACGCCGGCATTGACAATGAGCTCTACACGAATCCGAAGACGTCCATGTTCTTCGCGGACGCGAAGAAGGGTCTCGCGGAGCTCGCTGCCTCGGTCAAGACCCTCGTCGGCTGAACGCGCTGCGCTTAGCGGGAAACGTCTTCTTTAACACGTGCTGCCGGGCAGCCGGCCATTACCTCGCGCCTGCATTGGCCATAGCGCCCAGCTCTCGCGGCTTCACGTCCCATTTGCGAATGCCGCTTCTTCGTATTCGTAATATTCAATCCAAATAATGCTTTCGGTGCGAGTATCAGCACAATCTTGACAGATCACATAAGTTGGACGATAATGGAACCCGGGCCGGGGATGCGCCCTGACATTTGCGGGGCGCAAGCGAATGTTACGGGAGGAAAAGCAATGAAACGTCTAGCAGTATTAATCGTTTCCCTTTGCAGCCTGCTGCTTTACGGCAGCACCGCGACGGCGATGGCCGCCGCTACTCGCCCCGCGGCAGCGAGCCAGGGCGGGCAGAACTGCGTCGCGCAAGCGGAACCAGCTGGCAGCATGGAGACGCCGACGGCGACCTGCTATTCATCGTTTGCAGCGGCTATCAGGGCCGCGACCGGCGGAAAGGTAAAGCTTCCCGCGACAGCAAGGCCAGGGTCCGTCACGTCCCAGATGATCGACACCTGGAACGCCGACCCATCAAGCACTTTCGTGCTGAGCATCGACTACAAGGACGCCGATTTCAGCGGCGGCTCCCTGACGTGGACCCAGACATCGAACTGCGGCAAATTCCAGGCCGCCGGCATGCCACCCGGCTGGAACGACGTCCTGTCGTCGCTGGTCACGGGCACCGGTTGCGCGAATACGCTCTACCAGAACGCCAACTTCGGCGGAATGACGGTATCGATCTCCAAGAACACCTCGAGGTCAGGCCTCGGCTCGTTCAACGACCTGACGACGTCACAAAAGTGGTGCGCTGCCAAGCCGTGCTGACCCCTGCGTGAGCGCCAGCGAGCAATGGGCGTGACGGCCCCGATCTGGCTCAGGGAATCGGGGCCGCCACGCTTGGCCGCAAGGCGGCTGAGCCGTTTCTACCGCCTTGCTGCCGCTGGGAGGTCCAATCTCGCGCAAGTTCCCTTCTGGCCGGGGAAGACTGCAGCGCTTCCGTCGTTCCATGTACAGACAACCAGGTGCGGGACCGGGTGGTCGCCCCCAGCCGGACGTGCGATTTCGCGTCTGACGCCCTTCTTCAGGTAGCCGTCGCGATAAAGGTCAGCGCACTGATTATGCGCTTTTGCCACGTGTCCGATGCTGCCGGGCCTGCCAGGAGCGCTGATGATCGTGGCGAATCCGGAAATGCTCGCCGACGTGAAACATCTCGCCAGGTGGGTGTTTGTGACCGGCTGGTGCGCGGCGACGGCGAACGCGGCCGCACCGCTGCCGAGCAGGGCAATCGCGATCACCGCCGCGACTGCCACCGGGTGCCGTCGGCGGGGTGTCTTCGCCGTCCGCCTGACGAGCTCTTCGAGCTGGAGGCGCGCCGCCTTCCGCCTGCGGGCCGGCAGCACCGGTGCCCGCCCGGGATGGAAGTAACTCATGCATGGCCTCCGGCTAACAGGCGCGCTGGCGATCTAGCGACCCGGACGCACCGCGCCTGGTTGTCATCGGCCAGGTCGCGCAGGTGCTGCCTGGCCCGGAAAAGACGGGAGCGCACGGTACCCTCAGGCACTCCTGTTGCGACGGCGGCCTCGGCGTAGCTCAGCCCTGCCCAGTCACAGAGCGCGAGCACCTCCTGCTCCGCCTGCCGCAATCCCGCCATTGCGCACAACAGGTGCTGGGCCAGGCGTTCCTGATCGACGCGGGCCGCGGCATCGGCCGCGATGTCAGCTTCCTCCCCAGGAGGCGGCAATTTCGCCAGCAGCAGATTGTGCCGCCGCAGGGACCGCTGCGCGTTCCTGGTGGCGTTGTTGGCGACTCCGAGCAGCCATGGCAGCGCGGAATCGCCGCTGAACCTGACCTCGTTCCTCCGCCGCCACGCCTCGAGAAAGACGACGGAGGTGAGATCTTCAGCCATCGACCATGAACCGGTCCTGCTGAAACAGTGGGCATAGACCCGGTCGGCGTGCCGCTCGAACAATTCGCCGAACGCCTCGCCCGCGCCGTTGATGGCGGCGTGCGACCATAGATCCTGATCGCTTGCCGAGGCCCAGTCGATGCCCACACCCCTTTATGTCCGGCAACGGCTACCGAGTTCCAATAGCGGCGGCAGCACGTGATCTAGGAGGGAAGATTACTCCCGGTGAGCACTCTCGACACGAACCTTGATGCAGCTGTACGTCCCGTTATAGCTGGTGATCTTGAAATAACCAGGGCTCGCGACGCGATCGTCGGCGATATGGCGGTCAGGCGCCTGCTACCGCTGCGGCTGCGGCGCAGCGTCGGACCGTGGTGCTTCATCGACCATTACGGACCCATGTCTGTCGACGGAGTGACCGGCATGGCGGTGCCGCCGCACCCGCACATCGGGCTGCAAACGGTCACCTGGCTGATGGCGGGAAATGTGCTGCACAGGGACAGCCTCGGCAGTGAGCAGATGATCAGGCCTGGCCAGCTCAACCTGATGACGGCAGGACGCGGGATCGCGCACGCCGAGGAGTCGCCGCTCGAGCATGACCCTGACCTGCACGGCGTCCAGCTATGGGTGGCGCTGCCTGACGCGTCCAGGCTGGCCGAACCGGCGTTTGAGCATCACGGCGAGCTGCCGGTCGCCAGCAAGGAGGGCCTCACCATCACGGTCCTGCTCGGCGAGCTGGCCGGGCTGCGATCTCCCGCAACCACGTTCTCCGACATCGTCGGCGCCGAACTCGCCGCGATCGGCAACGTCATCCAGCCTGTCGCCCTGACGCCGTCGTTTGAGCACGTGGTGTTCGTGACCAGCGGCGCCGCCACCGCTGCGGGCATGGATCTGGCGCCAGGCAGCATGTTGTACCTGCCGCCAGGACACGAACGGCTGCAGCTCGCCGCCGCCGCCGGAACCGTGCTGATGCTGCTCGGGGGCGTGCCGCTTGGCGAGAGACTGCTGATGTGGTGGAACTTCGTCGCCCGGACCCCTGAGGAGATAGCGGCAGCCGTGGCTGGGTGGCAGCAGGGCGTGTTCGGCGAGGTGGGCGGGTACACGGGCGCACCACTCGCGGCACCGCCGCTGGACGTCAGCCGGCTCGCACGCAGGTACGGGGCGCGAGCGCAAAGGGAAAGCGATTAACCTACAAAATTAGTGGGAATAGCTTGCCGCCTGAGTGGTAGACAAACACGGTGGCACTACCTGACTTCTTCATAGCTGGCGTCCCCAAAGCTGGGACCACGGCTTTGCATTCGGCGCTGGCCAAGCACCCCTCGCTGTACATGTCGCCGGTCAAGGAGCCCAAGTTTTTCCTGACCGATGGACCGCCACCCGCCGACGGCGGGCCGGGCGACGTCAAGACCTACCGTGAGCATGTCTGGCGGCGCGAAGACTATGAGGCGCTGTTCGACGGCGCGCGTGCCGGTCAGATGAAGGGCGAATCCACACCGTTTTACCTGTACAACAGGGGTGCGCAGCGGCGGATCAAGGCGCTGAGACCAGACGCCAAGCTGATCATCGTGCTTAGGGATCCGGTTGAGCGCGCGCACTCCAACTGGACGCACCTGTGGTCATCAGGGCTCGACCCGAGCGGTGACTTCCTCGACGCGTGCGCCAAGGAGGATCAGCGCATCGCAGCAGGCTGGGCAGATTTCTGGCGCTATACCGGGCTCGGAATGTACGGCGAGCAGCTGAGCCATCTGTACACCTTGTTCCCCAGGGAGCAGGTGCTGGTCTTTCGCTACCGCCATCTGCTCACTAATCCGGTGCCGGTGCTTAACCGGGTCTGCGACTTCCTCGGGGTGCGCCCTGGCATGCTAGCCGAGCTGCCTCGCGAGAACGTCACGGCACACCCGCACGCCACCTTGCGGCACTCCGTGGTCGCGGCAGCCAGGCGAGCTAGCACCGCGCTGTCAGCGCTCTTGCCCGGTCACCTCGGCGCCCGGATGACCGACCAGCTCGAGCACATGCTGCAACAGGACGCAGCGCCCCGCAGGCCGCTGACGTGGCAGCAGCGGGAGGCGCTCATCCCCAAGTTCGCGGCCGACATCGCCTTGCTGGAGACCATTACCGGCGACGACTACAGCAACTGGCTCGAGCCTCGCGGGGAATCCGGCGGGCTCGTGGGCGCCAGGCCCAGCGGCCAGCGCCAGGCACGCAACGGCCGGCCGCGGCAGTTCTAGGCGCTAGGCGGCGGTCGCCTGCTCGGCAGCTGTCGCTTGCTCGGCGGCCTCCATAGGCGCGATGTCGGTCGTCAGCAGCACGGGGCGCAGTTCAGTCACCAGGTCATGCGAACCCCTTGCGTTGGTGAGCTCGTAGTAAAGCCGCTCGTAACCGTCACCGAGATCGACGACGGTGAGATACCGCAGCCCGAACCCGGCGTGGTTCGCTTCGCCCACGCATATGGTGCCGAGCGCCGTCAGAGCGCCGGGCTCGGCCCCCTCGGCGATCCCGGTGCGTTCCTCGCAGTTCTGCTCGGCCGTCGCCCGGCCGTCATAGAACGCTGTAACCCCGACCTCGCTGAACCGGACGGCGGCGACCCGCGCGCCGCGCGCGTCCCACTCGCCAGGCCGCGGGGCGAGCGCCGTGCCTTGCCATTGCCAGGTCAGGCCGTCAGCGCTGGTGGCGTAGTCCGTCCGCATCCGGTCGGTAGCGTCAGGATCATCGAGCGGATGCACCGAAGCCCACAGATGCCAGAGCCCGCCGTGCTCCACGATGACCGGGTCCTTGACTGCCAGCTGGCTATCACCGGGCAGGACGATGTGGCGCTGCCGCGGGTCGAACTCCTCAGGAGCGTTCGCTTCGATCAGCTCTACCCGCCAGTGCTTGGTGCCGGGCGTGGCGCAGCTGAGGTACAGCCGCCAGGTACCAGCGGCGGTCAGCACCAGCGCAGGACGCTCCAGCGATTCGCACGCCATCTGCTCTTTGCTGATCAATGCCACCGTCTGAAAGTGCACCCCGTCTGGCGACCGCGCGACTTCGACGGCATATCCGCGACGGACCTCGTCGCGCAGCCGGTAGGCCATGACGATCTCATCGCCGACCCGCACGGCGCTGGGAGAACCGACCCAGCTCTGGCCCCCAGATCCGGCGGCCGGCTTCACGATGAGGGCGCTTGCGGGATCCGGTGGCGCCATCGGCATGGGACCCAGGGGTGCCGCTTGCACAGGCGCATCTAGCTCATCGTGCGTCACACATCAACAATATGCGATGCGTCGGGAGAATGACGCAACATGTATATTACGGCGCTTCGCGAAAATCGCCGCTTTCGGCACCCTCACCGAAGCTGGCGCGAGTCGAGGATCTTGATCAGCTTTCGCTTGCGCTTCTGATCCTCGCGTAGCGCGCGCAGGTAGACGCCGAACGCAGCGTCGGTGCCGAGGCGGTGATGGCACGCGCGCGCCGAGATCAGCAGCTGAGCCAGCCGTTCGTAGACAGAGTCACCGGTCTGCTGCTTCAAGATCGCGATCAGCCTGCCGAACACCGCCAGCGCGTCCGCAGGCCTCGTCTCGGCGACCAGGTTGGCAAGCCGGTGCCACTGATCGTTACTGGCTACGCCCCCGGCCGCGTCCCATGCCGCGTCGATGTCGCCGTCGGCAATCAGCGCATCGATCAGGACCGGCCCTCGATCCCATCGGGGCGGGCCAGCGGCGCTGGGCAGCCGCGCGGCCGCGTCCCGCAGCAAGCCGAGCGCCCACTCACGCATTGGCTCCCACTGACCATCGAGCTCCGAGGCATCACGCAATCGCTCGTAGTTGACCAGGGTCGGGTCGGCCTGGAACCGATCCCGCCGGACGGCGATCGCCTCGCCGAGCCTGCCTGACGCGCAGTACCGGTCGACGACAAAGTCAGCGAGCCGCTCGTCCGGCTCATCGGACTCGCGCAGCCCCCGCTCGGCCCAGGACAGCGCCTCGCCGGCCCGGCCCGCCTGAGCGAGCTCCTCCGTGATCTCCAGATGACGGAGACCCCGGCTGTCCAGGTCTGATGCCAGCAATCCGACCAGCTCGTCGACATCACCCTGAAACCGGAGGATGCGCTCCATCGCTAGCCGCTCAGGCCGCTGGCCAGGATTGACCGTCAAGGCCGCTGTGACCCGTTCTTTGAGGCGTGCCATCCCGTCATCGCCGAGCAGGTCCGCGTAGTCAGCGGGATCGACAGGCTCGCCGCCGTCGCCGCTGATCATCCGGGCCGCGAGGAAATCGGCAAGGTGAACGGGGTCCGACGCGGTGGCGCGGCACGCCTCCTGATGAGCGGCCGCGAGCTCAGCGGCCGCCGCCGTGATCACGCCTGCCCGGTCGCTCGCGTGCCTGCTGGACTCGGCGATGACCGCGAGTGCGTCCTCGGCGATCATCATCGCGTCACCCGCCTGCGCGCCCGCGGTGAGCAGCCTGATCGTCTCGGTCACCTGCCGGACCCGACGCGCGTAATACCAGGATTCGGGGCCCTCGAGGTATCCGTACTGTCCTGCGAACTTGTAACTGCCGTACTCGTCGTCCCCCCGCAGCATGCTCTGGGCGCGAGCTCGCACGGCGGGCAGGTCCGAGGCGGCTGTCGCCGCGCGGAGGTCGAGCCTGCGTCGCCAGTCGTCGTCCTCGACAACCTGATCGCAGATCAGCGCCACAAGGTCGTCCCGGCTGAGTGAGTTCAGCCAGCAACTCAGGTCGCTTGCCTTGGACGGAGTCGGTGCGGGCGCGGACCGGCCAGCAAGCCCGGAACGGGCTCTGCCGGTGGGCTGGGCTCGATCGCGCCGCTGCCTCGGCACAGCGGCATCGCGCAGTACAGCCAGTCCGACAGCGACGCAGTGCTTGCAGAAGAAGCCTTCCTGGCCATATGGGCAACCGCACTCACCTCGCAAGCGGGTGCCGGCGCCCGGGTCGCGCAGGGTCAGCACGACCAGGTAGTCGGCCGAACCGGAAACGGTGGCGATGACCTGATTGCCGACCACTTCGATACCGGACACGGCGCGCAGGTATCCCGTGCCGCGCTCGAATGAGCGCTCACCTGCGGCCGCGCGCAGGTCCGCCTCGGTCACGGCCGGCCGCGTCGCTGTTGCCACGCGGCCATTTAACAGCACGGTGCGGACATTTTTGAAATGGCCGCAAGATTGCCGATTGCGGAACTAGCTCTCTCCCGGTATAGCCGCTCGCTGCCGTTCCATCTTGTCCCACGCAGTTTGCTGACGTATACCGCCTTGGCGTTCTCCTGTCGCGCAACGCCAGCGTATATGCCAGGAGACGGAATCCGGCTGGCGTTGTTCTCAACGCGCAGCTAACGCAAATAAGTAGCCCCGACCGGATTTGAACCGGCGCTACCGCCTTGAGAGGGCGGCGTCCTGGGCCGCTAGACGACGGGGCCAGGTACATCCTTGTTCTCTACGAGCCTGCCAAGCACGACTGTCCCGCCGGGGACCCGTACTGAGGGCACGCCGCTGGGGTACCAGGACTCGAACCTAGACTAACGGGGCCAGAACCCGTCGGGCTGCCAATTACCCCATACCCCATGGGATCGAGCCCAGCCGGGCCCGTTCGCCTGAGCAGTTTAGCCGAACGGCAGGGGTACCTCCAACCTCTGCCTCGACGTCTTCGGCGGGCCCGCTGAGACGGCCGGGGCGTCAGTCGCGGTCCGTCACCGGGTTGGTCAGCGAGCCGATGCCTTCGATGGTGACGGAGACCTGGTCGCCCTTGTCCATCGGCCCGATTCCGGCCGGTGTGCCTGTCAGCAGCACATCGCCGGGCAGCAGCGTCATGACCTGACTGACGAACACGACAAGAGCTTGCACCCCGTGCAGCAGCAGCGAGGTTCGCGAGTGCTGCCTGACTTCGCCGTTCAGCGCGGTCGATAGCTTGAGGTCGGCCGGGTCCACGTCGGTCTCGATCCACGGCCCGAGAGGGCAGAAGGTGTCGAAGCCCTTCGCCCTGGTCCACTGCCCGTCCTTGGCCTGCAGATCACGCGCAGTGACGTCGTTGGCGCAGGTATAACCGAAGATCACCTCGGCGACGCGATCAGCTGGCACCTGGCGGCACAAGCGCCCGATGACCACGGCCAGCTCGCCTTCGAAGTCAGTGCGCTCGCTGAGATGCGTGGGCCGCTGGATCGGATCGCCGGGACCGCAGACAGAGGTTGACGGCTTAAGGAAGATGACCGGCTCATCGGGCGGCTCGCCGCCCATTTCCCTGGCATGGTCGGCGTAGTTCTTGCCGATGCAGACCACCTTGCTCGGCAGGATCGGCGCGAGCAACCGCACGTCAGCCAGCGGGAACCGGATACCGGTGAGCTTGATGTCCTCTGCGCGCCCGCCAAAGGGGTGCCCGGCGAGCTCGGCGATCAGCAGCTGACCGTCACCTTGACCGGACGCTGCAACCGGATGGTCGCCGTTGCCGACGGCAGATACTGAAGCCGCGGACGCGCCGGCCTCCGCCGCGGCGGACCGGTCAGCACCTAGTACGAGCCCGTAGCTGACCTCGCCATTGTGGGAGAACCTCGCGATCCGCATGAAGTCAGCGTAGCGATCGGGCCGCGCCGCTGGGCTACTGCATGTAGCCCTCTACCTCGGAGACCGGCCGCGCGGTGGCCTGATCGACGTCCTCGCCGAACTCACGCCGCGCCCTGCGCTGGCGGAGCAGGTCCCAGCACTGGTCAAGCGCTTCCTCAGCAGACCTCAGCGCGGCGTGCTCCTCATCGCTCGTGAGCTCGCCGGCCGCGAGCTTGGCCCGCAGGTCGTGCTCGGTCTTCATGAGCTCGTCGATGCGCCCGAGTATCTCCTTGTCGTCCATTCGTCCACCCTAGCGACCGGGCGCGCAGCCTAGCTGCGGGACGCCTCCCGGCTCGGCGGGTCCCGGTGCGCATGTCGTACCGCCTGAGCAGCCGCTGGCTGCTGTTTGCCGCTCCTTGACATGGCGAACCCTGCGCCCGCCGCTATGCCGAGGGCGAGCAGCGCCGGCAGGCCCAGCGCGAACGTCAGGCCAGCGATGCTGGCCAGACCGCCGATCAGCACGGGCCCGGTCAGCAGGCCGACGTAACCCATCCCCGCGACAGCGGCGATCCCGCTGGCGGTCCTGCCAGGACGTGCGCTCCCTGCAACCGACAGCAACTGCGGGAAGATGCACGACAGTCCGGCCCCGTTCAGCGCGAAACCGAGAATTGTCACAGCAGGAACGCGGCTGATCAACGCAGTGGCCATCCCGATAGCAGCCAGCAGGCCGCCGGCTCTGACCAGCGCGGCCGGGCCGAATCGCAGCGCCAGGCGATCTCCGGCAAGACGGCCCAGGGCCATCGTCACCGAGAAGGCAGCGAAGCCGAGCGCGGCGAGCCAGGCCGAGGTGCCCAGGCCGTCCCGCAGGTACACGGCTGACCATCCGTCGGACGCGCCTTCTCCGAGCAGCGCGAACAGCGCCAGGACCCCGAGCAAAGCCAGCGGCGACGTCAGCGCTGCGCGCCATGAGCGCCAGCCAGCGCCCCGCGGTCTCCCCGCGTCCGCAATGACGGTTTCGTCCGGCAGCAACCATCGGCCGCAGATCAGCGCGACGCATGCCACCGGCGCGGCGACCACGGCGAAGTTGACCGCTGGCCCGATCTGGGCCCAGGCGAATGCGCCGCCGATCAGGCCTCCCGCCAGCGCGCCGAAGCTGTAGCACGCGTGAAACGACGTCATCAGCGGACGCCCGAAGCCGCGCTCGACATAGACGGCCTGAGCGTTCATGGCCACGTCGAGCAGGCCGCCGGCGAAGCCGAAGCCGAACAGGCATGCCATGAACGTGACCTGGTCGGGCGCCACGCCGAAGGCGACGGGCAGCACAGCCACGCAGACGCCGCCGATCACGATGGGGAGCCGGCTCCCGGCCCGGTGGACAACCCGGCCGGCCAGCATGGAAACGACGACCTGCCCGGCCGACGCGGCCAGCAGAGCTAGTCCCAGCCTGCCGTCGGACAGCCCGAGGCCGTGCTTAATTGCCGGGATCCTGGCCAGCCAGTCGCCTGATGGCAGCCCGAGCACGGCGAAGTACGCCAGTACCGCGAGCCGGGCGCGGCGCAGCTGCAACGGCACCCCGCCGCGACGAGGAGCGTCCTGAACATCGCTCAGGACAGCCTCGTCACAAATGGCGTCGTCTCCAGGGGGTCGAGTTGGTGCCACTGCCTGGACCCTACGCGATCCGGCCGGCCTCGCTGCCAACCGGCCGCCACACGCTGAGCGGGCGTGCTTGCGGACCGTCTAGGCGATCTTGTGCACCCAGCCGTGCGGGTCGGGCAGCCGGCCGAACTGAATGCCAAGAAGCTGCTCACGCAGCCGCAAGGTGACGGGCCCCGGCTGGCCGTCGCCAACGATCCAGTTACCCGACGCGCCCTTGACCTCCCGGACCGGCGTGATCACAGCGGCAGTTCCGCAAGCGAACACCTCGGTGATCTCTCCTGACTCGCAGCCTGTCCGCCACTGATCGACCGAGATCGGCTCCTCAGTGACCGGCAGGCCAAGGTCCGGACCAAGCGTGAGCAACGAGTCCCTCGTGATGCCGGGCAGGAGCGTGCCGGTCAGTGGTGGCGTGCTGAGCCGGGCGTTCTCGCCGGTCCCGCGGACGAAGAACAAGTTCATCCCGCCCATCTCTTCGACCCAGCGGTGCTCAGGCGCGTCGAGCCACACAACCTGGTCACATCCGTTGGCGATCGCCTGCTGCTGGCCAAGGAAGGACGCGGCGTAGTTGCCGCCGGTCTTCGCCTCGCCCGTGCCGCCAGGAGCCGCCCTTGTGTAGCCCTCTGCCAGCCAGACCGATACGGCCCTGAGCCCGCCGCCCGCGAACACGCTGCCCGATGGCGAGGCGATCACGAGGAAGAGATACGAGCTGGCCGGACGGCCGACGCCAAGCGCGACCGTGGTGGCAATCATGAAGGGACGCAGGTACAGGCTCTGCTCGGCTTGCGAAGGCACCCAGTCCTTGTCGTGGGTGACCAGCAGCTCTATAGCGTGCACGAATGCGTCATCGGGAAGCTCAGGCATCGCCATTCGCGCCGCCGAACGCCGGAAACGGGCTGCGTTGGCGTACGGACGGAAGGCCACGATCGGTCCTGGATCTTGCCGGTAGGCCTTCAGTCCCTCGAAGATCTCCTGGCTGTAATGCAAGACCGCGGTCGCCGGGTCCAGCACAAGCGGGGCATATGGCTCGAGCTTGCCGTCATGCCAGCCCTGGTCGGCAGACCAGCGCAAAGTAACCATGTGGTCGGTAAATACCTGGCCGAACCCGGGGGATTCGAGCATGCTGGCACGGACTTCGTCCGGCACACGTTGCTCGCATGCATGCACATCGAAGGTGATAGCTGGTGTCGGGCTGGCGTTCATCGCAGATCCTCCCTAGCACGAGCTGGGCGCCGTTGCCCGGCCCGCCACGGTTACCGTCCCTGCCCGACGGCCCGCATTTACCATTTTGACCACCTACCATGCGGCCGGCCAGCCAGCAGGCAGGCACCAGCGAGACCGGTCGCGACGCGCCCGGCCGGTCACCCGGAAGGACACGCCCTACCCGGCTACTCGCTCGGCGATATCGTCGCCGACCTCAGCTGTGTTGCGCGCAGCCCACTCACCCTGGCGCTCGAGTAGGTCTTCGGCCACGGCCTGCTCGATCCGGGCTCCCTCGGCTGACATGCCTAGATGGTCGCACAGCATGGCCACCGACAAGATCGCCGCTGTCGGATCGGCCTTCTGCTTACCCGCGATATCAGGCGCGCTGCCGTGCACAGGCTCAAAGGTACTCGGTCCCGTGCGCTCAGGATTGATGCTCGCGCTGGCTGCCAGGCCGATTCCGCCAGCAATCGCCGCGCCGAGCGCAGTCACCACGTCGCCGAAGAGATTGTCCGTCACGATCACGTCGAACAGGTCCGGCTGAGTGACCATGTACATCAGCGCCGCGTCGACGTGGCAGTAATCCGTCGTCACGTCAGGGAACTCGGCCGCGGTGGCCTCGAAGGTACGGCGCCAGAGGTCACCGGCATGGGTCAGCACGTTCGTCTTGTGCACCAAGGTCAGCTTCTTCCGCCGCCTGGCCGCCGCGTAGCCGAACGCTTGCCTGAGGACCCGGCCGACCCCGAAGGCCGTGTTAATGCTCTCCTGCATCGCGATTTCAGCTGCTGACCCCTTACGCAGGATCCCGCCAGCCTCGATGTAGGCGCCTTCCGTGCCCTCCCTGACCACCAGCGCGTCGATCGGGGCCACTGCCGTGAGCGGCGACCCGACTCCAGGGAACAGCCGGACCGGACGCAGGTTGATGTACTGGTCGAATTCGAACCGGATTCGCAGGATCAGACCGCGTTCCAGAACACCGCTCGGCACCCTCGGATCGCCAACTGCGCCGAACAGGATGGCGTCGTGCGAGGCAAGTTCGGAGATCGCCGAGGCAGGCAGGATCTCGCCGGTACGCAGGTAACGTTGCGCGCCGAAGTCATAGCTCGTGGTCTCGACAGAGCCATCGGCCTTCGCCGCTCTGACCACCTTGATCGCTTCCGCGATCACCTCAGGGCCGATGCCGTCGCCGCCGATCACCGCAATCCGCATTGTTCCCGCCATGCGCGGATCTTAGCGGTCAGCTGGCCGTGGTGCAGGCGGTGTCCCCAGCCTGCATCGCCGGGGCAGGGGTGAGCTCGGTAACGGGCATCTGCCCGGCAACCCCTAGTCCCTGACCGAGCGCACAGCCCATCGACTCCAGGCGCCAGCGCTGCTCAGGCCGCTCAATCCCATCGGCGATAACTTCGATGCCGAGGTCGTGACCCAGCTGGATGATCGATCGGGTCAGCGCCGCAAGCGTCGGATCGGCGTCCATTCCCGCGACGTACGAGGCGTCGATCTTGACGACGTCGACCGCTGAGTTGCGCAGCGACGCGAGCGAGACCAGCCCCGTTCCGAAGCAGTTAAGCGCCAGCTTGATGCCCTTGCCGCGCAAGCCGGCGAGATCGGCGGCCACCGACGGCGGGCTGTTGGTCAGCATCCGCTCGCTCACCTCGAGCGTGAGTGCGTCTGGCGGCAGAGCCGCCTCGTCGAGAGCGCTCAGCACCGAGTTGACGAATCCCGGCCCGCTTGCCTGGCGTGCTGTGCACGGCACCGACAGGCTGATCTCGCTGCCGAGTGCTCGCCAGGCTGCGACCTGCCGGCATGCCCGGCGCAGTAGCCAGTTGCCGAGCTGGACGATCAGGCCGGATTGCTCAGCGACGGCGAGGAACTCCTCGGGCGAGACCGGCTCGTGATCGCGTGACCAGCGCACGGCCGCCTCGACGCCGCGGATCCGGGCGCTGCCGAGATCCA
>DATELR010000144.1:0-24588 GCA_035276345.1 Streptosporangiaceae bacterium | reverse complement strand
CGCTCGGCGGGCTTTAGCCCCGAGATTGCGGTCATGACTGACGACTACGTTGCGGCCCAGGCGCTCGTCGCCGCTGGCCTGGGGACGGCCATTCTGCCCGGGCTTGCGTTGCGCTCGCTTCGGCATCCGGGGATCACCGCGATCGAACTGCCTGAAACGCGCCGGCACGTGCTAGCGGCTACCTATGGCGCGCCGCCAGAGCGCGCGGCCGCCAGCGCCCTGCTTACCGCGCTCGGACGCGCGGCCGCACATTTCCGGGGCGATCCCGTGGGTGCGGAGGCCGGTCCGGCTTAGATCGACGTCGCTCGCCCCGCCCAGTACGGATCGCGCAGGCGGCGCTTCAGCAGCTTCCCGCTTGGATCGCGCGGCAGCTCATCAATGAAGTCGATCGACTTGGGCCACTTCATCTTGGCCAGGCGACCCTCCAGCGAGGCGAGGATCTCCGCCGCCAGTTCTGGTGTGGGCTCGACCCCGTCGGCTGGCTCGACCACCGCCTTGATCTGCTCACCCCACTCCTCGTCCGGGATGCCGAACACTGCAACGTCGGCAACTTTGCGATTCGTGATGATCTCGGCTTCGATCTCGGCCGGATAGATGTTCGCCCCGCCGGAGATGATCATGTCGGACTTCCTGTCGCACAAGAACAGGAAGCCGTCTGAGTCAAGGAAGCCGATGTCGCCGACGGTGAAGAAACCGCGTAGCCGGCTCGCGGCGGTCTTGTCCGGGTCGCCTTTGTACTCGAAGTCCATCCCCATCCGCATGTACACGGTGCCGGGTACCCCGACGAGGCAGGGATCTCCGTTGTCGTCGGCGACCATGATCTCGCTCATCGGCCAGGGCTTCCCGACCGTGCCGGGCCGCTCTAGCCACTCCTGCGGCGTGACGATCGTCCCGCCGCCTTCGGTCGCGGCGTAGTACTCGTAGATGCACGGCCCCCACCAGCCGAGCATCTCGTGCTTGATCGGAACCGGGCATGGCGCGGCAGCGTGGATCAGCCAGCGCATTGACGAGACGTCGTACCTGGCCCTGACGTCCTCAGGAAGCGAGAGCATGCGCTTGAACTGGGTCGGCACCATGTGGGTGTTGGTGACCCGGTACCGGTCTACCAGCGCCAGCGCACGCTCGGCGTCCCAGCCGTCCATGCAGATCAGGGTGTGCCCGAACTGCAGGGCACTACCACCGAAGATTGTCACGGCCGTGTGGTAGTTCGGCGACGTCACCAGATGCACGTTGGGATGACCGCCGGTGATTCCGAAGAACTGCAACAGGCCGGTTAGCAGGTCGGCAGACACATCGGGGTCGAGCCCGCTCAGCTCGCGGCGGACGCCCTTAGGCCGGCCGGTCGTTCCAGACGTGTAGTGCATCGCCGCGCCCGCCGTCCGGTCCGCAGGCAGCTCGGTCGGATGTCCTGCGCGAAGTTCTGCGACCTCGGTGAAGCCCGGCACCACGCCGTAACTGAACCTGGCATCCGCGGGCACTCCGGCCTCGTCGGCCGCGGCCGCGCCGACCTCGGCGAACCGCTCATGCACGAAGAACGCCTTGGCCTCGGTGTCCCGGACGATGTAGGCGATCTCTGGTGCGGTGAAGTGCCAGTTGATCGGCGTGTAATACCAGCCCGCCTGGAGCGCCGCCAGGCACAGTTCCTGCGGCGCGATCCCGTTTGGCACCAGGGCGGCGATCCCGTCACCTGCGCGCAGTCCGCGGGCGCGGAGCGCGTGCACCAATTGGTTAACCCGGCCGAGCAGGTCACCCGCGGTGTGCTCGGTGCCGTCAGGTTCGACGACCGCTAGCCAGGCAGGGTCCTGTTGCGCACGCTCCCAGAACCCCACCAACTCCTCCGATCGTGACCGTTCGCGACGGCCACCGGACCCTACGCGGGGATCCGGATGGCTTCGTCGTCGTCCTCGTACTGCTCATCCTCGTGGCTGAACCGGCTCATCACCAGACCGATGACGAGGAGGATGAGGCCGATCAGGCCGGCCACGATCGGGATGATCACGTTCAGTACGGTGATCTTGGTCGTCGCGTCGTTGTCCGTCTGAACGTTGGATGCGATGCTCGCCGGAGTCGTCTTGAAGTCCGCGCTCATCAGCACCAGGCGGGTCGTGCCGGTGTCGTCGCGCAGCGTCTGCTGAACGTTCTGCTCCACCTTCAGGGGGACGCCGGTGACCGGGTCGACGAAGTAAGTCTCCTTCGCCGAGTAGAACTCCGGCAGGGTCACCTCAGAGGCGCTCTCGCCAACGAGCGCACCAGGCAGTGACTGCGTGCCGATCTGCGTCGGGGCAATGTCCGCAGTGAAGACGTAGGTCGAGACGCCCGAGGTGGTGGCCGTGCCCGCGTACTTGAACAGCACAGGCTTCTGCAGCGTGGTGTCGAAGACCTTGTAGTCCTTCTTCTGCGTGTTGAGCGGGTACAGGCTGCCCTGCTCGGTGCCGGCGACCTCAACGTGCTTGCCGGCCACGGCGTTGCCGCTCCACGGCACAAGCACGCCGGTCTGACGGTCGAACGCCAGCTCGTTCCCTTCCGCCGGGATCGAAACTGCCTGATGGTTCGAGACGTCCTCGATCGCCGTGTAGCTCTGCCATACCGCGACGTTGTTACTGCCGACCGACTTGGCCGCCGCGACGTCCCCCTTGGTGGTGCTGGTTGCCTGAAGAGTTACCCCCGACTCTTCGGTCACCGACTTCTGGCTGAAATAGCTAGCGTTGTCGGCCTGCAGGGTTGTCTTTGAGTATTCGTTCAGCGGGAATTTGACCGCCTGACCCGGGACAAAGAACTTTGACAGGATCGCGAGCACGATAAAAAAGACACCCAGACCGGTCAATATTGACCAGCTCACGCGGCGCATGGGCCCTCCTGGGGATTGGCGCTCAAATCTGGTGGCTAGCGGGGGTTATACGAGTTTGACGCATGATACTGAGCAGTAGCAGCGGTGTCACTAGGAACACGACACATCCTGGTAACAACCCCATGCGCCGCGTATCTGCTTATTACTGGCGTTTCAGGCATTCGCGGCATCGGTCAACGACTCCAGATGCTTTAAGTCGTTCATGCCAGTCGCCGAGAGGCCGGCTGTGGCGACTGCGTCGCCGTGCATAGCCCGCTTGAGCAGCCGCTCGTGCTCATGCTCCTGGGCGGCCTCGGCCCGGTCTGGCAGCAGGACCAGATGGTCGTCAGCCATCCGGTAGATCCGCCGTAGCCGCGGGTTGTAGAGGATCGCCTCGTCGTCGAAATAGAGCAGGCCCTGCTTGTCGATCGGGCAGGCAAGGATGTCGAGCAGCGGCCGCTCGATCAGCATGGTCATCTCCATCTCTCGGCTAGGCGCAGACGCTGCCCGCGCTCAGGCTGCTCCTGCCACTGGCGCGGTGGCGTCGTCGGCAGGTTCTGCGTCCGCGGTTACTACCTCGACCGGTTCCTCAGCCTCCGGCGGCGGCCTTCTCGACAACACGACCACCACGGCTCCGGCGAGTACGATCCCGGCCAGCCTGAGCGCCAGCCGCACCGGATCCGCAGGCAGCCGCTCGCCGAACAGCCACGTCCCGGCCACGATGAAGAACACGCTGCCAGTGATGTTGGAGACCGGGCCGACAATCGAGACCCGGCAGCGCTGCAGGCCCGTCTGGAAGATCAGCATGCCCAGGGCCGAGCACGCGACCGTGACGTACGGGTATGGCGAGGCGACGATCGCGAGCAGAAGGCTGCTGTCGACGCCGCCGTGCAGACCGACCGATCCCGCCATGGCCTTGATCGCCAGGGTTGCGACACCGTAGAACAACCCGGACGCGACGGCGTAAGACACTCCGATCGACGGCATCCGGTGCCGGCCGCTCGGTCGCGGCCGCAATGCGCTGGCGCCGAGTCCGACCGCCACCGCGCAAGCCGGGAGCGCGACCGCTGCGAGCAAGCCGCCGCTGGCCTCATGCCCGACGTGACCGGCTGCTCCTGCGGCCGACAACGCGATCACAACGATCGCTGCCGCCATGGCCAGCACGCAGGCAAGTTCCAGCCGCTTGAGCGTCTCGCGCAGCACAATCCTGGACAGCACGAGCAAGATCACCACGCCCGAGCCCAGGACAGGCTGAACGACGCTGACCGGCGCATGCGTGAGCGCGATCACCTGCAGCCCGAAGCCGCAGAGCATGAGCCCGAAGCCGGCCAGCCAGGCCGGCGCAGTCAGGAGGACGCGAAGCAGCCGCAGCGCATGGCGGGCGTCGATCGCCGGGAGCCGCGCGAGCGCGCGCTTCTCGAGTATGAGGCCGAGGTGGTACGCGGTCGTCGCGATGAGCGCCACGACGACGGCGAACCCTGCCCCGGTCATCGGGACACCGCCTCTTGCCGCGCGAACTGGTCGAGCGCCTTGATGTAGGTCGCACCGAACTCGGCCGCATCCGGGCCTGACATCAGCGCGCGCCGGTACCGGAACGTCAGCCGCAGCACCCCACCGGCGGTCACAACGCCGAGCGATAGTCCGCGCGGCATATGCGCGGACGTGGAGAACCACACCTCCGTCGCCCGCGTCGTGCCAAAGGCCAGCGGCTCGACCACGCCGAGGTTGGAAACCAGGGACGTATCACAGAGCACCGGGCCCGCGACCCGCAATGCCGACCGCAGCAGTGCGTTCTTGACCGTCACCGGCAGCGGCGCTGCGGCCAGCAACCGTGACGCCATGTCAAGCTGTGGCCCCGCATGGTCCTTCGCGGCCCTGGTCTGGCTAGCGACCTCCGCGATGACCTCGGCAGGCATCGCACCGGCGGGCACCCGGGCGGTGATGGTCACGAGCCTGGACAGGTTCGCCCACCGCCCGTCGGGTCCGACCTGGCCCTTGTCACCGACCGGCATCGTGATCTTCATCCGGTCGCCGCCGCCGCGGGCCCGATTCCACTCGCTGATCGTGATCATCAGCGCCGCTATCAGCAGGTCATTCACGCTCAGCCCGGCTGACCTGAGCGAGTCAGTGAAGGCCAGTCCGTCCCATGTCACCAATTGCGCGCCGTATCCAGGCAGGCCCCGTCCAGCACCCGAACCCGGCGAGATCCTGGCGCTCCTCCCGAATCCCCCTCTCCGCCGGACCGGCTCCCCGCCCGATGGACGTTTGGTGTGGTCCTGGCCCCGCCAAGCGTCCAGCGGTGGGGCAGCCTGCGCGCGCGGAGGGGCGGGGGTCGGGGCAGGCGCGGGGGCGGCGTAGGCGGCTGCGACTTCGCGCATCAGGCGCAGGCAGGAAAGGCCGTCGAACGCCGCGTGATGCGCGTTGAGGATCAGGTGGTCGCCGCCAGCGCCCGAGGCGAGCAGGAACCGCAGCGGCGGCGCACTGGCGAGGGACGGTGAGGCCGACAAGAACGCGTCTCGCTGCCGGTCAAGCTCCTGCTCACAGGAATAGTCGCAGCTCAGCACCGGGTCGTCGCCCTGCGGCACAGGGAACTCCCAGCGGTAGCCGCGCTGCCACGTGGCTGGCCTTCGCCTGGCCATGATCCTCGGCTGGGATCCCAGCACGGCAGCCACGCATGCGCGGGTCGCCGCCGGATCGAGGCGGCCAGGCACCCGGACCTCAAGGTGCACGTTGGCAGGTTCGGCTGGCCTGTCGTAATAACACGTCAGCTCGTCAGCGACAGCGAAACGCTCGATCATGGCCGCCCCGCCCGGCTGCGCGGCAGCAGCTTGTCAGGCAACAGCTTGTCAGGCAGCACGGGCATCAGTGCGCAGGTCAGAGCTACCAGCGCCGACGCCTGGGCGGGCGCCCCGAACGCGCCGGTACCGGGCAAGGCCGGATGCGACGCCAGCGCCGTCAGGACTCCCGCCGCCACCATCCCAGCGGCCGCGAGCCCAACGAACCAGCTCGGCCACCGGTGCGCAATGACCGCAACGACCGGAACCGCAAGGGCGACTGGCCCCCCGACAATGGCGATCAGCGCGGTGAGTGTGAGCAGAGCAAGCCACCGGGCAGGCTGGTGCCCTTGACGCGCCGGCATCTGCACGATCCAAGGGGACGACTCCCAGGTAAATCTTGGCGCGGCGGCGGGCAATGCCTGATCCATCTGTTCGCGCACTCTCCCGCGCAGTTCGCGCGCTCTTCCGCGCCTTCGGCCAGCGATCGCGGTGAGGAGCAGCCCGAGCGCTCCTGCCGCAGAAAGGATAATCCAGACATGATAGAACTTAACCGGTGTGAACGTCAGCGTTACGATGCCGCCGTTACCCGCCGGTACGACGAACCCCTGCTGCCAGCCATCGAGCCTGACCGGACGTAGCACCTTGCCGTCCATCGTCGCCGTCCAGCCCGCGTTCTCGTTCTGGTGCAGCTCCAGATAAGAGGCCGCGCCTGGACCCACGCTGACCTGCCGGCGCTCCTGGCTCCAGGTGAGCACCTTGACAGTCCGTCCCCCGGTGCCGACACCCTGGCCCGGCGCCGCCGACCCAAGATCCTGCGCCGACCCTCGGCCGGGCAGGCCTCCGGTAGCGGCTTTGATCAGGCTCAGACCCGTGATGGTGAACGCATGGGGGCTGGCCGCGAGCAGCCGGTGCTGACCTTGCGCGAGCCAGACAGCCGAGCTAGCGCGGCAGAGCCTCACATGCACCGGCCCGAACGAGATAAGGCTGCCGACCTTGCCGAAGACCCTGGTCCGCATCGTGCGCCCGTCCAGTTGCACCGACGGGCCTGAGCCGCATGGCAACGCGAAACTCGTGCTTCGGGCGGGCGTCGCTGGCCGGAGCCCGTCCAGGGCCGGAATCGACAGGCTCGACAACCCGACAGGAAGCCTGGCAGGCAATCCGGATATCGGCTGCGTGGCGGTCGCGTACTGAACCACGGGAAAGCTGATCGTCATCTGATTCGTACGCAGCGGAGGCACAACCGCCGTCAGGCCGCCGAGCCCGACGGTCGCGTCCCTGACGCCAGCAGGGCTCGTGATTCTTATGGACTCCGGAGCTGCCGCGAGACCTGGCAGCGGCTGGAAGGTCATTTGCCTGATGCTGCGTCGCCCCCGCCAGCGCAGGGTCAGCGAAGCGTGCTCACTGCCAGCGATCCAGGCGCCAGGATCGCGTTGCCGGAACAAATTGGCCGGCGCCAGGCTGGGCAGCGATCCGTAGGTGGAGCTTGCGGTCACCTCAAGGGTCTTGCGGCGCCGCGGCGTCAGCGAGGTCAGGATCGTGTCGAGGTCCTTGCCAGGCACGGCGATGGCGGTCGCCCCCAAGGTGAACCTGCCGCTTCCTGGTGATTCGAACGTCCTCGCGAGCGGCGGGTACGCCGCGACATTAGCCAGGCTCGCCGGTGACGGCACGAACTGATCGAACGAGTAAGCCGTGGACGGCGCCTGCTGGCCAGCCCGGTCCTGCGCCGGCCGGAGGTACCGCGTCACCGCGACGCCGGGAATGTCGACCCCCGAGATTCCGGCCCCGAGCCCGCCTGCAACCCCGCCGCGGGCCGCATCGATAGTGATCCGAAGCGTTCTGGTCGGGCCCGCCGGAACCCTTAGCGGCTGGTCCGCGCTAGTCCGTCGGAGCTTGCTGGTGGCGGAACCGGCGTCGGTGCGGACCGTGACCCGGCTCGCGACCGGCCGCGAGGCGATGTCGTCGAGCAACCCGATCATCACCGAGCCCGGCAGCGCGAGCCGCCGGTCGAATCTGATCTGAACCCACTGCCCGACGGCGCTCGTCGGATTGGCCTCGGTCCAGACCGTGCTCGCGTTGTTGTCGAACACGTTCACCGGATCGATCTGCGGCGTCTCACCCAGCCACGAGCCCGACGACGACGCGGTCACTGCGGCCGCGCCGGACAGAACAGCCACCGTTTGATGGCCTGCCGCCGTTACCGGCCGTAGCTGGCGTGGCTCCCCGCCAGGACTGCCGAGCGGATCGGATGGCGGATTCCGCTCGGCAGCGGTGTAGGTATAGGACGCTGTCGGGTCGATCGAACCGAACGCGTTGTCCGCCCGACGGAAAGAGTCCGTGACCGCCCACTCCGCCGGCCTGACTGGCAGCGGGTCACCGGCGATGATCGCTGGTGCCGACGGAGTGAGCAGGCGCTGCCTGGTGAGCTGCAACAACGCATCGGGGCCCCCGTTGACGAGCACGGTCTGGCTCACCGGGAATGCGACGGCCGCGGGCGGCGGCCGATCCGGAGCTGTGACCGGCGCGAAGATTTCGATCGCCGGAAAGGAAGGAAGAGATGCCTGCGTCCGTGCCGCCGCAGCGCCGGATTGCACCGATGATGATGCGGGACCGCTCGGCGCGCTGGTGATCTCGGGTCCGAACGACGCGACGACCTTGAAACCGGAACTGGCTAGCGCCTGATGCACCGCCTGGGGAGGCGTATACCCGATCGATGCGGGGCTGAGGTCGTTGCGGACCAGAACATAACCGATGCCAGATCTGGCCAACGTAGCTGACAGTCCTGGGATGCGCTCGCCGGAATTGATGGCCGCCTGCACCGACCTGAGCAGCAGCTCTGAGCCTGCTCCCCCGTAAGGCACCAGCCCCTGGGCGGCCCAAGGAGAGCTGGCAAGCGGCTCAAACGGCTCGTCGACTGGCTCGCCCCACACGAATACGCCGTGTGCCGCCGCCGGTACGACAAGGGCAGGCGCCCGAGGCGAGTGCTGCCGCAAGTAGGAAGCCGCCTGCTTCCAGTAGCCGGGCACCGCTCGGAACGAGCCGGCATTCAGCACCTGGCCCGACAACTGCGGGTACGCCATCCCCAGCAGCACGAGCGCGATGGCCGGAGCCGCGAAGAAGTGCCACAAGGTTCGCGGTGCTGCGTCGGCCCCGAGCGTCTCGCGCTTCATCCTGAGCACGAGCGCATGCGCGATGCCGAGAGCGAGCACGACCGCCGCAACGGGTTCGACCTTGTAAACGCTTCGCAGCGGCGCGGCGACTCCGTCAAGGAGCTGGTCGACAGGATGGTGGAAGATGCCGCCGAGCGGACCTGGATAACCGGCCAGAGCGATGAGAGCTGCGGTGCCGAGGCTCAGCCGCAGCCACGCGCTGGCCGGGAGGTCGCGGCGAGACACGCCGATCAGGCCGGTGGCAGCAGCGACCGCCGCTGCAATGACGGCTACCGGGTAGGCCACCATCACCCAGCCGGCCTGCAGCCAGGGCTGGCCGAAGTTCAGGTACGCGGTCCAGTTCCCCGCGCCGCGCAGGAACGCTGCGCCGGACATGGTGGCGGTAGTCGTCGTCGCCTGCTCCACGTAGGGCAGGAAGTTAAAGGAGTACTTCGCCTGAATCAGCAGCGGCACGAGCCACCATGCGGTCGCCAGGATGACGGCAGCGACCCAGAACCCAGCAAGCTGGAGGCGCTGCCGGCCGCGCACTCTCGTGACGATGAACAGCGCGGGCAGGATCAGCGGGTAGAGCGTCGAGGTCGCGTTGACGCCGCCCATGAACAGCACCGCGACACCTGACAAAGCAGACGCCCGCACCAGGCTGCCAAGCGGCACCGAGCCGCGGTTCGACGCCTGCTCGGCCACGCTGACCAGCGGCAGCACCGCCCAGGGCGCGAGCAGGCCAGGCAGAATGCCCGCCGATGTCGAGCCGATCACGATCGTGAAGGTCGGCCAGAGCGCGAATGCGAGTCCCGCGACGGTCCTGGACCGGTCGGTGCCGATCCGCATTGCCTCGGCCAGCTTCACCAGCCCGGCAAAGCCGACGGCGACAAGAAGCGACAGCCAGAGCCGCTCGGTCAGCCAGACCGGAATCTTCAGTAGCTGCCCGGCTAGGTAGAACGGCGCCATCGGGAACGCGTAGCCGATGTACTGGTCCTGCAGGGTGCCGAACCATTCCGTCGGATTCCACAGGTGCCAGAGCCTGCCGTAGAACCCCAGCGGATCAATGTCCACGCCGAGCTTGGTGTCGAAGAAGATCCGGCCGTGAGCGTTCAGGAAGAAGATGAGGAGCGCAGCCAGCCAGACGAGGATCGACCAGCGAGTCGTCCGGGATATCCGCCGGCTTCCTTGACCGCCGGCGATGGTGACGGCGAGTGAACCCAGTGCCCTTGGCGCCCGGTGCTGCCCGGTCACCGGCGCGAAGGTCATCCGGTCCGCCGCAAGATGAGCAGCAGATTCCACGTCGCTATCTCACGCAATCCGGGAATCAGCAGGAGCGCGCGAGACCAGGCCGGGTAGTACCGGGGCCGGGCGGATACCACTTCGACATCGGTGCGACCCCGCGTCATCTTGAGCACGGCCCCGATATGCAGCGGGAACAGGCTGGAGCCGACCAGGTTCTTCGGCGGCTTGCCGTGCTTGCGCTGGTAGCGCCGCTCCGCCAAGCTCGCGCCGAGGTAATGCCATGGCGACATCTCATGCCCGCCCCATGGCGAGAACCAGTTGGTGAAGGACAGGTAGATCAGGCCGCCGGGCTTGGTGGCCCGCACCATCTCCTCGATGAGTCCGTTCGGATCCCTGACATGCTCAAGAACGTTGGAAGACACGCAGATGTCGGCTCCGCCGTCACGGACTGGCAGCCAGTATCCGTCAGCCACGACGGCGCCAGGTGGTGATTGCCCGCGGCTCATCATCTCGCCGACGTTGAGCTCGAGCAGATAGCAGTTCGCGCCTCTGGACCTGAACTCATCGGTGAAGTAGCCGGCGCCGCCGCCGATATCGAGCACGGTCCGGTCCCGCACCGTGGTGTACTCCGCGATCTGGTCTGCGGCGTCGCCCGCCAGCGCGGAATAGAACCCGCCGGGGTCCGTCTGCTCCTTCAGGAAGAGCCGGAACAGGCGGACGGACCTCAGCATGCGGCCTGCTCCCTCTCTTGCCTGGCTTCCTCTCCGCTCGCCCACCCCCCGAGCCGTTGTGCAGCACTCCTGGCTGGCTTTGGCTGCGGCGATGGAAGCACAATGCTACTTTCCAGTAGCACCTGATTGTCAGCGTAGCGGTCGCTTTCACTAATATCGCTGGGTTTCGTTCCGGCCTGAGCCACTACGTGCGCGTCGTCCGCCTACCTGGACGGATGACGGCCCGGTGGTTCGGGCAAGAGCTCGACCCGGTAAAGATCGCCGCGTCTCGGGCGACAGTTGCCTACACTTGACGATCTTGGTGATATCACCACAATAGTGCGCACCAGCTGGTGCAGTTGCGGCGCTCAGGCTCGACGTGGGCCGTCGAGGCCACCCGGGAGGTTCAGGACCGTGCTGTTGCGGCAAACAGGGGGTCGTGGAACGAGCCGTCGGGCATGACGACGGGCCGTCACATCGTATTCATCGCCTGGCGCGACCTGGCCAACAAGGACGCCGGGGGCTCGGAGCTACTGGTCGATCGTCTTGCCCATGGCATGAGTGAGCGCGGCGATCGCGTCACGCTGCTGTGCGGCGGTCGCGTCGGTGAACGGCCCTACCAAGTGCGGCGCAGCGGCGGCACCTACTCCCAGTTCGTCAGGGCGCCACTGGAGTTCAGACGCCACCTGCGCGACTGTGACCTGGTGGTCGAGGTTTGCAACGGCATGCCGTTCCTCGCTCCGCTGTGGACCAGCCGGCCAGTCGTCTGCCTGGTCAACCATGTGCACTCTGAACTGTGGCCGCTGCGATTCCCGCAGCCGGTCAGCGGACTCGGGCGGCTGACCGAAACCGCGGTGATGCCGTGGGTGCACCGGCGCAACCTGTTCCTGACCGTCTCGGCCTCGACGTTCACCGCGCTCCAGGAGATAGGCGTCGACACCGACCGGATCAGGCTCATCTGCAACGGCGTGGAACCAGGCCCGCCACCGGCTCCGCGCTCGCCGGAGCCGATGTTCCTCGCGTTCGGCAGGCTTGCCGAGTACAAGCGGATCGACCTGCTGCTGCGCTTGTGGGACCGGGTGCGCCAGGTGACGGGCGGCCGGCTGGTGATCGCGGGCGACGGCCCCGAGCGCGCGCGGCTGGAGAGCATGGCCGGCGACGGTGTCGAGTTCACTGGCCGCGTATCGGAGGAGGAGAAGCACCGGCTGATGTCGGCGGCATGGCTGCTGCTCCATCCGGCCAGCATCGAGGGCTGGGGAATCGTTGTCTCCGAGGCGGCGGTCCGAGGCACGCCCGCGATCGGGTTTAGCGTGCCAGGGCTCAGGGATTCGGTCGTGCACAACGAGACCGGACTGCTGGTGCGGACCGAAGGCGAATTCGCTTCGGCCTGGGCGTCATTGGCGATCGACGACAGGACGCGCAGCACGATGGGCGACGCCGCCAGGGAGCGGGCCAGGCAACAGCACTGGTCGGCCGCGGTGGACGGATTCTCGATGGTCGTCGACGAGGCGCTGGCCAGGGCGAGGGTCGCCGATCACGTCCGGGAAACCATCCCGGCCGACGAGCCGGTCTCCGCTGACAATGCCGTCGGATACCTGCCGCAGCCGTCGGGGGCGAGCCCCTCGGAGCACGCATGAGCGCACCTGTGCTGGCGCGCGCCGGAGGGAACCCGCTCCGCGACTTCTACGAGGACCCCGCCGTCCCCGCGAGCTCAGGGCCTGATCGGGCGCGCCGCCAGGCCGAAATGCTGGCCGACGTGCTCGCCGGCCTGCCAGGCTGCGCCACCATCCTCGACGTTGGCTGCGGCGACGGCTTCGCAACGGGCGTCGCGGCGTCCAGCCTGCCCGGGCACCGTTTCGCCGGGCTGGACTGGTCCGCGCCTTCACTCAGGCAGGCCAGGGGCCGCGGCCTGGCCGTGCTGCGGGCCGGCCTCGACACCACGTTGCCGATCAGGTCGGGCAGCGTCGACGTCGTGATCATGAGCGAGGTGATCGAGCATCTCGTCGACACCGACTCGGCGGTCGAGGAGGTGCATCGGGTACTCAAGCCCGGCGGCTCGTTGCTGCTTTCCACCCCGAACCTGGCGGCCTGGTACAACCGCGGGCTACTCGCGGTCGGCATCCAGCCGGTGTTCTCAGAGGTAAGCCTGCGGTCGGTATTTGGAAGGCCCGGCAGCCAGGTAGCCGGGCACCTGCATATGTTCACCAGACGCGCCCTGGTGGAATTGCTTGCCGCCTACGGACTGCAGACCGTCATTGTCCGCGGGGCCCGCTATCACGACGTCCCCGCAGCGCTGCGCCCGCTGGACAGGCTGTTCTGCCGCTGGCCATCGGCGGCCTCGATCCTGCTGGTACAGGCTCGCAAGGCGTGCTAGCCCGTCCAGCCCGGGACAAGGGCGGACCGGCCATCGACGGCCCGGCCACCCCGAAGACAACCTCGCTGCCTGCCGACGATGGCCTCGGGCGGCCAGATCGCCGACTGAGCACCCTCGTCGCAGTCTTCTACCGGCTGGCGGGCCGCCTGCGGCCGCACGCCTGGCCCGCGGTGGCCGGGCTGGTGCTGGGGCTGCTCGCCCTCGGGCCGGCCCTTGGCAGCGGGTTCGTCCTGTCCTACGACATGGTCTTCGTCCCTCATCCGCCGGTCGGGTACGCCGATATCGGATCAGGCGGCGGCCCGCCGCGCGCCGTGCCCAGCGACCTGGTCGTCGCGATCGCCGCGAAAGCAATCCCGGCAGACGTCGTTCAGAAGCTGATCCTGATCGCAATCTTCGTTCTGGCCTGCGCCGGCGCCGCCGCCCTGCTCGCGGCCAGCAGCCGCCGGATCGATGCTGACGCCCGGCTGCCGCTGCCCGCGCTGCTGGCTGCCGGGGTGTTTTACGCCTGGAATCCGTTTGTCGCCGAGCGGCTGATCATGGGCCAGTGGGCAATGCTGCTCGGATACGCCGGATTGCCGTGGGTCCTGCGCGAGCTCATCAGGTACGAGGGCCGGATCCGGGTCGGGCGGCTCGCCGCGGCCATGGTCCCGGCCGCGGTCGGCGGGTTCGCCGCGATGTCGGTGACCGTGATCGCGGCCTTGTCTGTCGCGCTGTGCGCCGGGCCCGGCTGGCCCGAGCGGTTGCGCAGGCTCGCACTGACTGTCGGAGTGATCGCGGTGGCCAGCCTCCCGTGGCTGATCCCCTCGCTGATTAATCCCGTGCACGCGAATCCCGCCGGAGTCGCCGCGTTCGCCGCCAGGGCCGATACGCCATTCGGCACGCTCGGCAGCCTCCTCATGCTCGGCGGGATCTGGAACGCTCAGGCCGTGCCGACCGGATATGGCGGCGCGGTATCAGCCTTCTGGCTCGCCCTCGTCGCGCTGGCAGCGACGGGATACGTGCTCGCTGCCCGGCCACGGCGGATCTGCCAGGGAGCCGGCATCGCCGCGGTGCTCGGCGTCTGCGTCGCCGGGCTCGGGCTGACGGAGGCGAGCAGAGCCTCGCTGCGGGGTGCTATCGCCTTCTGGCCGGGCTTCGCGCTGCTGCGCGACGGGCAGCAGTTTGTCGCACCGCTAGCCATCGCGCTGGCGCTTGGCATCGGCGCCGGAGCCGGCGCGCTCATCACCGCAGCCAGGGCGCCAGGTACTTCCAGGCTGATCAAGGCGGGCGAATCGGCTACTGGTCCGGCGGTCACGCTCGCCGTCCTGGCGCTCATCGCGCCGGTCCTGCTGCTGCCGGGGCTGGCGTGGGGGGCGGCCGGCCGGCTGCAGGCGGTGCAGTATCCGGCCGACTGGATGAAAGCACGCCAGCTCATCGAGGCCGGCCGGCCGGGCGGCGCCGTCCTGCTGCCATGGGCGCAGTACAGGCGGTATCCGTGGAATCACGGCGAGGCCGTGTTCGACCCGTGGCCGCGCTTCGTGAGCAGGCCGATGATCTGGAACGACGCGCTCCGGGTCGGCCATTCGACGGTGCCTGCGGAGAGTCAGCGCGCGCGCCAGCTGACGCCGGTGATTACCTCGGGAGACTCGCGCACGGCCGCGCTCGTAGCCGCGGGCGTCCGGTATGTCGTGGTGGACGCGGGTTCGCTGCTCTGGAACGACCGGCGAGATGTCGGCCGGCTCGCCGCGCGCGCGAACCTGCCTGGCGCCCGGGTAGTGCTCGCCAGCCCGGATCTTGTGCTCTTCCGCCTGCCAGCAGGCACTTCACGAGCCCCCCGGTGACACACCGGCCCGCCGCGACTTATCTGCAGATGGCGGAAATTACTATTCAGTATCGTTATGGCACGGCGGCATGGACATTCCCTATGCTTAGGGCCCAAGCCGCCCGGATCTGGCTCTAGATACGCGGCAAGGAGGACTTCGTGACTCGTCTAGCGCTGCTGCTGGTGTCCGTCGTGGCCGGTGCCGCACTGGCATTCGCCGTGGCATTCACCGCCACGAGCGTGCTGGCAAGCTCCAACGAGAGCCCGGTAAATCAGCAGCTGTACAACTACGGCACGAAGTAGGTAGCGCGGTCGCCACGTATCGCGGCGCCGCTACGTGACCTCAGCGAGTTCTGCCGCTGCGACAGCTCCGAGTTCCCAGCACGCTTCAAGGTCCGCCTTGCCCGGCTGGCCGACCACGCACACTGGCGGCCTGACCTGCTGCCAGGCGAGCCCGCCAGCAATTGACTCGACGGCCCTGACCGCGCCAGCCGTGTCACTTGCGCCATGCACGTAGAGCCCGTAAGGACGGCGCTTGGTCGCCTCGAGGCACGGATAGTAGATACCGTCGAAAAAGTGCTTGAGTGCGCCGGACATATAGCCGATATTGGCGGGCGTGCCGAGCACGTATCCGTCGGCGCTCAGTACGTCCGCTGCGCCCGCGGTGAGAGCGGGGACGACCACCACCTCGACGTCCTCGATCTCGTCGGTGCGAGCGCCGTCGAGCACGGACTCGAACATCGCCTGCATCGCCGGCGACGGCGTGTGGTGAACAATCAGCAGACGGCGCATGTGCCGGGAGCATAGCCGGATGGTGGCGTTCCCCTCCTTGCTCGGTTCGCCGCTCGCAAATTAGACTGAATGTTCAGTCAACTCCGTTAGGGGAGCTACTCATGGCCGACGAGCAGGCCGCAACCACCGAATGCCCCATCTCCCAGGACGCCGCCGTCGGGCTGGCAACCCGCCCGGACGAGCAGCAGGATCAGACCCAGACCGCCGATGCCGGCGCTCCGGCCTCCGGTCCGAATCTCGCCGATGTGATCGCCGAGCAGGAGCGCATTTTCATCGAGCGCCAGCCTGAGTCCGCGCGACTCGCCGCCGAGGCACGGCAAGTCCTCGCCGGAGGCGTGACGTCAAGCTGGCAGATCTCCCGGCCTCAGCCGGTGTGGCTCAGCCACGGCAGCGGATCCAAGCTCTACGACGTAGACGGCAACGACTACGTGGACATGCACGGGGGTTACGGCGTCTCGCTGGCCGGGCACGGCCACCCGGCGATCGTCGCCGCGGTGCAGAACCAGGTAACGCGCGGAACTCACTTCGCCCAGCCTACCCGGGACGCGATCATCGTTGCCAGGGAACTGACGAGCCGTTTCGGCCTGCCGCAGTGGCGATTCGCGAACTCGGGCACCGAGGCCACGATGGACGTGGTGCACCTGATGCGGGCGATCACCGGCCGCGACCTGATCATCAAGGTCGAGGGCTGCTACCACGGCCACCACGACTCGGTGCAGGTATCGGTCTACCCCGACGCAGCCGACATCGGCCCGGCCGAGCGACCGTCCAGCGTTCCCGCGAGCACGGGCATCCCGCGAGCGCTTACTGACCTCACGGTGATCGTCGGGTTTAACGACCTGGCGACCGTGGAGCGGGTGCTGCATGAGTACCGCGGCCGGGTCGCTGGCATGATCCTCGAGCCCATCATGATGAACGCGGGCATCATCCCGCCCGAACCTGGTTACCTGGCCGGGCTCAAGGAACTGCTGCACAGCCACGACGCGCTGCTCGCGTTCGACGAGGTCAAGACCGGGCTCACGGCTGGGCCCGGCGGAGCGACAGGGCTGACCGGAGTCGCGCCCGACATCATGAGCCTGGCGAAGGCGATCGGCGGCGGGATCTCGGTCGCCGCGGTCGGCGGCACGCATGAGGTCATGCAGCACGTCGCCAACGGCGACTACGAGATGGTCGGCACCTTCAACGGCAACCCGCTCGCGATGGCCGCCACCCGCGCGATGCTCCAGGAAGTCGCTACGCCAGAGGCCTACCAGCGGATCGACGCGCTCCGCGAGCAGGCAGTCGCTGGGGTGAACGAAGCGATCAAGCGCTATGGCCTGGCCGCGAGCATCGTGGCCGTCGGCGCCAAGGGCTGCATCGTCTTCAGCCCGGAGCCGGTCAAGGACTTCCGCGGCTTCCTGTCGATCGACGACGCCTACAGTCACGCCCACTGGCTGTTCCAGCACAACGGCGGGGTCTTCTTGCCGCCATGGGGCAAGTCAGAGCAATGGCTGATATCGGTCCAGCATGACGAGAGTGATATCGACCGATTTAATCGGAATGTCATGCAGTTTGCTTCTAGCATCAGCTGAGCGGGAAAGGTGCTAGATTCCGCTGAGTGAATCAAGGCGCCCACCCTCGAGATCCCCTGACCAGGAGGTCTTTCCTCGGGCGGGCAGTCAGTGCCGGCGCCGTGATGAGCGGCGCCGGTGCGCTGCTCGCCGGGTGCGGGCTTGACTCAGCGGCGCTTCCGAAGAAGACGCCGCTGCCGGAGCCGAGGCGGCCGGTGGTCTGGCCGATCCTCGCGGCCAATAAGCCCATAGCCGGCGGACTGCCGCCGGAGGCCAATGCGACGCTCAAGGTCCTCGCGTGGGCGCATCGCCTCAGTCACAACTGCCTGGAAGCCTTCTCGAAGGCCTATAAGTGCGAGATCGAGCTCACTTCCTACACCTCGATGGCGCAGGCGCTGTCGATCCTGCGACGCCGCAGAGAACAGTTCGACGTGTTCGTGGGCGCACCTACTGAGCAGATCGGCCCGCTGGTCGGCCGGGCGCAGATTCAGCCGCTGAACCACAGCTACATCCCCAACATCGGCGAGGCCTGGCCGGTCTACACCGACCCTTACTACGACAGCCACTGGCAGTACACGGTTCCCTATTCGGTGTTCACGACCGGCATTGCCTGGCGTAAGGACCAGGTCGACCTCGATCCCTATGCGCTGGCGAACGGCTGGGAGTTCCCGTGGCGGGCCGCCATCAAGGGCAAGACAGCCGTCCTGGACGACTACCGCGCGACGATCGGCCTCGCGCTGCTCAAGGACAACGACGATCAGCTCAATTCAACCGACCCGTATCTGCTTAACCGGGCCAGGGACGCGCTGTTCGATCTCGACGGCCTCGTCGACCTGCGGATCAACAACCAGACCGTGTCCGAACTGGCCGACGGCCGGTCCTCCGTTCATCACGCCTGGTCCGGACAGGTCGTCGCGGCCGCCAAGAAGCTGCCGCGCGGCGTCCCTGACGACGTGCTCGGTTACTGGTTCCCGCCCGATGGCGCCGGACCGGTCGCGAACGACACCATGACGATCCTTCGCCACGCGGGCAACCCTGTGCTGTCCCATCTGTTCCTGAATTTCATGCTCGACCGGCACAACGCGCTGACGAACATCGCCGCGACCGGCTTTACTCAGCCACTCACCTACGCGACGCCCTCGCGACTCGTGCAACTGGGCATCCTCCCTTCGAGTCTCACCTCGACCGCCGTGATGTCCACGTTCCTCGATCGCGGCCTCAAGGAGCTGCAGATCACCCCGGCCGGCAATCTCCTGTGGCAGCAAGCGTGGAACGCGGTCAGGCAACACGCGTAGCCGGGCGCTCGAATCGGCGCCTGAGATGGCGAATTGCAAACCGACAACGAGCGTTGGACCTTCCGACTGAGGGGTATATATCATGATATTCCGCCCGTGACAGAGCTCCTGTTACGTTAAGAACTGCAACCGCTTAACCGTCCTGTTATCTCAAAAACCTTGTCACCGGCCTCCGGCAGGAGTAGTCAGGAGTAATTGAAGCGCCGTTCAATGGGCAGGCGGCAGTCAGGCGGCGTCAGGCAGACGCATCATGCGCTCAGGCTTCGCAGCGAAGGGTTTAAGCACCATGCATCCAAGAGAAGGCTGGCAGGCTGACGGGACCCCGCCGATACCTGGTGTTTCACGCCGCAGCTTCTTGCGGCAGGGCGCCGGCGCGACCGGTCTCGCAGCGCTCGGCGCCGGCGGCATCAGCTCGTTGCTGGCAGCGTGCTCCGGACAGGGGCCAGGAACTCAAGACACCGGCACGCTCCCGCTGCCGCGCCCGAACAACCCGGTCACCTGGCCGATCTTCAAAGACAACAAGCCGATTGCAAATGGCCTCCAGCCCGAGAAGAACGCCACGCTGCGGTTGTTCAACTGGGTCGCCTACATCAACCAGGGCGTCCTGAAGAACTTCTGCAAGAAGTACAACTGCAACTATGAGATAACGAACTTCCAGAACATGGACACGGCCATGGCCAAGCTTCGTAGCGGCGAGGTCAACTTCGACATCTTCTTCCCGACGATCGACGTGATGGGCCAGCTCGTCGAGGGCAAGTTCATCCAGCCGCTGAACCACAGCTACATCCCGAACATCTCGCAGGCCTGGCCGGATTTCACCAATCCGTTCTACGACCAGAAGTGGCAATATACGGTTCCTTACACGATCTATACGACCGGGATGTCCTGGCGTAAGGACCATGTTCCCGAGAATCCGTACAAGATGGCCAATCCATGGGCGATGCCTTGGCAGGGTAAATACAAAGGCAAGGTCGCGATCCTGGACGATTCACGAGAAGGCATCAGCCTCGGACTGATGAAGAACGGGATCTTCAATCTCAACAGCACCGATCCCAACCAGATCTCAGCATCCGCGAAGTCACTGCAGGATCTGGCGAAGCTGACGAACGTTCACATCGACAACAACGATTACACGGAGATACCGAAGGGATCGATCTGGATCCACCAGGCGTGGTCCGGTGACATAGCGGCAGCACAGTACTACTTGCCGAAGGGTACGTCGATCGACACGGTCGGATACTGGTTCCCTCCAGACGGCAAGGGTCCCGTCGGCAACGACTTGATCACCGTTCTGCGCGGTGCGCAGAACCCGGTGCTCGCACATCTGTTCCTCGACTACATGCTCGACCTGCACAACGTGATGGAGAACATCAGCTTCAACGCCTACATGCAGCCTCTTACCAAGGTCACGCCACAGCTTCTGGTCAAGGAGAAGCTGCTACCTCCCAGCCTCATGTCGACGGCGGTCCTCCCCTCTTACTTCCGGCGCGGGGTTATGGAGCTCCAGCTGCCAGTAACTGCGCTGACCAGATGGAGTCAGGCCTGGCTCCAGGTGAAGAGCGCGTAGGCGGTCGGCGTGGCGATCAGCACCGATCAGTCGTCCCCGCCTGGACCCGACAAACCGCCCCCTAGCCGGCGGAACATCAGGGCGAGCCGGGCGGGCAAGTCCAAGCAACTGCACAGGCCGTTCTACATCGCCCTTGCCGCGCCCGGCATGATCTGGCTGATCCTGCTGTTCATCGTGCCCTTCTACGCGATCATCGCGATCGCAGCCGGGCACGTGAATCAGGTCTTCGGGTATCCGATCGCCGTCTGGAACCCGCTGCAATGGAGCAGCGAGAACTTCGTCTCGGCGTGGCGCGATGTGACCGGAGCCTCTGCCTTCGTCGGCCCGATCATCGTCAGGACGCTGTTCTACGTCGTGGTGGCGTCCGCTCTCTCGCTAGTGATTGCCTATCCGGCGGCCTATTTCGTCGCCAGGTTCGCCGGCCGCCGCAAGGGGCTGTTCCTCGTCCTGCTGATCGCACCGTTCTGGATCAGCTACATGATGCGCACGCTGGCATGGATCGACCTGCTGCAGACCGACGGCTATGTGAACAAGGCGCTTGGGTTCCTTGGTCTACCTGGGAACACAGCATGGCTGAGCGGAATGTCAGTCACTGTCATCTTCGGCTTGATCTACGGCTACATTCCGTATCTCATCCTCGTGTTGTTCGCGGGCCTGGACCGGATCGATCCTGCGCTGATCGAGGCTGGCCGCGACCTTGGCCTTGGTCGGCTGAAGACCTTTGTCAGGGTTACGCTCCCGCTGTCGCGGCAAGCGATCCTGACTGGCTTGTTGATCACCGTGCTTCCCATGCTCGGCGATTACTTCACTAACCAGTTGCTGTCGGGCACCACCGGAACCACCATGCTGGGCAACGTAATCGACCAGCAGCTCAGCACACCCGGCTTGCAGGGAGAGGGCGCCGTCTTCTCGTTGCTGTTCCTGCTCGTCCTGATCGCGCCGATGATCTACTACGTTGTCGCGACCAACCGGTCATCTCGGGCGGCAGTATGACTGCCGTCACCAAAGCCCAGGGGCAAGCCCAAGCCACCGGGCGCGTCGCCGACCGGTCATTCTTTGGCAGGATGCGGCCACAGTCGCGCCCATGGCGACACCCTTGGTTCCTCGAAGGTTTCACCTGGCTTTACCTGATCTGGTCGATTGTCCCGATCGCTATCGCCGTCCTGTTCTCCTTCAACAACGGCAGATCACAAAGTTCGTGGCAGGGCTTCTCCTGGCGCTGGTACTTCGCCGACCCGGTGAATTCGGTTTTGCACGATCCCGGTCTGCATGCCGCCGTCGTTCAGACTGTCCGCCTGTCGGTCTACGTCACGCTGATCTGCGTGCCGCTCGGGGTCGCATTCGCGCTAGGTATCAATAGGTGGCGCGGCTACATCCCGGCGAGCTTCAACTTCACGATGATCTTGTCGTATGTCATCCCGGAGCTAATCTTCGGCGTCGCGGTATTCTTCGTCTTCACGATCTTGTTCAAGGGCATCGGTCTTGGCACCCTCGCCGAAGTCTTGGCTCTCGTGACCTGGAACATCAGCTGGCCGGCAATCATCGTTCAGGCCAGATTGGTGACGCTGGGCAGGCAGTACGAAGAGGCAGCCGCCGACCTTGGCGCGAATCAGTGGCAGATCATTCGAAAGGTGATGATTCCGCTGCTCGCGCCCGCGATCTTCGCCAGCGCTGTGCTCGTCTTTTCCAGCGTCGTCGACGACTTCGTTCTAGTCGATTTGCTCAACTCCAATGTCAGCAACACGCCGATGTCGGTTTTGATCTATGCGCAGCAACGCGGCGGCAACGGCGGGCCCGCGCTCAACGCGCTCGGCACGATCATGCTGGTCTTGTCCCTCGTCATCGCGGTGATCGGATACATCGGGTACCGATGGATGACCCGCGGCGAACGCAGCGACCGTCGTGAGGCCATGACGACGATCACCGGAATGTGACGATGGCAGCCTCCGCTGACGCCGCGCCTACCGCGACGGCTCTCCCCCAACGTGCTCGCGTGGTCATCGTGGGCGGCGGCGTCATCGGCTGCAGCATCGCTTACCACCTGGCTCATCTCGGCTGGACCGACATCGTCCTGCTCGAGCAGAACCGGCTGACCGCCGGCACCACATGGCATGCCGCCGGCCTGATCACGTCGGCCGGCATGACCGATGAGACAGCGTTGTTCTTCAGCCGGTACTCCAAGGAGTTGTACGCGAGGCTGGAAGCCGAGACCGGCCACTCCACTGGCTACCGTCAGGTGGGCCACCTATCGCTGGCCACGTCGAAGGAACGGCAGGCCGCACTGCGCCGCGAGGCAGCCTGGATGCACGGCTTCGGCGTGGCCGACACCGAGATCTCGGCCCGCGAGCTCGCCGACATGTGGCCGCTGGCGAGGACCGACGACGTGCTATCGGCCTTCTACGTCGCAGACGAGGGGCGCGCCGACCCGGTCGGGGTAGCGACGTCGCTGGCTAAGGGCGCCAGGCAGCTCGGCGCGAGCGTGCTCGAAGGCATAGCCGCGACGGGCGTGCGGACGCATCGCGGCAGGGTCACCGGCGTGCAGACCGAGCAGGGCGAGATCGAGACCGAGGTCGTCGTCAACGCGGCGGGGATGTGGGCACGCCAGTTCGGAGCGCTCGCCGGAGTGCACGTGCCGCTGCAGGCCGCCGAGCACTATTACCTGCTCACCGACACCGTCGCGGGAATGGACGCCGATCTGGCGGTCATCGAGGATCCGGACAGCTACGGCTACTACCGGCCAGAAGGCGACGGCATGCTGGTCGGCTTGTTCGAGCCGGTCGGCGCGCCATGGTCATTGGACGGCGTGCCGCGCGAGTTCGCATTCGGCAAGCTGCCGCCGGACTGGGAACGGATGGAGCCCTACCTCGGCAAGGCCATGGACCGGATCCCGTCCCTGGCAGAGACGGGCGTACGGACGTTCTTCTGCGGGCCGGAGTCGTTCACCAGCGACGTCCGCCCGCTGCTGGGCCCGGCTCCCGAGCTGGACGGCTACTTCGTCGCGGCTGGCTTGAACTCTCTTGGCATCCTGTCGGGTGGCGGGGTCGGGAACATGGTCGCGCACTGGATCGTCGACGGCTTCCCGCCGCTGGACGCGACCGCGGTGGCGATCGACCGCACGGCGACTTATGAGTCGTCACGCAAGTTCCGCGCTCAACGCACCGTCGAGCAGCTCGGCGTTCTGTTTGGCGATGCCGTCTGGCCGTCCTGGAAACCCAGCTCGGCGCGGAACGTGCGCCGCTCAGTCCTGCACGATCGCCAGGCCGAAGCCGGCGCGCATTTCGGCGTCTCGGCTGGCTGGGAGTACCCCGAATGGTTCGCCAAGTCCGGCGAGCATCCGCAGTCGACGATGGACTACCGCCGTCAGCCGAGCCACGACATCATCGAGCACGAACACCACGCGATCCGCGAGGCCGTCGGCGTCATCGACATGACCCTGATGGCGAAACTGATCGTGCAGGGCCCCGACGCGGCCGCTGTGCTGAGCCGGCTCTCGGCCAACGACGTCGCGCGCGAGACGGGACGGCTCGTCTACACGCAATGGCTGAACGCGGCCGGCGGGATCGTCGCCGACCTCACGGTGACCCGCCTCGGCGACGAGAAGTTCCTGGTCGTAGCCAGCGACATCATCCACCGCCGGGTCGAGCCGCTGATCCGGCGCGCGACCAGGCCTGGAGAGTTCGTCACGGTCACGGACGTCACCTCGGGCACGACGTTGCTGACCGTGCAGGGCCCGGCTTCCCGTGAGCTCATCTCCAGGCTCACCGACGCCGACCTGTCGAACCATGCGTTCCCCTACCTGTCGGCGCGCCAGGTCCACGTCGGGTACGCGCCCGTGCTCGCGATGCGGGTCACTTACGTGGGCGAGCTCGGCTGGGAGCTGCACATACCTGCCGAGTACGGCGCTGGCGTCTACGACGACCTGATGTCGGCCGGAGCTGACCTGGGCATCCGCCCGGTCGGACTGGCCGCGATGTCGAGCCTTCGGCTCGAAAAGGGCTACCGCGACATGGGCGTCGACATCGACAACACTGACAACCCGATCGAGGCCGGCCTTGGCTTCGCGGTCGCCTGGGACAAGCCTGGCGGCTTCATCGGCAGGGAAGCCCTGCTCGAGGCGCGCGCCGAAGGGCCGCCGAAGCACCGCGTCGTCGGGCTGATGGTGGCCGACCCATCTGCTGACCTGTTCGGCAACGAGCCGGTGTTCCTGGCCGGAAAGTGGGTCGGCTACGTTCGCGCTGCCGCCTACGGCTACACGGTCGGCGGCCCGGTCGCCTTCGCCCAGGTCGCCTGCGAGGACGGCGTGACCGCCGAGTGGGTGAAATCCGGCGACTTCACCGTGCGCACCGACGAGCGAGACTGGCCTGCCCGCCTCCAGATCGCCCCGTTCTACGACCCCAAGCGCCTGCGCATTCTTGACGAGTCCTGAAGCCTTGGCGGCGATGAGTCGGCTCAGAGCGGCGTGCTGCTCGGAGCGTAGAGTCGAAATTGCGCTCGGGGGAGCGAG
>DATELR010000143.1:0-2344 GCA_035276345.1 Streptosporangiaceae bacterium | reverse complement strand
GACCCGGCCGCGGGCGCGGACGACGCCCTGGCCGTGATCGCCGTGCCGGGCTCGGCCCCGGGCATCACCGTGGCCGACGTGTACGACAAGATCGGCCACCGGGGCGTGGTCACCCCGCGGGTGCACTTCGACGGGGTCCGGGTGCCCGCCGCCAACCTCATCGGCCAGCCCGGCCGGGCAGGCAAGCGCGTCGTCACCGGCGCGTTCAGCTGGACGGCGGCGCTGATCGGCGCGGCCTGCGTAGGGACCATGCGCGCGGCCTTCGAATACGCGCTGGACTTCACCCGCAGCGAGAAGAGGCTCGGCACCGTGCCGGTCATCGAGCACCAGAACGTCGGCTTCATGCTCGCCGACATCAAGATGCGGATCGAGGCCTGCCGCTACCTCACCTGGAAGGCGTGTCATGACTTCGAGCGCTCTGGCGGCCGCGCGGAAGAACTGGCGATCATGACGAAGGTCTACTGCTCCGAGGCGGCCTTCGCGACGGTCTACGACTGCATGCGCGTGATCGGCATCGCCAGCTACACCAGGGACATGGCCCCGCTGGAGCGGATCATGCGCGATGCCATGGTGTTCCCCCTCTACGACGGGGGCAACCAGGGCGTGCGCCGCCGGCAACTGCACGACATCATGCGCCATCCCGGCTACGACTCGATGCTGGCCGCCCGCGGCGAAGGCCTGCCCGGGGACCGGTGAGGCTCAGCTGGCCGGCTGCCGCGCCCAGTAGTCCTGAGAAGCCTTGGCCGTGGCGAGATCCTCCGCCGTGCCGAACCCCGGCGCCATCGAAGCGTCGGTGCCGGGCAGCACCTCATGATGCTCGATGTCGAGCAGCCGCAGCCAGCTCTGCTGGCCCATGGTCAGCGCGACGAAGCAGCCGAGCTCGACCAGTTCGGGCTCGGAGAAATGCCGGTGCAGCCGCTCCCACAGCGCGTCGTCCGGGTCCAGCCGCCAGGTGATCGCCTCGGCATAAGCCAGCGCCGCCTTCTCCCGCTCCCCGAGCGTGGCCGAGGTCTCGAAGTTGAGCAGGTCGTCGTATTTTCCCTCGCTCAGCCCCTGCGTCCTGGCCTTCTCCGAGCGCTGGTTCCCGCAGTACTCGCACTTGACCGAGCGCGACACGTAGACGCGACAGAGTTCCTTGATGGCGTGGTCGCAGACCCCGTCGCGGAAGATCGCCTGCCACGATCTGGCAAACGCCCAGAAGCAGGCGGGAACGTGTGCGCGTACCGCCGAACTCTCCGGCCGCGGCGTGCCCTCGCGCCGGCACCGCTCCATCTCGGCCCGCATCTCGTCGTCCATCGCCTCGAGCGGCAGGTAGCTGATCCGCTGTTTGCGGCCCATCGCCTCTCCCTGGAGCATCCGTTTCCGGTTCCCCCACATGGCTAGGATGCCCGCTTTCCGATCGACAGCTCGATCTAGCACATGCTAACTTTTCTTAGCAGATGCTAGAAAGGGTGCTGTGAACATCACCGACATAACCGGCGACGACCTGCTGCGGGTGCTCGCGACCCTGGCCAACCCGCATCGGCTGCGGGTCGTCGCGGCCCTGGCCGCCGAACGCAACTACGTGAGCCAGCTGGCCCGCGAGCTGGACATCAGCCGCGCCCTCCTGCAGGTTCACCTGCGGAAGCTGGAGGGCGCTGGGCTGGTGTCGGCCGACATCGAAGTATCGGAGGACGGGAAGGCAATGAAGTTCTATGACGTAACGCCCTTCGCGCTGCAACTGACGCCACAGACGATCATGGCGGCGGCGCGGACGCTGCGCGCGAATCACGAGCTCGACGCGGAGGCGCGGCGATGAATCCGAATGACTACCTGGCGCTGTTCGTTCCGCTGATGATCGGGGTCGTGATCACGGTCGTGGTGGTGACCCGGTACCTGAACTCCTCCCGGCAGGCCAGAGCCCAGCTGACCGCCGGCGAGGAATACCGCGCGCTGGCCGGCGAGTTCCGGCGGCTCAGCGACATGGCGATCACGACGCAGGAGCACGTCGATCTCAGGCTCACCGACCTCAGCGTGCAGGTTGATTCGCTCCGGAGCCAGCTGGACCAGATGCAGCGCATCCTCACCGAAGTCGAGTAAGCCCAGGCTCGCGCCCGTTTTCGCGAGATGCTAGTAAGGCGATGACCGACACCTCCTGGCTGGGACCGCCCATCGACGTCCGGCCGCTGTTCGCCGGGCAGCAGGCCGCGTTCATCGCCCTGCTGCGCGGGCTCCGGCCCGAGCAGTGGGGGCAACCCACGGTCTGCCCAGGCTGGGACGTCAAGGACATCGCCGCCCACGTGCTCGGCGACCACGCCGGCGGGCTGTCCCGGCACCGCGACGGCTACTCGCCGCTGCGCCCTCG
>DATELR010000142.1:0-7237 GCA_035276345.1 Streptosporangiaceae bacterium | reverse complement strand
ACCCCAGGGTCCGACCGCTACCAGCCGCGGCTTGAGGCAGGTCTTCGCGGCTCCTCCGACCACGGTGCCGTGCACCGGCTGGCCCGTCGCCTGGCAGGTGACGATCAGCACCGTCCCGCTAGCCGGATCTACGCTGCCGTTGAGGCCGGAGGTTTCCGCGAAGTAATGCGGCCACGGCAAGGATTTCGCCGTCCAGATGGTGTGCCGGCCGACGATGCTGTAGCCCCAGGCATCGCCGCCAGATCCCGCGTCGAGGCCGAATGCCACGCCGGCTCGTACCCCGTATACGCCGGCCGGCACCGTTCCCGGCTGAGCAGGCAGGACGCGACCCGTGACAGGGTCTATTCCGGTCAGGGTTCCGGCGACGTCAGCGTACAAAACGCCCTGAACCGGATCGCTGCCCTGCACCACAGCGTGAGGTACCTGGGCCGTCAGATGGCCGTTAGCGACGCTATACATGGAGAGGCCTGTACTGCTGGTGAAGATGAGTGAGCCTCCCACGACCGCGTTAAGTGCGCCGTCGAAGGACTCACCCTGCGGCCTGATCAGGCGCTCGGCGCCGGATACGAGGTTGATCTGCCGGACGGCCGTGACGGGATCGGTGCCGACCTGGCCGCCGGCCGAGACCGTTACATATAGCTTTCCCCCGGCGACCCGCCACGCCTGCCCTTCGGCTCCTGTCCCATCGCGCCAGGTCGCCCGGCCATTTGAGTTCAGGTAGCTGGTCACCGCGTTGGTCCCGACGATCACCGTGTGTTTCAGGCCTGCCATGACGGCACCGCCCGAAGCCGCCGCATCGTATGCTCTGAGCTCTTTGCCCGTCACTGCGTTCAGCACGATCTCGCGCCTGGTCGCCGAACCCCTGGCGGAGGAACCTTCGGCCGTGCCCGCGGCAGAGGAACCTGTGATGTCCGTGGGGGCGGCGCCAGAATTCGTCCCCACGCCGACTGTCACGACACCGCGCCACGCTCGCACCGACACGATGGCCGAATCGGACGACAGGCCGGTCAGGTCCTGCGTCCAGCGCGGGAAGCCGGTCTTCACGTCATAAGCGCTTACCGTCAGGCCGAAACCGATCACCGCTACCCCGTGCCCGGCCGCAGCCGAGGCCTGACCCTGGCTGAAGATCGTGCCTTCGACTCCGTCCTGCGCCACCCAGGCGCCATGCAGCGACCGGGACCACCGGACATAGTTGCGCGCCGCGCAGGCGGCTTTGCCGCCGCGGCAGGAACCGGAACCGAGCCTGGTCAGGAAGATCGCCGCGACGAGCACGGCGGCGAGCAGCAGCGCCAGTCCCGCGCGCTGCACAGGTACTTTCGCCAGCACGCCCAACCTCACGTACCGGGTCCGCCCTTCCTGCATCCGATCGGTGGTGATCATGTCAAGGTATACCGCCGTGCCATTGAGCTGGAGCGCGCGGATCCCGCCTTGCCCGCCCTCGCCGCAGACCGCGGAAGTAGCGTTGGGAAGCAGACCGGCATATGGCTCCAACGTTTCACGCTAGGAGGAATCTATGTCTGACAGGGCTCCGTTGCCCTACGACTTCATGCCGCAGGTGCCTTCATTTACCGTCGAGAGCGACGACATTGCCCAGGACAAGCAAATGGGCGATAACCAGGTATACAACGGCTTCGGCATGAGCGGCCAGAACATATCGCCACAGCTTCGCTGGAACGGCTTCCCGGCCGAGACCAAGAGCTTCGCGGTCACTGCATATGACCCCGACGCGCCTACCGGGTCCGGCTTCTGGCACTGGCTAGTTCTGGACCTCCCTGCCTCAGTCAACGAGCTGGCGGCGAACGCTGGTGCGGCGGACGGCGGCGGACTTCCGGTGGGCGCCTTCTCCGTCCGCAACGACTACGGGACCAAGGATTTCGGCGGCGCCGCGCCTCCGGCTGGTGAGACGCACCGCTACGTGTTCGCGGTGCACGCCCTCGACACTGAATCGCTCGGCATCGACTCCGACGTCTCCCCCGCGGTCGCCGGCTTCAACCTGCGTTTCCACACGATCGCGCGCGGTCTCCTCATTCCCGTGTTCGGCCATTAGGCCAGTGATGATTATGCGGCCGGTCTCACTACTACGGTGCGACCGGCCGCAGCCAATTAAACGGAGCCGTCGCTACGCGAGGCTCGCCAGGACCTCGCGCTCGCGCTCCGGGTCAAGGCCATGCTGGAGGCCGCCCTCCCTGACCGGCGGGTCACCCTCCTCCTGCAGCCATCGCCACGTGTCGGCGATCGTCTCCGACACCGGACGGCAGACCAGCCCGGCCGCATAGATCGCGTCGACGTTGCCGTCGTGCAGCGCGGCACCCTCGCCTACCGGCGGAACCCAGACCGGCAGCTCGATCCAGCCCTGGATCCCCGCCGCCTCGATGACGTCCGGGTCCACCCAGATCAGGTTCGCGTCGGAACCTGTGGCAGTAACCGCGGACTCCAGCAGCTCACCCATCGTCGCGTGACCCGGCTTGCTCACGGAGTTGAACGCACCGCTGACGCCCTCGTCCGCGGCATGCAGCAGCCACGCCGCCAGGTCCCGGCAGTCGATGTACTGGATCGGCATATCGCGCGGCCCGGGCGCGAGCACGTCGCCGCCGCGCTCGATCCTGCGCAACCACCACGGCATCCGGCCGACGAGCTCGTACGGACCGAGGATGAGCCCCGCCCTTGCGAGCACCGAAGGGCCCTCGAAGTGCTCGAGCACGGCCAGCTCGCCACCGCGCTTGGCCGCCGCGTAGTCCTCGTACTCCTCGCTCGCTGAGTCGCCGTCGACGACCGGCGCGTTCTCGTCGGAGCCAGACGGGATGGGCCACGCGTACACCGAACGACTCGACACGTAGCCGTAGTGCCGGGCCCGTCCTGACAGCAGCGAGGCGGCGTCGCTGACGACCCGCGGCGCCCTGCTCCAAGTGTCAACCACTGCATCCCAGGTGTCATCGCCGAGCGCCTTGCACAGCTGCGCCGGGTCCGTCCGGTCCGCCCGTCGCACCTCCGCGCCTGCGACGTCGTTGCCGGTTTCGCCGCGGTTGAGGGTAGTGACCTGGTCGCCGCGGACGACCGCGGCCTCGACCACAGCGCGTCCGACATGGTGTGTTCCGCCAAGTACGAGAAGTCTCATGTGCTCATCTTGGACGATGCCGGGCATTCCATGCCGCCGCCGCCCCGGAAATCGTCTTAGCGGCGGCGGAGTGCACCCGTGCTCTGGGTTGGCGCTGGCGCGGGTTGCGGCCCGGCGGGCGGCGATTCGGTTCCCTCGAGATGCAGCTGCGGCACGATCGGCTCCATCCAGTGCGGCATCCACCACGCGTACCGGCCGAGCAGCGTCATGATCGACGGAACCAGCACCATCCGCACTACAGAGGCGTCGATGAGCACGGCGAACGCCATCCCGATCGCGAGCATCTTCACGGTGGGATCAGAGTTCAGCACGAAGCTCGCGAACACGGTGACCATGATCGCCGCTGCGGTCGTGATCACCCTGGCGGTCGCGCCGATGCCGATCGCCACGCTCCGACGTTCATCTCTGGTAGTAACCCAGGCTTCATGGACCCGCGAGAGCAGGAACACCTCGTAGTCCATCGAGAGGCCGAAGACGATGCAGAACACGAGCATCGGCACGTACGCCGGGATGGGCAGCGTGGTGTGCAGTCCGATCAGGCTCGCACCCCACCCGTACTGGAAGATCGCAACGATCACGCCGACGGCTGCGCCGATCGACAGCAGGTTGAGTATCGCGGCCTTAGTCGCGATCACGATCGACCGGAACGCCATCGTCAGCAGCAGGAAGGAGATAGCGATTACAGCGACGATCAGCCACACGAGCCGCCCGGTGATCCGGGTCGTGAAGTCGACCGTTCCGGCCGTGGTTCCTGTCACGTAGGTTGTCAGGTGCTCCTTGGGCAGCACCGTGTTCCGCAGGGTCTTGACCAGGTTGGTCGTGGCCGTTGCTTGCGGCCTTGTCGTGGGGACCACGTTGAGCACCGCGACCGTGCCTGCCTTGTTCACTACCGGCGGGCTGACCGACTTGACGCCGCTGGTGTGCGACAGGTCCGACTGCATCGTGCTCAGCTTGGAGTTCGTCGTTTGCGTGGATTCCTTGGGCAGCTTGGTCACGACCGTGAGCGGGCCGTTCACGCCGGCGCCGAATCCCTGCTTGATCAGGACGAAAGCTCGCTTGTTGCTGTCCGAGGACGGATTAGTGCCGTTGTCTGGCTGGCCGAGCACGATCGAGAACAGCGGGATCGCGAGCACGACAAGCACCGCCACCGCGGCAATGCCCCACGGCCACGGGTTCGCGCTGACCATTCGGCCCCAGCGTGCGAAGCCGCTGTTCTCATGCTGCCGCTCGGTCGCTGACGCGGTTCGCCTCGCCTGTTCGCGAGCCGAGATGTGGCTTCGCATGGCCCGGACTCGGGACGGCACGCTCCGAACATGCTCCCCGGCGACGCCCATGAAGGCGGGAACCAATGTCAGCGCCACCAGCATCGTGAGCGCCACTACAACTGCGGCGGCCAGCCCGAGCGAGCCGACGAAGGTCACCCCGGCGATGTAGAGGCCGAGGATCGAGATCACGACGGTGCTGCCCGCCACGACAATCGCCGCGCCCGAGGTGCTCTCAGCGCGTTTCACCGAGCTGGTGACGTCCATGCCCTGGTCGAGCTGCTCTCGGTGCCTGGCCGTGAGGAACAGGCCGTAGTCAACGGCGACGCCCAGGCCCAGCAGCGTGGCGATGGTGGGCGCGGTCGTCGGGAACGTCATCGCCGAAGCAAGCAAGCCGAGCAGCGACAGGCCGGCGCCCACGCTGCACAGCGCGGAAAGCAGCGGTATCGCTGCCGCGATCAGCGAGCCGAACATGAACAGCAGCAGCGCGAGCGCGCAGGCCAGTCCGATGGCCTCGGAGGTGAGGTCGTTGGTCTGCTGGCCGATGTTCCCCGCGCCTGCGCCGTAGTCGACGGTCAGCCCGGCGTTCCTGGCCGGCGCGACCGCCTTGTTGAGCTTGTTCAGGTAGGAGTTGCCGAGCGAGTCCGGGTTCACGTTCCAGGACGCGCTGGTGTAGGCGATGGTGCCGTCCTTGGACACCTGGCCGCTATTTGAGGATGCGAACGGGCTCGTCGCGCCGATGACGTGCGGCAGTTTGGCGACGTTGCTGGTTGCCTGGTTGACCGCGCTCTTGCTCGCCGTCACCGTGCCGTGCTTGGCGTGGAAGACGATCTGCCCGCCATAGCCGCCCTCTTGCGGGAACGAGGCGTTGAGGGTGTCAAGACCGCGGGCCGAGTCGGTCCCCGAGACCGTGTAGTTGTTGACGAAGTCGCCGCCGAACGCGTGCCGTGCCCCGAACAGCCCGCCGAGAATGATCACCCAGGCGATGATGACGGCCCAGCGCCACCTAACCGCTCCCCCGCCGAGTCGCTCCAGCAGCTGATTCACGATCGTGCCCTCCCCGGGCCGCGCAGGCCATCGCACGGCGGCACGGCGGAGATTCCTGGATGCTACGGCCAATATGCTGCGCTCTCGCGGGTCGCCCTGACTTCACCCACGCGGGGTGAATAGAGCGCTGATCAGGCCGGTTGCGCTCGCTCGGGATCAGTTCGCCGCGATGGTCGCGATGCGCTGGCCGCACGAAGCCGGGTCATAGCCGGGCAGGCTCGCAAGCTGGTCGAGCAGCCAGCGTGAGCTGAGCACCTTGATCAGCGCGAGCACCTCCCTGGTCGAGGCGTGCACGGAAGGGATCACCAGGTCGAAGCGCTCGGCCGCGAGCGGCACGAACGCGAGCCCGTAGGCCAGCGCGGCAGGCTCGCTGGCCACGCCAACGTCGGCGAGACCGGCCGCGATCGCGTCGGCAACCTGCAGGTGGCCAGCGGCCATGGTCTGATAGCCGGGCAGCTGATCGCCGTCGATGCCGGCGGTGTCCAGCTCGCGGTCAAGCACCCGGCGCGCCTCGGCGCCCGGTTCCCTGTTCACGAGCCGCAGCCCGCGGTCGGCGACGTCGCCGACCGCTTCGACCTTCCCGCGCGCCTGCGGTCCCAGCACCAGGCCCTCCCGCCATGCGCTGAAGCCGATCACTTCGCCTCCGGTGGCCAGCAATTCGGCGGCCGGCTCGGTGTTGTACTCGCCGGACCGGTCCCGAAGGTGCGCGCCAGCGGCGTGCACGAGTCCGGCCGCGGCGAGACGCAGCGCTTCGTGGCTCGAGCACGGCCACCAGCTGAACCCGATCGGCGGATCGAGCAGGCTCAGCGGTTCTTCGAGCAACGGCAGGGCCGGGTCGCATCCCGCGACGACCAGCGTCGGGCGCGGTGGCCCGATCGGCTGCACGAGCACGTCACGTTGCCCGCCCGGATGTTCGGCTGCCCGCCCGGTGCGGTCGGCGCCCATCTCGCCGCCTCGGCCATCGGATCCGCCTGGCGCGTCGGCAAGCATTCCGCCGGCCGGCAGGAATCCGGCCCGGCTCGCGGTCGGCCCGGCCAGCGGCAGCGCGACGAAGGAGTCACGGACCGGCGCCAGCGTGACCCGGACCCCCGTGACGCCAGCATCGTCGCCGACCAGCCGGGCCGGCACTGAGGCGACCGTTCCCTCTGCGCCGAATAGCTCCTCAACGGTCATGCCCAGGGCCTGAGCAAGGGCGAGCGCGACGCGGAGCGACGGATCGGACAGGCCAGACTCGACCGCCGACACGGCCTGCCGCGACACGCCGGCCATGCCAGCGAGCTGCTGCTGCGAATATCCCCTGGCCTGCCGCGCGAATCTCAGCTTGGCGCCGCTGATCATCACCCGACCCCCGTCCATCGGACCCATCGCGTGTCACGGTCGGCCGAGACGGGCCGACGAGCAACCGAAGCGCCGTCGGATCCGAAGACCGGCGGCTCAATGGCGGTGAAGACGAACTCCCGCCGGTTGGCGACCGGCTCGGGGAAGCGTCCGGTCACGGTCGCCGCACCCGTCATGACCGTGACCTCCCATAGTGCCCCTGCCGGGCGGCATGCGGTGACCATGCCATCCAGGACAAGGCCACGCTCAGGTCGCCTGCCCGCCGCCACCCGGTCGGGATGGATGGCCGCAACCGCCGCACCGGGATGGCCAGGTGATGCAGGCAGCGGCACGAACGACGTGTACCCCACGAGCTCGGCAACACGCCGCGTGGCTGGTGACAACACAACCGCACCGGGTTCGCCAGTCTGCAGCACCTCACCCCGGTCGAGAACGGCAAGCCGGTCCGCGAATGCCTGCGCCTCGGCGAGCTCGT
>DATELR010000141.1:0-5520 GCA_035276345.1 Streptosporangiaceae bacterium | reverse complement strand
GGCACGATCGACCGAGCGGGCTTCGCCGTCTTGAGCATCGCCGTTCTCGGCTGCACCGCAGCCGCCCGGCAAGTCCGCGCTGCGGTCGCGCACACGCCAGCACGGTGAGCCCGCGCCTGACCCGCCGCCAGCTGGTTACCGGCGGGCTCGGCGCTTTCGCCGGCCTGGCCGCTGCGGGTGCAGGCGGGGTCGAACTGGTCGCGCACGGGGTGCTGCCAGGTAAGGGTTTGCTTGACCGGATCGACGGCTCCTGCGCGGTGCCGTCGCCCGATGTGACGTTCGGTAAGCCAGGGCGATCGATCTCCGGGACCTTCTACTCGCAAGCCAGGCGCCGGGATGTCGGGTACACGATCGCCTACCCGCCTGGTCATCGGCCCGGCGACCAGCTGCCGCTGGTCATCGCGCTGCACGCCTACGGCGGCGATCACGGCGGCGCGCTCGGCCGACTCGGCCTCGCACGCACGCTGGCGCTTCACGTCGGCAGGCGGCGGCTTCCGCCGATGGCGGTCGCGGCCGCTGACGGCGGTAACGGTTACTGGAACCCGCACCCGGACGATGACCCGATGGGAATGGTCATCGGTGAGCTGATCCCGCGCTGCCAGCGGAGGGGCCTCGGCACCGGCGGCAAGAAAATTGCCACCATCGGGATCTCGATGGGCGGGTACGGCGCGCTGCTGTTCGCGGAACGTTACCCGCAGCTGTTCACCGCCGCGGCTGCGATCAGCCCCGCGATCTGGACAAGCTACGCGCAGGCCAGGTCCGTCAATGCCGGTGCCTACGCATCCGCCCGGGCATTCGCTGCCGCAGATGTGGTCACGCACGCGAGTTCGCTGCGCGGCCTCGCGGTCCGGGTTGCGACCGGGCTGGACGACCCGTTCGCGCCGGGAGTACGCGCGCTGGCAAGGGCGCTTCCGCCGGACGCGGTTGTCCAGATCTCGCGCGGCTGCCACACCGGCCCGTTCTTCCAGGCTCAGCTGCCGCCCTCGCTGGCGTTCATCGCCCACCACCTGAGCGGGTCAAGCCACCGCTAGCTGGCGCGCTCCACGAGGAGCTCGGCGATCTGGGCGGCGTTCAGCGCGGCGCCCTTGCGGAGGTTGTCGCCGCAAACGAACAGGTCAAGCGCGTGCGGGTCGTCCATGCTCTGCCTGATCCTGCCGACTACCGTCGGATCGGTTCCGGCCACGTCGACTGGCATCGGGTACTCGCCGGCCTCTGGCCGGTCCGTGACCACGACGCCCGGTGCCTCGCTCAGCACCTTGCGTGCCTGGTCGGCATCGACATCGGCCTCGAACACGGCATGCAGCGCGAGCGAGTGCCCGACCACGACGGGGACACGGACGCAGGTCGCCGAAATCCGCACGTCAGGCACGCCGAGAATCTTGCGGGTCTCGTTCCTGATCTTCAGCTCCTCCGATGACCAGCCGTCCGGGCGCAGCGACCCCGCCCACGGGATGACATTGAGCGCGAGCGGAGCACCGAACTCGCCGCCCTCGCCGACGGCGGATCGCACGTCACCGGGCCGCTGCCCCAGCGTCCTGTCCCCGGCCACGTTCGCCAGCTGGTCATACAGGCAGTCGGTGCCCGCCTGTCCGGCACCGGAGGCGGCCTGGTACGAGGCCGCGAACATCTCGCGCAGTCGGAAGGCCTGGTGCAGCGCGCCCATGACGACGATCAGCGACAGCGTCGTGCAGTTCGGGACCGAGATGATGCCCTTGCGGCGCGTGAACGCGGCAGACGGGTTCACCTCGGGCACGACCAGCGGTACGTCAGGGTCCATCCGGAAGGCGCCGGACTTGTCGATCACCACCACGCCACGCGACGCCGCCACCGGCGCCCACTCCGCGGAGACCTCGTCTGGCACGTCGAACATCGCGAGGTCAACGCCGTCGAAGGCCTCCGCAGACATCTCCATGACCTCGACCTGCTCGCCGCGAACGGGCAGCAGGCGTCCGGCCGACCTGGCAGAGGCGATCAGGCGCACCGCGCCCCAGATATCCGGCCTGGTCGACACCACCTCGCGCATGACCGTCCCGACCGCACCGGTTGCGCCGACGATAGCGAGAACAGGACGCTCCGGCAGCCTGCCGTTCGCAGGCCCTGGCTGTCCGCCGGACGAGGGCTGGGACCCGCTCACCGGCCGGTCCCGCCATAGACGACCGCCTCTGACTCGCCGTCCTCCAGCCCGAACGCCCGGTGCGTCGCCGTCACTGCCGCATCGAGGTCGGCCGCGTCAACGACAGCGGAGATCCTGATCTCCGACGTCGAGATCATCCTGATGTTGATCCCGGAGTCGGCGAGCGCGCCGAAGAAGTCGGCGCTGACACCGGGGTGCGAGCGCATCCCGGCGCCGATCAGCGAGATCTTGCCGATCCTGTCGTCGAAGACGAGCGAGTCGAAGCCGACCTCCTCCTGCACCCCGCGCAGCGCGGTCATCGCGGTCTGCCCGTCATGCCTCGGAAGCGTGAACGAGATGTCCGCCTGCCCCGTCGACCTGGACGTGCTCTGCACGATCATGTCGATGTTGATGCCGGCTCGAGCCAGGACCCGGAAGATCTTCGCGGCCACGCCGACCTTGTCGGGGATGCCCGACACGGTGACCGTAGCCTCGCTCCGGTCGTGTGCCACCCCGGTGATGATCGGCTGGTCCATCGCGTCCCCCTCTACCTGCGCCGCTAGCGCGTCGCTGACCCGGGTACCTTCCCGGTTGCTGAACGATGACCGCACGTGGATGGTCATCTGATAGTGCTTGGCGTACTCCACGCACCGCAGGTTCAGCACCTTGGCACCGCACGCCGCCATCTCAAGCATTTCCTCATAGCTGATCGCCGGGATGCGCCTGGCGCCAGGGACAATTCTCGGATCCGCGGTGAACACACCATCCACATCGGTGTAGATCTCGCAGGTTGGTGCCCCGAGCGCGGCCGCCAGCGCGACCGCCGTCGTGTCGGATCCGCCGCGCCCCAGCGTGGTGATGTCCTTGCTGTCCTGGGAGACGCCCTGAAAGCCGGCCACGATCGGGATGGCGCCGTCGTTCAGTGCGGTCGCGATCCGGCCAGGCGTGACGTCGATGATCCTGGCCTTGCCGTGGGTCGAGTCTGTGATCACGCCGGCCTGCGAGCCTGTGAAGGAGCGAGCCTCGAAGCCGAGGTTTCCGATCGCCATCGCGACGAGCGCCATCGAGATGCGCTCCCCCGACGTGAGCAGCATGTCGAGTTCCCGGCCGGGCGGCAGCGGGCTGATCTCCAGCGCGAGGTCGTGAAGCTCGTCGGTGGTATCGCCCATCGCGGAAACCACGACAACGACGCCATGGCCCGCCTTGCGGGTGGCGACGATCCGCTGAGCGACCCGCTTGATCCCGTCCGCGTCGGCCAGCGAGGAGCCGCCGTACTTCTGCACGATCAGGTTCACGGCCGCTGCTCCCGTAGTGATGCCATGGTCGGCTACTATATCGGAAATCGATACATCGGTAAACGAGACTCCGTCGGCTCGACCGGCGGGACCCGAGTCTACCTGCGCCCAGCAGCGGGTTTCTGACGCCTTGTCAGGGCTTTAGCTCGGGTTAACCAGGTATCTCTTCCTCGGCAACGTCGAGCCTGGCGTGCGCCACGACCGCGTGCAGAGCCCGCAGGGCGGCGCCGCCGTGGGTGCCCCAGTGGTTCACGTAGGAGTATTGCCACCACCACAGCGCCTCGGCGCTCCGCCCAGCCTGATAGTGCCGCAGCCCGTGAATCAGGTCAGAGGCCATCGCGGCAAGGTCGTCAGAGAGCCGGAATGAGGTCGGGGTGCTGTCTCGGTAGGGATCGAAGAGCTCGGCGTATTCGTCGCACGCGGCGAGCCGCTTTGCCAGGCCCACGCGCAGCTCGTCCAGGTCAGGATCGGCGCCAAGGTAAGGCTCCGCGTTTCCGGAAGGGATGACGTCGCGGCTCGCGCCTAGTTGCGCTCCGGCCAGCATCACCTGGGCTACCTCAAGCAGGAGCAGCGGGACGACCTCGTCGCCGCCCTCGCCCCGGCCCAGCGCGGCGAGCGCATCCAGGAAGTCACCAGCGTGCCTGGCGATCTGATCGGCGAGCGAGCTGGCGCTTTCGGCGGTCGGCTCAGACATTGAGTGTCCGCCGTCCCTCGAACGCGCGCCCCAGCGTGACCTCGTCGGCGTACTCGAGGTCACCTCCGACCGGCAGCCCGCTGGCCGGCCTGGTGACGCGGAGCCCGAGCGGCTTGACCAGCCGCGCCAGGTACGTGGCCGTGGCTTCGCCTTCCAGGTTCGGGTCGGTCGCCAGGATCAGCTCGGTGATCTCGCCGTCCCTGAGCCTTGCCATCAGTTCAGATATCCGCAGATCCTCCGGCCCGATGCCGTCCATGGGGCTGATGGCGCCGCCCAGCACGTGATACCTGCCGCGGAATTCCCTGATCTTCTCGATCGCCGCCACGTCCTTGGGTTCCTCCACGACACAGAGCACCGATCGGTCACGGCGCACATCCATGCAGATCTTGCACTCGTCATTCTCTGCCACGTTCCCGCAGGTGCGGCAGAACTTGACCTTCTCCGTAACCTCGATCAGCGCTGTCGCCAGCCTGCGCACGTCATCCCGGTCCGTGGTCAGCAGGTGAAAGGCAATCCGCTGCGCCCCTTTGGGTCCGATGCCCGGAAGCTGCCCAAGTTCGTCGATGAGATCCTGGACGACGCCCTCGTACACCTCAGTCCTCGCCCGGCGCCGGTTTATCGCCCGGCAGCGTCGTCCCTGGGATCGGCGCCTGGCCGGTCCCAGGGGCCGGAGGCTGGCCGGGCATGCCTGGCATGCCGGGCAACCCGGGGATGCCGCCGCCCGCACCGCCGAGACCTCCCGCCAGCGGGCCCATCGCCTCTGCCTGGACCTCGGCCAGGGCACGATAAGCATCGCGACTGGCTGCGAGGATCAGGTCTGCCAGCGTCGACGCTGTTTCGGCCGGATCGCCAGCATCGATGGCTTCCTTGGCGATCGTCACGTCGACCAGCTCGCCCTGCCCGCTGATCGTCACCTTGACCAGCCCGCCGCCAGCGCTGCCCTCGATCTCCGTCTCGGCGAGCTGCTGCTGTGCGTTCATCAGCTGGCTTTGCATCTCCGCAGCAGCGGCGAAGAGCTGCTGCATGTCCAGCCCGCCGGGTTCCATGCCACTCACCTGCCTTCTCGGATGGCCGGGCGCCGCCCTCTCGGGCCGGCGCGGCGCGGGGCGTATTCCGCTTGCCGCACCGCTACTGAGAGCCTACGGCCTGCCAGGGACGCGGACACGCCGGCGGGCTGGCTCATCGGCGATCCGGACGGCTCAGCTTTCCTCGATCATGCGGCCGCCGAGTTCGCGCATGATCAGGTCCGTGCCGGTCAGGTCGCCGTCTGCCTCGGAGGCGGCGTCGGTGTGCGGCCTGGGGTCGTCAGCAAGTTCGTTAGCGGAGCTCTGGTCTGGGCGTGTCGGCTTCGATGCCCTGCCGCCGGGCCGCGACGGGCGCGACGACCTCGCGGCAATGGTCTCCCCTGCTGCGCGGCG
>DATELR010000140.1:0-4750 GCA_035276345.1 Streptosporangiaceae bacterium | reverse complement strand
CGGCCAGGCCAGGCGGCGGTGGTCGCGGCAGGGGCGGCACCCAGGGTGCCTTCGGCCGGCCAGGCGGACGGCCCTCGCGCGGCCGTAAGTCGAAGAAGCAGCGTCGTCAAGAGTTCGACAACATGCAGGCCCCGGCGATCGGCGGCGTGCAGATGCCGCGCGGTAACGGCCAGACCATCAGGCTGTCCAGGGGCGCGTCGCTGAGTGATTTCGCCGACAAGATCGGGGTCAACCCGGCGTCGCTGGTCCAGGTGCTGTTCCACCTCGGTGAGATGGTGACGGCAACGCAGTCCGTCAATGACGAGACGCTGCAGCTGCTCGGCGCAGAGCTGAACTACAACGTCCAGGTCGTCTCCCCAGAAGAAGAGGACCGCGAGCTCCTCGAGACGTTCGACATCGAGTTCGGCGAGGACGAGGGCGACGAGTCCGACCTCGAGCCGAGGCCGCCGGTGGTGACCGTTATGGGTCACGTCGACCACGGCAAGACCAAGCTTCTGGACGCGATCAGGGACACCAACATGGTCGCGCAGGAAGCGGGCGGCATCACCCAGCACATCGGTGCGTATCAGGTGACGACCGAGGTCGACGGGCAGGAGCGGACGCTTACGTTCATCGACACCCCTGGTCACGAGGCGTTCACGGCGATGCGTGCGCGCGGCGCCGAGACCACCGACCTGGTGATCCTGGTCGTTGCGGCGGACGATGGCGTGAAGCCGCAGACCACGGAGGCGCTGAACCACGCCCAGGCGGCCAACGTGCCGATTGTCGTAGCGGTCAACAAGATCGACAAGGAGGGCGCCGACCCGTCCAGGGTGCGGGCCCAGCTCACCGAGTACGGCCTTGTCGCCGAGGAGTTCGGCGGTCAGAACCTGTTCGCCGACGTGTCCGCGAGGAACGGCACCGGCATCAAGGAACTGCTCGAGGCCGTCGTGCTGACTGCCGATGCGGAGCTCGACCTTCGTGCCAACCCGCACCAGCCCGCTCAGGGTGTTGCCATCGAGGCGCACCTGGACAAGGGCCGTGGCCCGGTTGCGACCGTGCTCGTTCAGCGCGGCACGCTCAGGGTCGGCGAGTCGATCGTCTGCGGCGAGGCACACGGCCGGGTCAGGGCGATGCTCGACGACAACGGCGACCAGGTCACCGAGGCCCCGCCGTCGTGCCCGGTCCAGGTGCTCGGGCTCACCGCGGTGCCCGATGCCGGCGACAGCTTCCTGACCGTCACTGACGACCGGGTAGCCAGGCAGATCGCCGAGCGCCGGGAAGCACGCGAGCGGACCGCCCAGTTCGCCCAGCGCCGGCCGCGGGTCACGCTGGAAGACCTCGAGTCCGCGCTGAAGTCGGGCGCTCGCGAGGAACTGCTCCTGATCATCAAGGGCGACGTGTCCGGATCGGTCGAGGCGCTGGAAGACGCGCTGCTGAAGATCGACGTCGGCGAGGACGTCGTGCTGCGGGTCATCGGCCGCGGCGTCGGCGCCATCACCCAGGACGACGTCAACCTGGCGATCGCCTCGGATGCCGTCATCATCGGCTTCAACGTCCGGCCAGCGGGCCGGGCCGGGGAGCTGGCCCAGCGCGAAGGCGTGGACATCAGGTACTACTCGATCATCTACCAGGCGATCGAGGAGATCGAGGCCGCGCTCAAGGGCATGCTCAAGCCGGAGTTCGAGGAGGCGCAGCTGGGCACTGCGGAAGTCCGCGAGGTGTTCAGGGTGCCGCGGATCGGCAACGTGGCCGGCTGCATTGTCCGGTCAGGGACGATCATCAGGAACTCCAGGGCACGCCTGGTCAGGGATGGCGTCGTGGTGTCGGACAGCCTGTCGATCGACTCGTTGCGCCGGTTCAAGGACGATGCGACCGAGGTCCGGGAGGGCTTCGAGTGCGGTATCGGCATCGGCTACAACGACATCAAGATCGGCGATGTGATCGAGACCTTCGAGATGCGGGAGAAGCCGCGCGCCTGAGGTAACGGGAATCCCGGCGGGCCCAGCTTTGCGGGCCCGCCGGAACCCTGATCGCGGGTTGCCCGGCGGTCAAGAAAGGTCCTGTCGTGTACGTTGGCGCGCTGACCTTGGACGTTCTGCTGGGCGACGTCAGGTCACTGAAGCAGAAGCGCTCTGAGGTCAGGCCGCTGATTGCCGAGGTGCACAGGAAGTTCCCTGCCGTCGCGATCGCCGAGACCGGGTACCTGGACCTGCATCGCAGGACGGAGATCGGTGTCGCGGTGGTGACTTCAACTGCTTCGCACGCTGTCGAGATGCTAGAGGCGTGCGAGCGCTTTGTCGCTGCGCGCCCGGGCATTGAACTTCTGTCGGCGCGGCAGCGGCTGTTCAACGACGAAGGGGAGTGAGCCCGATGGATCCGGCAAGGGCGCGACGGCTAAGCGAGCGGATCACCCAGATCGTTGCCGACATGCTCGAGCGGCGGATTAAGGACCCGCGGCTCGGCTTCGTCACCGTCACCGACACCCGCGTGACGGGTGACCTGCGCGACGCGACGGTGTACTACACCGTTTACGGCTCGGAGGAGGAGCAGGCAGCGACGGCTGCGGCACTCGCGAGCGCGACCGGCGTCATCCGCACCGAAGTCGGCAAGCAGACCGGCATCAAGCACACCCCGTCGATCACCTTCGAGCAGGACAAGCTCCCCGAGGGCGCGAGGTCCATCGAGGACCTGGTGGCAAAGGCGCGCGAAGCGGACGCACGTCTGCGGGCCGTCCGCGCCGACGCGATGCATGCCGGCGACCCTGACCCGTACCGCAGCGCGGCCGAGCAGGAGGACGGCGAGGGGTAGTGGCCGCGTCCGGGCTGGTCATTGTCGATAAATCTGGCGGGATGACGTCGCACGACGTAGTCGCCAGGATCAGGCGGCTGGCCCGGACCCGCAAGGTCGGGCACGCCGGGACCCTCGATCCGATGGCCACCGGTGTGCTCGTGATCGGCGTGGAAAAGGCCACCAGGCTGCTCGGGCATCTGACGCTGACCGAGAAGGAGTACGACGCGACGATCAGGCTCGGTCAGGCCACCGTCACCGACGACGCCGAAGGCGAGATCGTGCCGCCTTCCGACGGCCAGGGGCCCGACCCCACCGCGATTCCGGAGGCCGAGCTGCGGACCGCGCTGGGGGCTTTCACCGGGCAGATCAGCCAGGTACCGCCGCGGATTAGCGCGATCAAGGTGGACGGCGAGCGTGCATACCGGCTGACCAGGGCGGGAGCGGCGCCAGAACTGGCCGCGCGGCACGTGATAATCGCCAGGCTCGAGCTCCTTGGCATCCGGGCCGCAGGCGAGCGCCTGCTCGACCTCGATGTATCGGTGACCTGCTCAAGCGGCACCTACATCCGGGCAATCGCCCGCGATCTGGGGGCGGCGCTGGGTACTGGCGGCCACCTGACCGCCTTGCGCCGGACCAGGGTCGGCTCGTACGGGATCGCAAGGGCCAGGACGCTCGACCAGCTCGCAGAGACGTTCGAGCTCATCCCGCTGGCGGACGCTGCGGCTTCTGCCTTCGGATGCGTGCACCTGAGCGCTGAGGAGGCGCGGCTGGTCTCGCACGGCGCCAGAATCCCGGCCGCCGACGGCAGCGCGGGCGCGACGAGCAGCGGCAAGCCTGCCGCGACCGACGCCCCGGTCGCGGCCTTCGACCCGGACGGCAACCTCACTGCCCTCCTGATCCGCCAGGGCAACGAAATGCGGCCATTGGCCGTATTCGTCCCGTGAACCCTTCCGAGGGATCGAAGGGGCGGTGGGGCGGGTTACTACGCTGGGGTGGCTGCACGAGATGGCGAAAGGACGTTGACGGTGTATCGCTGGCAGGGGCTGCACGACGTCCCAGCGAACTGGGGCAGGTCCGTCGTCACCATCGGGGTCTTCGATGGCGTGCACCGCGGCCACCGGCTGATCGTGGCCAGGGCCGCCGAGGTCGCCGCCGACCTGGGGCTACCGCTCGTGGTCGTCACGTTCGACCCGCATCCCGACGAGGTGGTGCGGCCGGGGTCGCATCCGCCGCTGCTCTGCACGCCGCGCTACCGGGTGGAGCTGCTCGGCAGCATCGGCGCTGACGCGGTCTGCGTGCTGCCGTTCACCCGCGAGTTCTCCCAGCTGTCAGCCGAGGAGTTCGTCAGGACCGTGCTGGTCGACGGGCTGAGCGCGGCCGCCGTCGTGATCGGTGAGAACTTCCGGTTCGGCCATAAGGCCGCCGGTAACGTCACGCTGCTCGGCGAGCTAGGCGAAAAGTACGACTTCGCCGCTGAGGGCGTTCCGCTCCTGGCCGATGACGCCGGGATCGTCTCCTCCAGCCTGATCAGGGACATGCTCGCCGCCGGGGACGTCGAGGCCGCGGCGAGCGAACTATGCCGCCCGCACCGGGTCGAGGGGATCGTAGTGCGGGGTCAGCAGCGCGGGCGGGCGCTCGGCTTCCCGACCGCGAATGCCGAGCCGCCGCCGAATACAGCCATCCCGGCAGACGGCATCTACGCGGGCTGGCTGGCGAGCCTCGGTACCGACGGCAGCGAGCAGGAGCGCTGGCCGGCGGCGATCTCCGTCGGCACCAATCCGACGTTCGACGGGTCGGACCGCACCGTCGAGGCGTACGCGCTAGACCGCGATGATCTGGATCTGTACGGCTTGCATGTGGCCATCGAGTTCGCCGCGCGGATCCGCGGCCAGGTCAGGTTCGATTCCGTGGCCGAGCTCATCACGCAGATGCATCAGGATGTGGCCGTCGCCCGCGGTTTGCTCACGGCCCCGGGTCC
>DATELR010000139.1:0-19794 GCA_035276345.1 Streptosporangiaceae bacterium | reverse complement strand
GCTCCCCGCGTACGCAGCGGCGTGCAGCGCGGTTCCGCCGTGCTCGCCGCGAGCCTCGACGGAGAAGCCCAGGTCGAGCATGACCGTCACGGCTCGAAGGTTGCCGGTTTCTGCAGCCTGGCCCAGCGCCGCACCCTGCTGGGCGCCGGTCAGACTGCTGAACAGACCGGGATCGCGCTCCACGCACTCTCTCGCTGCGCTGACATCGCCGCTGAGGCACGCGGCCAGCAGTTCGTCAGCGGCCGACGCATCGGCCTGCGCCCCATAGGAACGCAGCAGATCAGCGAGATCGGTCCGGCCCTTGCTGACCGCGAACGCGTAGGGCGACCGGCCGTCGGGGCCCGGCGCGACTGGATCTGCGCCGCCGGAAAGCAGCAGCTCAACCAGCTCGGCTGGGGAGTCGGTCCGTACCGCCGCGTATACCAGCGGCGCAGGCTCGTCCGCATCGTCGGCGTAGCGGTTCGGGTCTGCTCCGGCATCCAGGAGCAGCCGCACGCCTTCGGTGTCGCGGCGGCTGAGCGGCGCCGCGATCGCGCTTGTCGCGGTTCCGGCCACGTCGTCGGTGTGAGCCAGCAGCAGCCGCAGGGTCTCGTGGTCGTCGTCTGCAAAGCCGGCGTGGTACAGGTCGCGGTCATCAGGCGATGCCCCTCGCTCGAGCAAGAGCGTGACGATCGCGGGGTTCAGCTCGCCGGCAACGGCGCAGCCCAGGGGCTTCCAGCCGCCAGCGCCCGAGGTTCCACGCCAGTCGGCACCAGCGTCCAGCAACAGCCGCGCGACGGCGGCGAGTCCATCGGCCCTGGCCGGATCGAGGCGATGCCAGCGTGATGCGCAGACCGCGTGCAACGCGGTGAAGCCCCAGCGGTCGTCCGCCTGGTTGACCAGGCCAGGGTCGCGTGCGATCTCGCGGCGGACTCGCTCGGCGTCACCCAGCACCACGGCGGTCGCGAAGTTGTAACCGGCCAGTTCGGGTGCCGCTTCGAGCATCCTGACGGCCTGGCCCGACCAGTCCCTGATGCTGGCCTCGCAGAAGCGCTGGGCCTGCTCTGCCAGGTCGCGGGTGCGGGCTTCGACAGCGGACCTGAGCCTTGGCCAGCTAGCGAAGCCGTACTCGCGGGCCACGGCGAGTTGGGCTGCCGCGAGGTTCTGCCCGCCGGAAACAGCGTTGATGCGTTCGGCAGCGTCGGCGTCGCCAGCCTGGGCAGCCCGCAGCAGATCCCTGGCTTCCCGGCGCAGGTGACCGAGGTCAGGGCGGGCAGGAAGAGTGGCCATGACGTCTCCTTCACCGGCCTGCGGTCCGCGTTCCAGGCCGATCAGGAGTCGCCACGATCAGCACGTTCTTCGCTTGGAGGTGGACTGCGTCCTGCCCGCGGACCCGGAGGCGCCCTCCCGCGCCTGCCATTACCTTAGGCCGGTCAGGCGCTCGCGGCTACAGTTCGGTGCGCGTCCGGTAATGCGCCTTCGTACTTTCGCCGCGCCGCAATGGGTTGTACCATCGCCGACGTACCGCACCGGTAGCGGCCTGCCTTCGTTCGCGTTTCTGCGTCTGTCAGGAGGCTCCGCAGATGTCTTCAGTTCAGGTGCGGCCATTCCGCCGCAGTGACCGTGATCAGCTCACGATGCTGGTCAATTCGCATGCCGCAGCAGTGGTGCCGGGAATGGCCGTGTCCGTCAATACCGTGCTCAGCTCGCTGGAGCGCCAGCCAGGCGAGTTCATTGTGGACCCGTGGGTCGCCGAGCGGGCGACGCTGGTCGCCGAGCAGCAGGACCGGATTGTCGCGGCGGCGCACTTGCTGCGCTATTACGCCGACGACCGCGCAGGCGCCTCCGCACGAAACAGCGGCGATATCCGCTGGCTGCTGTTCTGGCCGGAAGCGCCAGCCGGCAATCCGTGGTGGACCGACGCGACGCCCGCGGCCGAAGCGCTGATGGCCGCGTGCATCGGTCACCTCGACCGCTGGGGCGTCGCGACTCAGAGCGCGGAAGGCGAACTGCCTGTGCGCGGTGTTTATGGCGTGCCTGAGCAATGGCCGCACGTCCGCGACCTGTACGGCCGTGCCGGATTCACGCACGTAGGCCATACCGAGATCATCTACCTGGCCAAGGTCGAGGACCTGCCAGTCGCCGCGAAGCTGCCCGCCTGCGGACTGCGCGTTATCCGCTCGGTCGGGATCAACGGCTGCCGGCTGTCGGCAGCGCTGGATGACCGGGTGATCGGCTTCATCGAGGTGGAGATCATGGACGAGGGCGAGCGGCTGTCCAGGCTCGGCGGCTGGGCCGATGTCGGCAACCTGCGGGTCGTCGCGGAGCATCGCCGTCGCGGTGTCGGGACCTGGCTGCTTGCCCAGGCCGCCGAGTGGCTGAAGCTGGCCAACGTCGACAGGCTGCTCGATTACGCCTGGCTGGACGGAACCGATCCGGGTGGCGTGAGCTATGAGGACTACCGCGCCTTCCTGCCCGCGGTCGGGTTCCGCGAGCTCACCCGCACTAAGCGGGGCTGGACCAGGCCGCCGTCGGCGGCCTCGCCACCGTCCGGCTGATCGCTCCAGCGGGTGGCGCGTGCGCCACCACAATGCGGCATGGTAGCCAGGTGGAACAACGCAGAGATTGGAGGACATCGATGGCACCGCTGCCGCCGAACCCCGCGCTCAAGCAGCTCCAGTCTTTGATCGGCGTTTGGACCGTCGAAGTTCCGCAGTTCCCTGGCGAGCACGGGCGGGCGACCTTCGAATGGCTCGAGGGCGGCGCTTACCTTCGCTTCCACGCCGAGACGCCGGATCCGGCGCCAGACGCGACCCTGATCATCAGCCGCGACGAGTCCGGCGACATCTACACGGTGCTGCACTACGACTCGCGTGGCGTCTCACGCGTGTACCAGATGACGCTCGACGACAGGACCTGGAAGATTTGGCGGAACGCGCCCGGCTTCTTCCAGCGCTTTGTCGGGACGCTCAGCCAAGACGGCCGCACCATCCGTGCCGCGTGGCAGAAGTCGCCCGACGGTAAGAGCTGGGAGCACGACTTCGACCTGATCTACACCAGGATCTGATCGGGCCTTCAGCCTGGAACCACCGTCGGCACGCCGCCGCCGCTCCTGGCCAGAACGGGCTCGACATCTCCTGCGCCGTGATCGAGCTGGTAGTCCAGGTTGATCGCGGCGTTGATCAGGGAGAGGTGGCTGAAGGCTTGCGGGAAGTTGCCGAGCTGCTCACCGGTGATGCCAATCTCTTCCGAGTACAGGCCCAGGTGGTTCGCGTAGGTCTGCATCTTCTCGAAGACCAGCTCGGCGTCTGTGAGCCTGCCTGACCGGGCGAGCGCGTCGACATACCAGAACGTGCAGAGCGAGAACGTGCCTTCCTTGCCCTGGAGGCCGTCGGGTGATGCGCTCGGGTTGTACCGGTAGACCAGGCTGTCCGAGACGAGCTCGTTGTCCACAGCCTGCAGTGTCTGCAGCCACATCGGGTCGTACGGCGAGATCATGCCCATAAGCGGCATCATCAGCACCGACGAGTCAAGCACCTCGGTCTCATAGTGCTGGGTGAACGCTCCGCGTTTGGCGTTCCAGCCCCGCGTCATGACCTGGTTGTAGATGGCGTCGCGGCTGCTCCGCCACCGGTCGATGCCGGCCGGGCGGCCCAGGCCCTCGGCCATCCTGATCGCCCGGTCGAACGCGACCCAGCACTGGATGCGGCCGTAGGTGAAGTCCTTGCGTCCGCCGCGCGTCTCCCAGACGCCCTCGTCGGGCTGATCCCAGTGGTCGCAGAGCCAGTCAAGCATCTGCGCGATCGCCGTCCAGCCCTGATAGGCAGGATGCAGTCCCCGGGCATCTATCTTCGACACGGCGTCGAGCGCCTCGCCGTAGATGTCGAGCTGAAGCTGGTCGGCGGCGCCGTTGCCGATCCGGACCGGACGCGAGCCTCTCCAGCCCTCGAAGTGGTCGAGGGCCTCCTCGACCAGGTCTGAGGATCCGTCGACCCGGTACATGATCTTCATCGGCGTGGCGCCGTTGCTCCGGCCGCCGCCGTGCTCGATCAGCCGGTCACGTACCCACTGCCCGAATGCGGCCGCCTCGCCCGCGTACCCCAGACCGAGCAGCGCGTAGACGGAGAACGAAGCATCTCTGATCCACGTGTAGCGGTAGTCCCAGTTGCGCTCGCCGCCAGTCAATTCGGGTAGTCCCGCGGTGGGCGCCGCCACCAGCGCGCCGGTCGGCGCGTACGTCATCAGCTTCAGCGTCATGGCCGAGCGGGCGACGGTCTCCCGCCACCTGCCCCGGTACGTCGACCGGTGCAGCCAGTCGCGCCAGAAGGCCGTCGTGTCGTCGACGAGCTGCTGCAGCTCCGCTGGCGGGATGCGCCGGGGCCGGCCGCCCATCGACTCCATGACCAGCCCCGATGTCTCACCTTCTAGGAGCGTCGCCCTGACGCGGAGGTCATCGCCGATCCGCTCGATGGTCATGCCGTTGTGGTCGCCGACTGAGATTTCGCGCTCGCCCGTCGGGTTGAGCGTCAGGTGCATGCCATCCGAGCTGAACACGAACCCGTCGTTCGTGATGTCGAGCGTGTGCTTGGCCCGCCCGTAGTCGAACCGCGGCTTGATATCGGCGACGAACGTCATCCGCCCGCGCACCACCTTGAGCTGGCGCACCAGCCGGTGCCGGTCGGTCGCCTGGCGGCCGGCGATCGGCATGAAGTCGGTGATCTCGCCGACGCCGTCCTCGGACAGGAACCTGGTGATCAGCATTGCCGTGTCAGGGAAGTACAGCTGCTGGCTCCGGTACTTGTCCGTGTCAGGAGCGATGCGGAAGTACCCGCCCTTGTCGGCGTCGAGCAGGGAGGCGAAGACGCTCGGGGAATCGAATCGCGGGCAGCAGAACCAGTCCACGCACCCGTCGGTCGTCACCAGCGCTGCCGTCTGGAGGTCTCCGATCAGGCCGTGGTCGCTGATCTCCGGGTACCGGTCCATGAACGCTCTCCTTAGCTCGTGCGCGTCGTTCTGCGTGTAGCTGGGATGGGTCCGATCATCGTGTGGCTTTCTGAGGTTGGGGTGATGGCGCTTCTGACGGCTCCGCGGTGCGTGCATGCTGGCGCGGGATGAGGACGGCGAGGATCAGGCCGATGACCGTGAAAACCAGCAGCATGACGAATGAGGAAGCGAACGGCGCTTCAGCCTGCCGCGCCACGAGAATGGAGCCGACGAGTGCGGTACCGAGCGAGGATCCGAGGTTGGAGACGCTCCGGGACAGGCCAGAGATGTCGCCCTGCTCCGCCTCGGGGAAGCTCGACTGCACAACATTGACCGACGAAGTCAGCATCATTCCCACGCCGGCGCCAATCAGGAACAGCCCGGGGATCCAGCTCACGATCGCGCTGTGCGGTCGGACGAGAATCAGCTCCAGGATCATGCCTGCGATCGTGATGGCGAATCCGGCGATCACAAGCGTGCGCTGCGCCCGGCGCCTGGCAAACCGGTCCGCGGCCGCCGACGTCGCAAGGATGCCGATCGTTGCCGGCGTGATGATCAAGCCGGTCTTGATCGCGTCATAACCGTCGACTTTCTGCAGGAACACCGATGTGGCAAAGAACGTGCCCTGCATGACAAGCCACTGGATGAGCTGCGTGCCGAGGCCCAGGTTCGACACCCTGTTCTTGAACAGGCGCAGCGACAACAGGACGTCCCGATGCTTGCGCTCCGCCGACCGGATGTGCAAGAAGAACACCAGCAGGAACAGCGCCCCGATGAAGACGTAAATCCACACGGGTGACAGCGAGCCCTTCGGGATCAGGACGGTGCCGCCGATCGTCCAGTTCTCGCGCGAGGCGCCGAAGCCGAACCTGCGCGACTGCAGCAGGCCGAGCACCACGAAGAACAGGCCGGCCGCGGACAGGACGGCGCCGGTGAAGTCGAAGCGCGGCTTGGCCCCGGTGCGCGGCGGGTCCACTATCTTCCTCGCCAGCACGACGATCCAGGCGACCAGCAGGACCTGCAGCCCGAACGAGGCGCGCCAGCTGACGGTGCTGGTGACCAGGCCGCCGATCAGGGGCCCGGCCGCTGCGCCGAGCCCGCCGGCGCCGCTCACGACGCCGAAGTACCGGGCACGGGACTTGACGTCAGGAAACACCACGGTGATCAGGATGTAGATCGGCGGGATCATCAGCGCCGAGCCCACGCCCTCCAACAACGAATAGCCGATGATCAGCTGGATCACGCCCTGCGAGGCCAGCGCGAGGATGGCCCCCACGCCGTAGATCGCAAGCCCGCCGACGAAGCACGTCTTGCGTCCCCTGATGTCGGTGAGCTTGCTGCCTGGGATCATCAGCGCGGCCATGGTGAGCGTGAACAGCGTGATCGCCGTCTGCACGCCGGACACGGTGGTGTTGAGGTCCTTCGCGATCGCGCTGATCGCGACGTTCATGTTGGTGGCGGCGTAACTGGCGACGAACTGAGCGAGCGCCAAGGGCAAGATCATCGCGCGGCCCGCAGTGGCGGCCGTCTTGGTCGCGTCGGTCATGGCGTGTTCCGTCCCGGCCAGCAAGGCATCGACCCAGCACAACCTGCCGCGATGACCGCCGCATCATCCGCCGAGGATGACGTTGTGCTTGCGCATCCACCTCATCAACACGATGGCTGCGCCGGGTCTGCACAGCCGTCGGCTTGCCTGGGTCAACCTGCGCATAACGGAGACCAAGGGGGCTGAGGAATGGGCGGTCATGTGCGCGCCGGAGAGATCGATATCTGGGCCGAGCAGCGCGGAGACGGACCCGACGTCCTGCTCATCGCGGGGCTCGGCGATCCAGCGGAAGTCTGGCGCTCCCAGCTTGACGGCCTCGCTGGCCGGTACCGGCTGACAGCCTTCGATAACAGGGGAGCGGGCCGCACTCGGTTGCCAGCCGGGCCGTTGTCAGTTGCCACCATGGCAGACGACGCCGCTGCGCTGATGCTGGCGCTGGACATTCCGGCTGCACATATCGCGGGGTTCTCGGGTGGAAGCGCGATCGCTCAGGAACTCGCGCTCAGGCATCCGCATCTTGTCCGCAGCCTCGTCCTCACGAGCACATGGTCGCGAGCGGACGCATACTTCCGGGCTGTGCTGACCTACTGGCGCTGGCTAGCCGGTATCGCTCCCAGCGAGCGCGCGTTCCTCGAGGCGTTCTACCTGTGGATTTACACTCGCCGCGCACACGACGACGGCACGGTGGACGAGATCATCGACCAGGTGATGGCGTTCCGGCACAAGCCCTCTGCCGACGCCATCCAGCGCAGCCTGGACGCATTTATGCTGCACGACACCGTCGGCCGCCTGCCGTACATCAGCGTGCCGGCGCTAGTGCTCGCCGGAGGCCAGGACATCATCACGCCACCCCGATACGGGCGCGTGGTCGCGGACGCCATACCGGATGCGCGGTTCGAGGTACTGGTGGAAGAAGCCCACCAGCCATTCCAGGAGGTCCCCAGGATTTTCAACGCCCGCGTCGATGCCTTCTGGCAAGAGATAGAAGCACTCGATGTGCCCGCCTCAGCTGTCTCGCTGCCCGCGCAAACGGCGCCAAGCCGATTGGAGCGCCTGTCGTGACGGGCGGTCACGTGCGCGCCGGATCGGTCGAGGTTTGGGTCGAGCAGCAAGGAGCCGGGCCAGACGTTCTTCTTATCGCAGGGCTGGGCGATCCAGCGGAGATCTGGCAGTTCCAGCTGCAGGGGCTCGCGGATCGTTACCGGCTGACGGCCTTTGACAGTCCAGGAGCCGGGCGCACGCCTTTGCCCGCTGGGCCGCTGTCGGTGGCCAGCATGGCGGACGACGCCGCGGCCCTGCTGCGAGAGCTCGAGATCACATCCGCTCACGTGGCCGGATTCTCCGGAGGCAGTGCGATAGCGCAGGAACTCGCGCTCCGGCATCCCGTCCTCGTTCGGAGCCTCGTGCTCGTCGGTACCTGGGACCGCCCGGACGCCTATATGCGGACCGCCAGTAGCTGCCTGCGCTGGCTGGCCGAGGCTGCGCCCAGCGAACGCGCCTTTCTCGAGGCATTTGCTTTGTGGCTCTACACCCCGAGGTCATACGAGGACGGCGCGGTGGACAAGTTCATCGAGGAGACGCTGGCATTCCCGCACAAGCCGTCCGCTGAGGCCTTGCAGCGCGGCCTCGATGCTTTCGCCGCTCATGACACGGCTGATCGTCTGGCGTCGATCCGGGTGCCAACGCTCGTCCTTGCGGGAGGGCAGGACATCATTACGCCGCCGCATGTCGGGCGACTCGTCGCGGATGCCATTCCGCGAGCCAGGCTGGAGATACTTGTAGGGCAGGCTCATCTGCCGTTCCAGGAGGCTCCGGATCTGTTCAACGAAGACGTCGATGGCTTCTGGCGAGAGGTCGAGGAGGGCGAGCAATGCCTCAGCGCCCGGGCGCCCGAAAGCAGCTCTGATCGGGTTCGCGCTGTCGCCAGCCGGCGAGCACGGCTCTGACGAGTTCGGCGGTCACGCCGGGCGTCGTATCCACCTCCTGGTCGTACGGCCCGAAGGTGTGAATGCCGTCGATCTCGACGTGAGTTCGTCCCTCGCCAGGGCGCCGGTCGCCGCGTTCTCGTTCGCGCCTGTCGAGCTCGTCGAGATCGCAATGGACGCCGATCAGGTAGACGTCCAGGCCTGCGAGGAGAACTGTCAGGTCACGCCGCCACGACGCGAACTCGATGATGTGATCCACGATCAGGTCGTTGCCGGCGTCGGCAAGGGCGGGCAGGCAGCGATGGAATCCGGCGAAGAACCGCGGCCGCATCTGATGCCACCAGTCGAATGAGCCGCCGTGATCGCGTCGTTCGGGGAGAAAGCCGGCCTTAACCAGGTGGTCAGACGACACGTGCAAGAAGGGTTCGTCGAGCGCAGCCTGCAGCGCCTTGGCCAGCGTGGATTTGCCAGAACTGGACGCGCCGTGCAGGAAGATGATCCTGCCGCGACCGCGCGGAACCGGAACGGGTTCGCTCGTGTCCGCGTCGGCCCTAGGCATAAGGTAGACATATCTGCTGAAGACGACTCCCGTCCAGCAGAGACGACATCGATGGATCCCGCCAGGCGCCGAGAGATAGCAAGGCAGGTCCTTGAGGGTTACGTGAATGGTCCTGCCGCGGCGACCGAAGCGACGGTACGAGCGCTCGCGAAGGTGAAGGACGCCCAGGGAGCGGTGCTCGTCGAGGGAATCAGCGACCAGATCGCGTTGGAGACGCTCGCCGCCCGCCGCGGCCGGAACCTCGTCGAGGAACGCGTCGTCGTCTTGCCGATCGGCGGCGCTTCCGCGATCACGCGCTATCTGACCCAGCTTGGCCCGAGCGGGGCCGGGCTGAGACTTGCCGGCCTATGCGATCTGGGTGAAGAACCGATCTTCCGGCGCGGACTCAGCAGGGCCCGGGCCGGATCGCCCGAAACCCGCGCAGACATGGAGGGCCTGGGCTTCTACGTCTGCGTCGAAGACCTGGAGGATGAGCTGCTCCGCGCGAGCGGCAGCACGAGCGTCGAGGCGATCTTCAGCTCCCAGGGAGACCTTGGTTCGTTCCGCAGCTTGCAGCGGCAACCCGAATGGCGCGGCCGGCGGATCGACGACCAGATGCGCCGGTTCCTGGGAAGTGGTGCCAGCCGCAAACTGCGCTACGCCCGTCTGCTGGTCGAATCACTGGACCTCGATCACATGCCGCGACCTCTCGATGCCGTCCTTGCGGCGGTCGCCCAGACGTGAGTGGCGTCAGGCTTGCCTGGCTGCTGCGCCCATATCCCCAGAACGTCGAGCGCGTCAGGTAGGCAATCGAAGAGCAACTCGGCCGCGCTCAGGTCGCGCTTCCATGAGACGCGGGCGGCCATCTGGTCGCTGGCGGCCCTGGCGTTGTCGCTGTCGAGAGTTGCTGAAGACGTCATTGCCATGCGATCGATGCTTCCGGCCAAAGGGTCTGCTGTCGTCGTGCCTAGGAAGCGATTTCCGCCTGGTCGGCAGGGATGCCGCCGAACACTTGGTACTGCGCTGGAAGTAGCTGGCAATCGCTACTGCAGGAGGATGCGCTCGCTGGCAGGACGCGTACGCTCGAACAATGCACACGGATCGGGGCCGAAAGGGGTTCTACGCGGCCGGATGGCTCATCTCGGCGGGCGTCATGGTCGTGACGTTCCGCATGTGGCAGCTGCACGTGCGGGAGGTTGAGCAGCGCGCGGAGGAGGCGCTGCGGACCAAGGACGAAGCTGCCCGGCGGATGGCGATGGAGGAGCGGCTGCGCATCGCGCGTGAGCTGCACGATTCCCTGACGCACAGCATTTCGGTGATCCAGGTCCAGACCGGCGTGGCCGTGCACCTGGCGCGCAAACGCGGCGAGGATGTGCCGCCCGCGCTGCTAGCGATCGAAGAGGCGGGCGCCGACGCCGTGCGGGAACTGCGCGCGACGCTCGGTGTGCTGCGCAGCGAGGAGGAGGGCGACGGCAGCAGCCTCAAGAATCTGGACAGCCTGGTGACGCGCGCTCGCGCAGCCGGCCTGCCGGTGAAAGTGACCGTGACGGGAACCGAGCGGTCGCTTCCGCCAGAAGTGGATCAGGCTGCATACCGGATCGTGCAGGAGGCGCTCACCAACGTCAGCCGTCACGCCGGCGAGGCCCGCGCGTCGGTTCTCCTGCATTACACGCCTGAAGCCCTCTCGGTACAGGTCGTCGACGACGGCAACGGTTCAGTCAACGGCAGCCGGCCGTCAGGTCCAGGGCTGGGCCTGATCGGAATGCGGGAACGTGTCTCGGCCCTCGGCGGCGGCCTTCAGGCGGGACCGCGGACAGGTGGCGGATTTCAGGTGCGCGCCGAGCTTCCTGCGCGGACCCCGGCTTGATCAGGATTCTGCTGGCCGACGACCAGTCGCTGATCCGCAGCGGCATCCGGTCGCTGCTCGACGCGGAAGATGACCTGCACGTGGTCGCCGAGGCCGCGGACGGGCAGGAAGCGCTCGCGCTAACCGTCGAGCACCGTCCGGACATCGTGCTCATGGATATTCAGATGCCGGTGCTGGACGGGCTTGAGGCAACCAGGCAGATCGTCGCGGACGAACGGCTAGGCAGCGTGCGAGTAGTAGTTCTGACCAATTTCGGCCTCGACGAATACATCTTCCGTGCTTTGCGCGCGGGCGCAAGCGGATTCCTGCTCAAAGACACCCAGCCGGCTGAGCTGCTGCAGGCGCTGCGGGTTGTCATGCTCGGGGATGCGCTGTTGTCGCCTGCAGTCACCCGCCGCCTGATCGGCGAGTTCGTCGCTCGGCCGCCAGATGCGATCGCGGCCGTCGGAATGGAAACTCTCACCAACCGTGAGCGAGAGGTGGTAGCCCTGGTCGCGCATGGCCTGTCGAACGACGAGATTGCCGAGACCATGGTGCTCAGTCCCACCACCGTCAAATCCCACGTCAGCCGCGCGATGATCAAGCTCGGCGCCCGCGACCGAGCCCAGCTGGTCGTTTTCGCCTACCAGACCGGCCTGGTCGCCCCGCGTGCAGCCGGGCAGTCGCCGTCGTCAGGACTCAGCGGCTAGGTGGGCGGGTGGTCGGGGATGCGCCTCGTCACCGGCTGGCCTGGCCGCTCCATACCGCGTCAGGAATACCAGCCGCGTTGTTGGCATAGCGTCCCGCCACGAACAACAGGTCAGCGAGACGATTCAGGTAGGCAGGCACTACGGGTACGACGTCGTCGACCCGATTCAGCGTGGCCACCCGCCGCTCGGCGCGCCGGCAGACCCCTCTTGCCACGTGCAACGCTGCCGCTGCCGCGCCGCCTGCAGGGAGGATGAAGTTCCTGAGTTCCGGCAGCTGCGACTCAAGCGAGTCGATAGCCGCTTCGAGATCGAACACATCGCTCTCATCGAGCCGCGGCAGGTTGCTGCCGCTGCCGGTGCGATCAGGGGCCATGAGTTCGCTGCCGACGACGAATAGCCGTGCCTGCACCGTCCGGAGCATGTTGTTCAATTCTCCCGGCAGCGCGGTTGCCATCGCTGAGCCGATCGCGGCATTGCACTCGTCTACTGCGCCGATCGCTTCCATGCGAGGGTCATCTTTGCTGAGACGGCGCCCGCCCCAGATGCTCGTCCGACCGGAATCCCCCTTGCGCGTATACAGCTTCATATAGGGCTCGTTCCTTTCGCAGACGATGACGGCCGGGCGTTCCTAGCATGGAGGCGGTCGGCCTGTGGAGGCTAGAGCAGCGCGGGGGAAGAGATGCGTTCCATGCCCTACACCTATACAAGTCCGGATGATCCTGCCAGGGAGGATCACGGCTTGTTCGGTCCCGCCTCGGTGACCTGGCGCATCATGAGTCGCCGGATCATGTGGGTGGCCGTTATCAGGGCTCTGTACCTGCAGGCACTGCATCCCAGAGTGATACGCGGAACGTTGCAGAACGCGCCGACCATCACGGATCCGATAGACGCCTGGGCCAGGCTGAGGCGAACCAGGATGTTCATTGAGGCACGCACGTTCGGCACCACTGCCGAGGCGGAGGCCGCAGGACGCCGCGTTCGCAAGATTCACGACACGCTCACGGGCACTGACGCTGACGGCACCCGGTACCGAGTAGACGACCCCGAGTTGCTGCTGTGGGTGCACTGCGGCGAAGTCGCGTCGGCCATCGACATAGCCCGGCGCAGCAACCTGTCGTTCACCGCGGCTGAACTCGACGCCTTTGTCGGCGAGCAGCGCACAAGCGCAGAGCTGATCGGCATAGATCGTGCCGCGGCGCCGGCCTCGATAGCTGAACTCGACACCTACTACCGCGAAATCCGGCCGAAGTTGCACGCCTGCGACGAAGCGAGGGAAGCGCTGCGCCTGACGCTGCATCCTCCGGTACCCGACGGCAACCGCGTGCTGAAGTTCGGGCTGCCGCCGGTCAGCATCCTGGCTGTCTCAACCCTTCCGGGCTGGGCGCGGCGGATGTACGGCCGGCCGAGTGGCTTGCTGAGCGACGCGGCGGCGACTGCGGGCATTCGAGCCGCACAGTTCGCCTTCGGGCAGGAGAGGCTGTTCATCGGCGCCATGCGCGCGATACAGCGAGCGGAATCGGCCGGGGACGCCGCGCCGACCTAGATGGGTGCGCAGCGGGACGTCAAATCCGTGCTCGCCGGATCGCTAAGTCAGTGGCGGGTCACTTCCACCTGGCGCCATTCCAGTGCAGCGCGAGCGGTTTGGCCTGGGGGTTGCCGAAGTTCTTCGTACACCCGACGGCCCAGGCGTTCCGCCCGGACACCGTGTACACGGCGATGAGCTGGCCGCCATTCGCGGGAACCGGCGTCCTGATGCGCCGCCAGGCGGTTCCGTTCCAGTGCAGGATCAAGGGCCTAGATGCTGATCGTGAGGAACTGATCGGCGCCGTACCTGCTGTGCGGACACCTACTCCTGCGCGTTGCGAGCTCGTGATAATCAAGTCGCTACTAGCGCCAACCGCCCACAGATTGCGCGCGGAGGTCCCCGAGATCCCGATCAGCCCGGCCCCGCTCCGGACAGCTGGGCTGCGCGCCCGGTGCCAGGCCACGCCGTTCCAGTGCAAGACGAGCGTCCCTCGACGGTCTGCTCCGACGGCCCACGCGTTTTTGGCGGAGATCGCCGTGACGTCATTGAGCATTGCTACGGTCACCGGGCTGGGCACCTGCCGCCACCTGGTGCCATTCCAGTGCAGGATGAGTGCCTTGTTGAGGCCTCCGACCGCCCAGACGTCGTTCGCGGAAGCGGCGGCGACCCCGCCGAGCCACGGCAGCTCCTGCCCCTGCGGCGACGGGCTAGCCACCCGCCTCCACGTTGTGCCATTCCAGTGCTCGATCAGCGTCTTGCTTATCGTGCCTCCGACAGCCCACGCGTTACGCGGCGAGAGCGCCGTGACACTGCCAAGGAAGGCCCTGGAACCGCTTACCTCCGGGCTGGCAACGCGTCGCCATCTGGTCCCGCCGAAGTGGAGGATGACCGGCTTGGCGTGGGAAAAACCGACCGCCCATACGTCGTGGGCGGATGTGGCTGCGACACCGTTGAGCCACCCGGCTTCGGGGGTCACCGAGATCCGGTGCCAGGTGGTCCCGTTCCAGTGCTCGATGAGGGTCTTGGGGTGGTTCAGCATGCCAGAGTGCCCGACGGCCCAGACGTTCCTCGGTGAGATAGTCACAACGTCGTTGAGCACGCCGGTTCCATGGAGTACGCCCGCCGGGGTAGCGCGGACCGTCGCCTGAGCGCTGGCCACCGGGACTGCTGCGACCCCAGCCGCGATCAGCAGCGTTCCAGCCAGGCTGAAAGTTCGGCGGATAAGACGTTGTGCCCGCATCTTCGCAGCCCTTCCTGATGGACCGGCCAAAGGCGGCCGCCTAAGCCGGGATTTCCCGCTCGAGCGCCTGCCCGGCAACCGGGACACCTAGCTGGAGCACGAGCCAGATTTGCGCGGAATCGGCCAGCAGCTCGGGAGCTGTTAGCGGGTCGCCGTCGACGATCAGCAGGTCGGCGAGCTTGCCTTCCTCGACGGTGCCGATGTACTCCTGGAGGCCCAGCGCGTACGCGGCGGTACGTGTAGCTGCCACGATGGTCTCGGCGGGCGTCAGTCCGTGGAAGATCATCCGCTGGATCTCCTGTCCGACGCTGACTTCCATGTCGCTGCCGAGCGCGATCTTCACCCCAGCATCACGGGCCGCCCGCATCGAGGCCGATCCGTTTGCCAGATTGATATTGGCCAATTCGACGAGCTCTGGCGGCATCTCAGGCACCCGCTCCGCCGCGGCGGGATCGACTACCTCTCCGAGGCCGGCCATCCAGTAGTAGCCGGAAAGCGTGGGGACTAGCACCTGGTCGTTTTCGGCCATCAGGTCCAGCAGATCAGGCCGCTGGTGCAGGAAGATGCCGTGCTCGATGGTGTCAGCGCCGTGCATGATCGCCGCTTCGGATCCAGCGTTGCCTTCGGCGTGCGCGGACAGGCGGTAGCCCATCCGATGCGCCTCGTCGGCCACCGCCGCCAGCTCGGCAGGGGTGACCTGCAGCGGGTCGGGGTCTTCCAGTTCGTTCGACCTGGCTCCGGTGGTCATGATCTTGACGAAATCGGCCCCGGCGCGGATCTGCTCGCGGACCGCCCGCCGCATGTCGTCCGGCCCGTCCGCCTCGCGGTACATCGTGCCGTAGAACCGGCCGCCTGGCGCGGTTGCCGAAATGATCTTTCCGCAGGTCAGCAGCCGCGGTCCGCGGAATGCGCCGTAGCGCATGGCCTGGCGGGCCTCCTGCGGCCATTCAGCCTGGGCACCGGTGAATCTGACGGTGGTGACGCCCATGCGCAAGAACTCGCGCAGTTCGGCCTGGAGGAAATGGGTCGGGGTCCCGTGGAGGAACGGCTCGGCGCCACGCAACGTCTGCGGTGTCTCGGTCAAGATGTGCGTGTGGGCTTCGATCAGCCCTGGCATGACCGTCCGCTGCCCGACGTCCAGCGGCCGGGCCCCTTCCGGACAAGGTTCGGACGCGCGGCCGATGCGGCGGACTATCCCGTCGTCGACGAGGACGGCTACGTCGTCGCGGACCGGCCCGCCGGTGCCGTCGAGCAACCGGGCTCCGGTCAGCCAGAGCTGTCCTTTCTGAGGTGCAGGTGCGGCGAGCAAGGCGGGGAACCGATGTGGCACAGCAGCATTGTGGGCTATCGCCCCGATTCCGCGCTAGGTGTATCAAGCCGTTGTGCAGTCGCTCTGCACAAGAGGACACAAGCCCTTCACAGGGTCGCAACAGCAAAGGGAGCCGGTTATGGCTGAAGCGATCGCTGATCGCGTCAAGCGATACATCCTCGATGGCAGCGACAACGATCTACGGCGGCTGCTGGGCGTTGCTGAGTCATCGCGAGGGCTCGCTCGGGCAGCGTTCCGCCGGGTCGGCATCGAGGAAGGCTGGCATGCCATCGAATGTGGCTGCGGTCCGATCGGCGGGCTCGCCGTCATGGCTGAAATGGTGGGCCCGACCGGGCGGGTAGTAGGCGTCGACCTCAGCGAGCCGGCCATCCAGCGAGCCCGCTCGGTGGTGGGGGCGCTCGAGCTAGGCAACGTGGACCTGTTTGCTGGTGACATCCACGAGCTGGGCACGGCTGCCGTGGGCGGCCCGTTCGACCTGGCGTATACGCGGCTTTTCCTGATGCACCAGCCCGATCCGGTACGGACCCTTAGCCACATCGCGAGCCTGCTTCGCCCCGGCGGCTGGGTGGTGGCGCAAGAGGCGCTGCGCAACCCGCCGCCGCAATCACACCCGAAGCATGACGCGCTTGGCGCCTACTGGGATCTGACCTATCAGGTGGTGGAACGGGCAGGAGGCGTGCCGCACGGCTCCGTCGACGGGCTCGCAGGATCGGCGCGTGCGGCGGGCCTTGACGTCGTTGCGGTCGATGGATGCTTCACGACTGTTGACCCGGAGCTCGGCTTCGAGCTCCATGCGAGCACCCTGTCGGCAGCGAAGGAACGTGCCATTTCCTCGGGTGTCGCGACTGAGCAGCAGGTCGACGAACTCGTGAGTGATCTTCGGGCCGCTAAGACGGGCGGCTACGAATGGGTATCAACGCCGTTCTTCCTCGATCTGACGTTGCGTAAGCCCATTACCGCCTGAATGGACCGGAGTCATGGCATGACGCTCCGCTCGCGGTGTTGCGGTGGGCGGCTCAACGATGATCTCCGGCAAGCTGATGCGGAACTTCATCCCTTGCTCCATCGGGATTGCTTCAGCAGTGCCGCCGTGCATCTCGGCGATCCTGCGCACGATCGCGAGCCCGAGGCCCGAGCCGGGTAGCGCCCGCGCTTGTGCCGACCGGTAGAACCGGTCGAAGATGTGTGGCAAATCCTCCGGGGGGACGCCGGGCCCTTCGTCGATGACCTCGGCCGCGCCGCCTGCCACCGAGATGCGGATACGCCCGGCGGGCGGGCTCCATTTCAGCGCGTTGTCGACCAGATTGCCGATTGCCCGTTCCAGCGCGTCCGGATCGCCGCTGACCAAGGTCGGCTGGCAGTTGAGCTCGTACCTCACCATCGGCGTCCGGTCCGAGGCCCGCGCGGCGACCCGTTCTGCGACCAGATCCAGCCGGACGTCCTCGGCGTGGAACGAGGTCTGTCCGTCACGCGCGAGTTCGACCAGGTCGTTGATCAGCACGCGCAACTCACCTGCCTCGCTCACCGCTGCCGCGGCAAGTGCCGCCGCGTTGGGGTCGTCTGGTTTTTCGGCCAGCAGCTCGAGGTTGGTCGTGAGGCTGGTTAGCGGAGTGCGCAGCTCGTGCGATGCATCGGCGACCAGCCGTCGTTGCGCAGCTACCGACTCGTCCAGCGCGGCCGTCATCGCGGCGAATGCCTGCCCGAGCCTGCTGATCTCGTCTTGACCTGGTGTCCTTATTGGCGCGCTGAGGTCTCCGGTGGCTCTGATCCGTTCCACGGTTTCGGTGAGCTGACCGACCGGGCGCAACACCCGGCCCGCGGCCAACCGAGCAACCAGCGCGGCGCCAATCGTGCCGCATGGGACAAGCACAGCGAGCAGCAAGGCAAGCGCTGTCAGCGTGGATGAAGCATCCTGCGCTGGCTGGGCAACGCGAATCAGCACTCCGCGATTGCCAGGAAACTGCATCGTGTAGATGCGGTAATCAACGCCTTTGTAGGTCTCGTCCTTGAAATACGGCCCGTCCTTCCCGGCCGCCACGCGGACGTCAAGAGCTGTGATGTCCACGAATCCGTCGGTCGGGCCGACCTTGGCATCAGGCAGAATCTGCAGTTGCGTCTTGCCGAACGGGACGAGCTGCCCCAGCGGAGCATGTGCGTGCTTGAACTTTGCCGCTATGTTCGGCGCCTGCTCGGCAACCTGCACCAGAGATTGGTCGTTCTTTCCGCGCAGATTCGCGCCCACGGCCGGATACACCACGGCCGCCACGATCGCCAGCGTGCAGAAGACAACCACACCCACGGCGATCGCGACCCTTGTGCGCAGGCTCATTTCTCTTCCCGCAGGACGTAGCCGAGCCCGCGCACCGTCTGGATCAGCCGTGGCTCGCCCATCTTCCGCCGCAGGTAGCTGATATAGACCCACAGCCCGTTTGATTCCGGGCCGAAGTCGTATCCCCACACTGATTCGAATATCTGGGTCCGGGAAAGCACGCGGCCGGGGTTGCGCAGGAACAATTCGAGCAGGGCGAGCTCAGTCTTGGTCAACTGCAGTTGCGTGCCGCGGCGACGTGCCTGAAATGCCGCTAGATCGAGTTCGAGATCTGCGAACCGGAGCAGGTCCGCGCCCGCACCGCTGCGCCGCAACAGCGCGCGCAGCCGCGCCCGCAGTTCCTCGAGAGCGAACGGTTTCGCCAGGTAGTCGTCGGCGCCAGCATCCAGCCCGGCGACCCGGTCGGAAACCAGGTCCCTGGCGGTCAGCATCAGGATCGGGGTGTCGTCGCCGCGCGCCCTGATCGCGCGGCACACCTCGAGCCCGCTGGGCTCCGGCATGAGGACGTCGAGCACGATGGCTTCATGCCGGTTCCGCAGCAGGCTGGTCAGAGCGGTTGTTCCGTCGGCCGCCGTGGACACCTCGTAGCCGTCGCGATGCAAGGCATGGGTCAATGCGCTGCGCACTGCCTCGTCATCGTCAACTACGAGCACCCGCACCCGGCCAGTATCGCCCACCGTCCTTAAACCGGCATTCAGGACCGTTTCACTGCCCGGCGGCCAGGCTCTCCTTGGCGTGGACGAGCGCAGCTGAAAGCTGATGGATGCTCACGCCGAGCGATCGGGCGGCCGCCGCGAACGCCGGCGTCGATGGATCGGCATAGCCTGCTGCGAACATTGGACGCAACGCCATGTCGACCCGGGCCGTGCTGACTTGCAGCTCACGGGCCACCGCCACGCTAAAAGCGTGGTTGGCAGCGCGTGTCGCGGCCTTCGAACCAGCGGCCTTGGAGGCAGCGGCCTTGGAGCTGGCGGCCTTGGCGCGAGCGGCCTTGGAGCCGCCCGACATCGCGGCCGGGAATGCCTGCTGCACCCGCGCCAGCGGTATCCCGAGGATCCTGGCAAGCGCGGCCTCGAACTGGCGCTCAGTCGGCTTGACGTTACCTTTGCTCAGCGAGATCTTGGCCGCGCGGATCGCATGATCGAGACGGGCCGGCGAAACGCCTAGCCGGGCAGCCAGATCACTCGCGCCGCCGCCCTTCCCGCCGGGCGACGCGGTCTTCGAGTGGGCACCCGGCTTCCCGTCTGCCGTCGACGCCACCGCAGCGGCCGTGCTGACGGCACCGAGAGCTACCGTGCCTGCTGCAACGGCAGCAATCATCCGTGTTCTGTTATGCATGCCAGCCCTCCTCGTTGGGTTCATGGGCTAGCACTCAAGGAATCAGGCGAGGCTCAGGCCGACCGAAAGCGTTCCTTAAGGCGACTTAAGAAAGGTGCCGTCGCCAGCTCTAGACCAGGTCCGGCTGAGGATTGAGCAACGCAGAACCGGGCATGCAGACGGAAACGGCGCCATCGACGACGATCGTCGCCCCGTCATGCAAGCATCTGATGCACTCGCCGGGCTGGCCGACGATGACCATTCCAGCTTCTGCTTGCGTCCGTCAGGTCTTTGCGAATGGAGATCGTCATGAGCTCGTCTTCCACCACGCTGCCCACTCCGCAGGGGCCCGGCTCCGTTGCTGGCGCGCCGAACCTCCCCGCGGGATTCAGCGACATCTTCACGAGCCGATATATCGATGCGGGCGGACTGCGTCAGCACGCCGTCGTTGGCGGCAGTGGTCCGCCGCTGCTGCTGGTTCATGGCTGGCCTGAGACCTGGTACGCCTGGCGACTGGTGATGCCGG
>DATELR010000138.1:0-4220 GCA_035276345.1 Streptosporangiaceae bacterium | reverse complement strand
CATGACCGGCAGGAATTCGATCTCCAGCGCCTGCTCGGCGATGGCGCGCCCCAGGTCCTCGGTCAGCTCCAGGCGTCGGGTTGCTTCGGCGTGCATCGCCGGTGCGTAGATCTCCACCCTGCCGACGCCTGCTTCCTGCGCCTTGGCCAGAGCGGTCTGCGCATTGCCGAGCACGTCCCCTGGGCGGTTCGCAGGAGCCATGGCGACGCCCACGCTTGCAGTCAGCGCGATCTCCTTGCCGGCCACGCTGAACGGCTCGCTCGCGATGAGTCCGGCCAGGCGCTCGGCGAGCTCGATTATCTCCTGGCCGGTGGCGGCCAAGCCCAACTCGGGAGGCTCGGTGCCGAGCAGGACGGCAAACTCGTCTCCGGCCCAACGCGCGACCGTCGCGGTCAGCGGCACCGCCGCGCGCAGCCGACGGCCAGCCTGAGCGAGGATGAGGTCGCCGCCAGCGTGTCCGGCGATATCGTTCACCGTGGCATAGCCGTCGAAATCGACGAGGATGACACCAGCAACTTCGGCGCGACCGGGCACCGGCTCAGCGCTCGAGCCGCCGGCACCTTCGGCCGCGGCCGCCACCGGGCCGACCGCCATTTCCCTGACCCGCTCTTCGACATATGCACGGTTCGGCAGCCCGGTCAGCCCGTCGTGGTAGGTCAGCTGGGTGAGCTGACGGCGAAGCGCGACCCGGTCACTGACGTCTCGCGCCGTGATGAGCAGCCTGGCGGGTTCGCCGGCCTGCCCGTAGCGCGACAGGGCGGACTCGACATGCCGCCAGGAGCCGTCCGCTCCCCTGACCCGTCCGGTGAATGTCGCTGTGCCGGTCGCGCTCTGTCCGGCGAGCGCGGCCCCGATCGCGGCCCGCCGGTCCTCGGGGTGGACGAAGTCGGTCAGCTGCCGGCCAGTGAGTGCCTCCGGGCCGTAACCGAACTCCCGCACCGCATCGCTGGCGTATTCGACAGTGCCGGTCAGATCGCAGATCAGCACTGCATCGCTCGTTGCGCCCGCCAGCGCATGGAACATCCAGTCAGACTCCTGTGCCGCATCGGCCACGGCCGACGCCTGCCTGGTCAGTCCAGCGAGGCGGATGACAAGAAGCAGCACGACGACTGAGCCCGCGGCGGCCAGCGGCCGTGGCAGCAACGGACGGCCGGCGATCGCGAAGGCGGTCACCGCGAAGGCGGCGGCCGCGGTTGCCGCGAGCGCGGCAACGGTCGCCGGACTCTTCCACGACCGGTCAGAGCCCACCAGCCTCGTCACCGGCGCGGTCACCACCGCCGCTAGTCCGCGCGTACTGGCCCCGACCGCACCATGGGTTGGCGTGAGCGCAAACAAAACCAGCGCCGCCGTGACGGCCACCTTCGAGCCGAGGCCTGGCACGTCACCGGCCGCTCGATCTGCGACGGCGAGCGAGTCAGCCACGATGATGGCGACGAGCGCCATGACCGGAGGCAGCGTCAGCCGGAAGCTTCGCATGAAGAAGCGCAGAACCATGCCGAGCGCGACCAGATCTGCCACGGGGCGGATGAGCGCCAGCGCGAAAGCTGCTCTCCCGATCTCCGCGGGCATGTAGTCAGGGCCGAACAGCGTGGCGAGGAGCACCACGAACAGCGCGCTAACGAGCAGGCAGCTATCGAGCAGCAGGCCCCACGCCGTTCTACCCTGGCGGGCGTCGCCGGCTCCGCGTTCGCCGGGAGCGAGCCCCGACGTCAAGGTTGCCAGGCCGATCGCGAGCGCCGGCAAGGCCGCCAGGCTAATCAGATCGGCAAGGCGCAGCGGCTGGGCTCCCCCGGCCAGCCCGCCGAACATTTGCTGAACAATGGCGCCCGCCGCAGTGCACACCGCGGCCACGCCAAACCACCGATATCCATTTCTGACGGAAGGTTCGGGTCGACCCGACGCACGAAGCAGCCGGGCGAACGCCACGACGGCCACTGCCGCCCAGATGGCCGCCCAGGCGACCATGGCGTCGTTCACCGCCCGCCCCAATCCCCACCTGATCGTGCCATGACTTCTAGCTCGTCCTCATAACTTGCTTGGAACCCCGATTGCGGCGCCGGGCAGCCGCCGACCAGCACCGCGTTCATTACTGAGGTGGGTCCCGCCGTTGGGTCCTCACCGATCGCTTCCGGCCTACTGATGCCGGCTCGCTCCTGCGTGACTGCCGCCTGCTAGAGGTGCTGTGCGCTTCGGAGCGACTAGGCCGACTTTACGTGCCTGAGGTCACGCTTCGATTGAGGAAAGACGTACGCCCGACGACAAAGTCCTGAAGGCACGCTCAGTATCTGACCGTGCCTGTATGAACAGGCCCGCTTATCAGCGGGTTCGCTCGCAAATCAGGCCTGGCCGAGACGCTGCAGGATCAGCTCGCGCACGCTCGCGGCGTCGGCCTGGCCGCGCGTCGCCTTCATCACGGCGGCGATCAGCGCGCCCGCCGCGGCCACCTTGCCGCCACGGACCTTCGCGGCGACGTCAGGATTGGCGGCGATTGCCTCATCGACCGCTGCCGCAAGCACGGCAGTGTCGGTGACCACCGCAAGACCGCGGGCGGCCACCACTTCATCGGGCGATCCTTCGCCTGCCAGCACGCCATCGAGAACCTGCCTGGCGAGCCGGTTGCTCAGCTCACCCGACTCCACCAAGGCGGAGATCCTGGCGACCTGCGCGGGTGTGACCGGCAAGGAGGCAAGCTCGGTGCCCGTCGCCTTCGCCCGCTCGGACAGCGAGGTCAGCCACCAGTTCCTCGCCTGCTCAGGTGAGGCACCAGCGGCCACCGTCTCGGCCACGAGGTCGAGTGCGCCGGCGTTGCGCAACGCGGTCATGTCGGCATCGCCGAGGCCCAGCTCGGACTGCAGCCTGGCCCGCCGCGCGGAAGGCAGCTCGGGGAGCGCCGAGCCGATCTCCTTGACCCATTCGGGCGCCGGCTCGAGCGGCACCAGGTCAGGCTCAGGGAAGTACCGGTAGTCCTGCGCCTCTTCCTTGCTTCTCCCGGCCGTCGTTGTCCCGTTGTCTTCGTGGAAATGCCTCGTCTCCTGGACGACGCGGGCACCGTCATCAAGAACTGCGGCCTGCCGCTCGACTTCGGAACGGACCGCCCGCTCAACCGAGCGCAGGGAGTTGACGTTCTTGGTCTCAGTCCTCGTTCCCCACTCTGCCGACCCTGCGGGCGTGAGCGAGGTGTTGACGTCGCAGCGCAGCGAGCCCTGCTCCATCCGGACATCGGAGACGCCGAGCGCACGCATCACGTCGCGCAGCTCGGTCACGTACGCCCTGGCCACCGCGGGCGCGAGCGCCCCTGTCCCTGGCACCGGCTTCGTGACCACCTCGACCAGCGGGATCCCGGCCCTGTTGTAGTCCACAAGCGAGTAGTCAGCCCCGTGAATTCGCCCTGACCCGCCGATATGCAGGGATTTGCCGGTGTCTTCCTCCAGGTGGACGCGCTCGATGCCGACCCTGACGTGCTCATGATCCACTTCGATATCGAGCCAGCCGTCCGTGCACAACGGCTCGTCGTACTGCGAGATCTGGTAGTTCTTTGGCATGTCAGGATAGAAGTAGTTCTTCCTGGCGAACCGGCACCAGCTCGCGATCGAGCAGTTCAGCGCCAGGCCGATCCGGATCGTGTACTCGATGGCTGCCCTGTTGATCACCGGCAGCGACCCTGGCAGGCCTAGGCACACCGGGCAGACGGCTGAGTTCGGCTCGGCGCCGAACTCAGTCGGACAGCCGCAGAACATCTTCGATCTCGTGCCGAGCTCCACGTGCGTCTCGAGCCCGATCACCGGGTCGTACCGGGTTACGGCCTCCTCAAAAGGAACCGTGCCGCTCATCGTCCTGCCTCCGCGCTCTTGTCAGCAGCGCCCTCGATGCCTTTCGCCTCATCCAGCAGCCGGTAACCCCGGCGCTGGTCGAGCGCGGCCTCGAACGCGGCGCCAACCCGGTACAGCCGGTCGTCGGCGAGCACCGGCGCCATGATCTGCAGGCCGACCGGCAGACCGTCCTCGGGCGCCAGCCCGACCGGGAACGACGCACTGGCGTTGCCGGCCAGGTTGGCCGGGATGGTGCACAGGTCGTTGTAGTACATGGCCAGCGGGTCGTCCACCCGCTCGCCGAGCGGGAACGCCGTGGTCGGCGTGCTCGGCGATACCAGCACGTCCACCTGTTCGAAGGCGGCCTGGAAGTCCCTGATGATCAGGGTGCGCACCTGCTGTGCCTTGCCG
>DATELR010000137.1:0-7299 GCA_035276345.1 Streptosporangiaceae bacterium | reverse complement strand
GCATGCCAAGGATCGAGCCGCGCGGAACTTCGAAATCGACGCCATCCAGCGCCTTGGTACCCCCGAAGGCCTTCTCGAGGCCGCTTGCCTCAAGAGCCATGGTCTCGCTCATCAGATGTCTCCAGTACGGCGTACGACTATCGTCTCGTACGCCGTACTGTACAGTACGATGTACGAGAGTCAAGCCGTTAGGGTTGGAGTCGTCCACCCGCGATAGGAAGTTCGATGGCCGTCGATGACGAACTCTGGCCGCCGTTTGGCCCGGCGGCAGCCTTCCGTGAGCAGCTCGCCCGCGGGAGGGGCCGGCCTGGTGGTGACCTGCCTGGCCGCCCGGACCAGGCGCGCGGTCAGGCGCGCGGCCGCGGCAGGCAAGGAAACGACCTGCGCGGACGTCCCGGCTCGCGTGGCCACGGAGACCATAGCGGCCGAGGCAGGGCGGGCTCAGGGCTGAGCCGGGCAGAGATCGTCGACGTCGCGATCGCCATCGCGGATGCCGAGGGCGCTGAGTCCGTCAGCATGCGGAAGATCGCTCAGGTGCTGCGGGCAGGCGCCATGTCGCTCTACTGGCACCTGGCGAGCAAGGAGCATTTGCTTGAGCTGATGCTCGATGCGCTGATGGCCGACATGGTGGTGCCCGAGCCAACCGGAGACTGGCAGGCGGATCTGCGCGTGCAAGCCCGCAGCCAGCGACAAGTGCTGCTCAGGCACAAGTGGGTGATCGACTTCATCGCCGCCCGGCCACCGCTGGGCCCGAACACGCTGCGCAATCTGGACAAGTCGCTGGCCACGCTCGATTGCCTGGATCTCGACACCGAGACGGCGATCAACGTTCTGCAGACTGTGAACACCTACGTGCTCGGGGCCGTGGTGCGCGAGCTCGGCGAGCTGCGGACGCAGAGCGAGCAGGAAGAGTGGGTTACTTCCGAATCCGATGTCGGCTCGAAGCTGGAGCAGTGGCGGGCGCGCCTGGAAGCGACCGGGATGTTCCAGAACTTCCTGCGGATCATGCGGGATGACGTCGACCCTGACGCGGAGGAGACGAGGGACGCGAGGTTCGAGTTCGGCCTTGACTGCGTCCTCGAGGGCATGAAGGCGAAGCTCGCCAAGCAGACTGGCTGAGAACCGCTCCTTTGGTCAGCCGGCCACCCGGATGTTAAGTTCTACCTCCCACTTGGTCTTTCGTGGCTCGGTGAAGGGGTCGGTCAGGTATGCCTCATACCGACAGGCGAACCGGTCACCGTCGGGCTCGACATGACTGTCGAGGCGAACGTCATTCGCGGCCGCCCAGTCGATGAGCGCTCCGTTGGCTCGCCTGGCGTGGTCGCGGTAAGTCAACGTCGCGTATTCGCCAGCGGGCAAGACCGCTTGCGTGACGCGTTCATCGCCCGCCGTCGCGTCCTTGGTGACGGCTCCGACTTCGAGGTCCATCGGCCCTGCCATGTCGATGACGTTCAGGCGCAGGAAGTACGGACCCGCCTCGACGCCGCGCGACTTCAGCCATTCGTTCAGCTCCGTCAGCAGCTCATCGCGGACGCGAAGCATGCCGCGGAACGGCGTCACCACGCGGATGCCGAGGTAACTCATGTCGGATCGCTTGACGACGCGCGGGGGTTCTATGAGCTCCACTCTCGCCTCCTTTAGTCAGAACCTGCTGAGCGCGAATCGCGCGCGGGGCGCTGCGCCGCCCAGCGCGAGGTCCGCGAGCCATTCACCGAGCAACGGGCCGAACTTGAAACCGTGGCCTGATGTCCCGCTTCCGACCACGACGTTCCCGGTCCGGTCTAGGACGAAGTCAGTGTCCGGACTGTTGTCGTAGATGCACCGTTCCATCGCGACCGCGCGCGGTTCGAATGCGGGCAGAAACCGCTTGGCAGCCTGCTCGATTCGGATGCATAGTTCTTCGTCGGCAGCCTGTTCCTGATGATCGGGATCGACCGGCGAGCCTGAGTGATGCATGCCGATCTTGTAGCGTCGCGAGTTCGGCACCGGCAAGCCGTAATGAAACTCGGGACTGTAATGGACGAAGATCGGCATTTCCGGCACGCGGGCCTCGGCTGCGGGCTCAAGGTAGGCGACCTGCTCTAGTGTGGCCGAGCCAGGGACGACGATCCCGGCGGTCGCCAGCAGGCGGGACGTCCACGGGCCAGCGCAAACGATCACCGCGCTCGCATCGATCACACCGGCAGTGGTCTGCACCTGCACGACGTGGCCGTCGTCGGCCAGCGCCGAGACCCGGACACCGGTCCTGACCGATCCCGGCGGGCCGGCCAGGGCGGCGAGGCCGGCGAGCGCCCTGTCGGTAACGATGACGGCCGACTCAAGCTCGACCAGCGTCTCGCCGATCACCGTCACGCCTGGGTACCGTGCGAGCGCCTCCGCCTCAGGAAGCAGTTCGCAGGCCGCGCCGGCCGCCGTCATGGCCGCCAGCACCAACGGCATCTGAGGCCCGAACGTGAGCTGCGGGGTCGGGTGCAGCAACTGCTCGCCGCAAGCATCTTCGAGTTCGGACCATGGTGCCCTCGCCTGGCCGGCCAGCGTGACATACGACGCGTCGTCGTAGCCGCGCCGGAAGATCCGGCACGTGCCGTGCGAACCGCCGGCCAGGTGGCCGACGGGTGCCTGGTCAAGGACGACGACCTCGCGGTCACGGCGGTTCAGGGCCCAGGCTGCTGCCAGGCCCGTGACGCCCGCGCCGACGACGACAAAGTCGGCCCGCGCAGGCACGGAGGGGTGGTGCGGGACGCCGGTCACCAGCCGCGGGCGCGCCATTCAGCTACGTGCGGGCGCTCCGCGCCGATCGTGGTGTCGCCGCCGTGCCCGGGGTACACCCAGGTCCCGTCGGGCAGCTCGGCGAAGATCCGGTTCTCCAGGTCGGTGATCAGCGAGTTGAACCGCTCAGGGTCGCGATCGGTGTTGCCTGGACCGCCGGGGAACAGCGAGTCGCCCGTGAACAGGTGCGGCTGGTCGGCGAGCGTGCCGCCCGCGTCGTAGCTGAGCGCAATGCTGCCTGGCGTGTGGCCGCGCAGGTGGATGACGGACAGCTGGGCGTCTCCCACGCCGATCGTGTCACCGTGGCTAACGGCCCGGGTCGGCGATAGCGGGAGGGCCGGCGCGTCGTCAGTGTGCGCGACCGTCGCAGCACCCGTCGCTTTCGCGACGTCCTCCAGCGCCTGCCAGTGGTCGCCGTGCCGGTGGGTGGTCACGATGGTGGCGAGCGGCGTGTCGCCGATCAGGCCAAGCAGCGTGTCGGGTTCGTTGGCTGCGTCGATCAGCAGGAGCTCACCGGTATTCGTGCAGCGGAGCAGGTAAGCGTTGTTGTCCATGGGGCCGACGGCGACCTTAGTGATGGTCAGGCCGGGAAGCTCCCTGCTCTGCGGCGGGCCGCCGACGGTTACGTTGCCGGTATAGCTCATGGTTTCCTCTCGGTAGTGATCAGTACGGCGGAATGTCCGGGAGCGGCCCTTGCGGCTCCGCCATCAGGCTGGCGCCGTCGTCGCGGCCGAGCAGCCAGGCGAGGAGAACCGCTCCGGGCCCGGTGACCTCCAGCTCTGCGGTGGCGTCCTGGCGGAGGAAGAACTGCCTGCCGGTGTCGGCGTCAGTCACCATCGCCTTGGGCGTATCCGGGTTACCCCAGAGCTGGCCGGTAACGCGGTACAGCATGTCGGTGACAAACCAGTCGGGCCAGTCAGCAGGCCCGTATCCGGCTGCTAGGTCGACGTGGTGGATCTCCACTTCGGCCAGCCGGCGATGGAGCGTGAACCAGCCGGGATGAGCCGGGCCGCGGAAACCGCGAACCTCCACCGTCCAGGCTTCCCCGGTGAGCTCGCGCGCCTTAGCCAGGAACGACTGCGAGCTCTCAGAGACGTCTGCGGCGAGCTCGTCTGCTGATCGGCTGGCTCCGGCATCGATCTGACCATCGCGTTCTTCCAGGCTCGCGTACTGCGGGGTTTCCACCCCGGTTTCGGCCCAGACCAGCAGGTTGCGCAGGCCATCGGCATTGCGCGCGATGTGAGTGAGCACATGCCCGCGGCTCCAGCCCGGCAGCAGCGATGGTTCAGTTATCTGATCGTCGGTGAGCGCGGACGCGGTTGCCGCAAGGCGGTCACCGGCTACGGCGATCTGGTCAATCGTCGCCTCGACCGCGTGCGGCGCTGTGGGCTCGGTCACGGGTGCCATCTTCCACTACCTGGCCGTGATCACGAAAGTCGGCGGCCTCCCGCGGGCTCGGTCCGAGGGGAATAACGACTACCCGGCCTTACTTGGTAGGTAGTGGGCAAACGGGGAAGCGGGCATTCTAGGCGGTTGCCTGCGGCGATACCGTGGGTGGTTTATATGTGGCGTTTCCCCTGTTATGCGGGCGCCCCGGGAGCCTGCGGCCGGCCCTGCGGGCGGATCACGAGGACCGGACATTGTCACTAGGCCCGGCTACGATTGAGCGCGCGCCTTGCTAGCCCATGTCTTCCCCCCGATTTGCCGCCCAGACCAGGAGAAACAGAGCGCACAGTGGCAGAACGACTGGTAGTCCGCGGTGCCCGCGAGCACAACCTGAAGGATGTCTCGCTGGACCTGCCCAGGGACGCCATGATCGTCTTTACCGGGCTGTCTGGCTCGGGAAAGTCGAGCCTCGCTTTCGACACAATTTTCGCTGAGGGCCAGCGCCGCTATGTCGAGTCGCTGTCGGCGTACGCCAGGCAGTTCCTCGGCCAGATGGACAAGCCAGACGTTGACTTCATCGACGGGCTGTCGCCGGCTGTGTCCATTGATCAGAAGGCGGCAAGCCGCAACCCGCGGTCGACGGTCGGCACGGTCACGGAGGTCTACGACTACCTGCGGCTTCTGTTCGCGAGGATCGGCAAGCCGCACTGCCCTGAATGCGGGCGCCCGATCGCCAGGCAGACGCCGCAGCAGATTGTCGACCGGGTGCTGGAGTTCGACGAGGACACCAGGTTCCAGGTGCTTGCGCCCGTTATCCGCGGCCGCAAGGGGGAGTACACCGAACTGCTCCGTGAGCTGCAGACGAAGGGCTACTCGCGGGCGAGGGTCGACGGGGTCACGGTCAGGCTCGATGACGCGACGGCTGGCACGCTGCCGAAGCTGAAGAAGTACGAGAAGCACACGATCGAGGTGATCGTCGACCGGCTGTCGGTTAAGGAGTCGGCGAGGCGACGGCTCACCGACTCGGTGGAGACAGCTCTTGGCCTGTCGGGCGGCGTCGTGGTGCTCGACTTCGTCGACCTGCCAGAGGACGACCCCAACCGGGAGCGGATGTACTCAGAGCACCTGGCATGCCTGTACGACGACCTGTCGTTCGAAGAGCTTGAGCCCCGGTCGTTCTCGTTCAACTCGCCCTGGGGTGCCTGCCCGGACTGCACCGGCCTCGGCACCAGGATGGAAGTCGACCCCGAGCTTGTGGTCGGCGATCCTGACCTGTCGCTCGCCGAGGGTGCGATCGGCGTCTGGAGCGGCGGCCACGTCAACGACTATTTCCTGCGGCTGATGGACGCTCTGGGATCTTCGCTCGGATTCGGTGTCAACACCCCGTGGGCCAAGCTGTCCGCCGCTGCCAAGAAGGCGCTGCTTTACGGCTACGGCGACCAGGTGCACGTCAAGTACAAGAACAGGTACGGCAGGGAGCGCTCGTACTACACGAACTTCGAGGGCGCGATCCCGTACATCGAGCGCCGTCACGCCGAGGCCGAGAGCGACTCGAGCCGCGAGCGGTACGCCGGGTTCATGCGGCAGGTCCCCTGCCCGGCGTGCCACGGCACCCGGCTGAAGCCGCTGACGCTCGCGGTCACCGTCGACGGGCGGTCCATCGCCGAGTATTGCGCGCTGCCGATCGGCGAGCTGACCAAGCTGCTGCGCACCCTCGAGCTGTCCGAGCGGGACCAGCAGATCGCCGGGCGGGTCCTCAAGGAAATCAACGCCAGGATGGGGTTCCTGCTCGACGTCGGGCTGGACTACCTGACGCTGGACCGGGCGTCGGCCACGCTGGCCGGCGGCGAGGCACAGCGGATCAGGCTGGCGACCCAGATCGGGTCCGGTCTGGTCGGCGTCCTCTACGTGCTGGACGAGCCGTCGATCGGCCTGCACCAGCGGGACAACCACAGGTTGCTGGACACCCTGCTCAGGCTGCGCGACCTCGGCAACACGCTGATCGTGGTCGAGCACGACGAGGACACGATCAGGGCGGCCGACTGGGTGGTGGACATCGGGCCGCGAGCCGGGGAGCACGGCGGCCAGATCGTGGTATCGGGTCCGCTGGACGACTTGCTGGCGAGCGAGGAATCGCTGACCGGCGCCTACCTGACCGGCCGGGAGAGCATCCCGGTGCCGGCCAAGCGGCGCAAGGTCTCACGATCAAAGGAAGTCACCGTCAAGGGAGCCTCCGAGCACAACCTTCAGGGCATCGACGTCAGCTTCCCGCTCGGCACCTTCATCGCGGTGACCGGGGTGTCCGGCTCGGGTAAGTCCACGCTCGTCAACGACATTCTCTATGCGGCGCTCGCGAAGGAGCTGCACGGCACGAGGATCGTGCCGGGCAGGCACACCAAGGTGACCGGGATGCATCAGCTCGACAAGGTGGTGCACGTCGACCAGGGCCCGATCGGCCGGACTCCGCGGTCCAACCCGGCCACCTACACGGGCGTCTTCGATCACATCAGGCGGCTGTTCGCGCAGACGACCGAGGCCAAGATCCGCGGCTATCAGCCGGGCAGGTTCTCGTTCAACATCAAGGGCGGCCGCTGCGAGGCGTGCTCGGGCGACGGCACCATCAAGATCGAGATGCAGTTCCTGCCCGACGTCTACGTCCCGTGCGAGGTGTGCCACGGCGCCCGGTACAACACCGACACGCTGCAGGTTCACTACAAGGGCAAGTCGATCGCCGATGTGCTGAACATGCCGATCGAGGAGGCCAGTGGGTTCTTCGAGCCGGTCCCGGCCATCCACCGGCACCTGAAGACGCTGGTGGACGTGGGGCTCGGCTACGTCCGGCTGGGCCAGCCCGCCCCCACCCTGTCGGGCGGCGAGGCCCAGCGGGTCAAGCTCGCCTCGGAACTGCAGCGCCGTGCCACCGGGCGGACCATCTACGTCCTGGACGAGCCGACCACCGGCCTGCACTTCGAGGACATCCGCAAGCTGCTCGGCGTGCTCACCCGCCTGGTGGAGACCGGCAACACGGTCATCGTGATCGAGCACAACCTCGACGTGATCAAGACCGCCGACTGGGTGATCGACCTCGGTCCCGAGGGCGGCGCGGGCGGCGGCACGATCGTCGCGACCGGGCCGCCCGAGCAG
>DATELR010000136.1:0-5592 GCA_035276345.1 Streptosporangiaceae bacterium | reverse complement strand
CGATGAGCCGGGGGTGGCGGGAATCACGAGTTCGGCGAGGCCGCGGACGATGGCGACCGGGACCTGGTCTGTTTTGCCCTTCACGAGGTCGCCCGCGGCTGCGATCTCGTCAGCAACTGCGGCGACCGTGACCTCGAGGACGTTGCCGAAGCTGTCCGGCTGGCCGCGATGATCTCGCAGCGGCAGCACGCCTGCCGCGCCGATCGCCGTGTCGGTCTGGCCGTTGCGCCACGGGCGGCCCATCGTGTCGGTGATCAGGACGCCTATGTTGGCGCCGGTCAGGTCGCCGATGGACTTGCGGAGGCGTCGCGCCGACCCGTCAGGGTCTTCGGGTAGCAGGACGACCGTCCCTGCTGCGGTGTTCGAGCTGTCGACACCCGCGGCGGCCATCACCAGCCCGTGCCTGGTCTGGGCAATTGTGGTCGGGCCGCGGCGGGCCACGACCCGGACTGTCTCGGCGGCGATCGCGTCGTCCCGGTCGGCGCTGACCACGCGCCCCTCGGCCTTGCTGATGATCTTCGAGGTGACGACCAGGATGTCGCCGTCCGCCAGGTCGGGCGTCGCGGCGGCGATCAGCTCAGCCAGGTTGGCGCCTGGCGTGATCTCCGGCAACCCGGATACGCCGGAGATGCTGATCTCGTTCATCCGGCCAGCTCCACAGCCAGGTCGACCGCTGACCTGGCGATTGCGGCGGTCGCTTCCGGGTCCGTCATGTAGAGCGGCAGCGCCCGTACCGCGATCCCGGCAAGCTCCGCAGCGTCAAGCTCACCCGCATCGGAGGTGTCGACCAGCCAGCCGTCGAGCAGTTCTGGCCCGTAATGAGCTGCGACGGCCCCGGCGGTGGTCTTGACGCCGATGGCAGCCAGGCAGGCGTCAGCCATCCCGCGTACTGGGGCGCCGCCGATGACGGGCGAGACGCCGACGACGGTCTTCGCGCGGACAGCATCGGCGATCCCTGGTATCGCGAGGATGATCCCGATGCTGACGACCGGGTTTGATGGCGGCAGCAGGATGAAGTCAGCCGCGTCGATCGCCTCGAGAACTCCGGGCGCAGGCGTAGCCGAGTCCGCGCCTACAGCGTCGAAGTTCAGCGCCGGAACCTTCGCGTGCAGCCTGACCCACCACTCCTGGAAGTGGACAGGGCGCCGGCCGTCCTCGTCATCGATCAGTACATGAGTCTGCACGTCGTCGTCGGTCATCGGCAGCAGGCGCACCCCGGGCTGCCATCGCTCGCAGAGCCGCTTTGTCGCAACTGACAGCGGCAAGCCAGCGGTGAGCATCTGCGTCCGCGCGATATGCGTGGCGAAGTCACGGTCGCCGAGGCTGAACCAGTCCGTTCCAGCGCCGTAAGCGCTCAGCTCGGACTGGACCACGTGGGTTTCGTCCGCCCGCCCCCAGCCTTGCTCCTCGCTGATCCCGCCGCCGAGCGTGTACATGACCGTGTCCAGGTCGGGGCTGACGTGCAGGCCGGAAAGCTTGATGTCGTCGCCGGTGTTGCCGATCACCGTGACGTCCGCCTCCGGCGCGGCAAGCAGCAGCCCACGCAGGAAGCGAGCGCCACCTACACCGCCAGCGAGCAGTGTGATGCGCATGCGCCGAGTCTGCCAGCCTTCGCAAGGTGCTGCGGCGCCCGGGCTCTAGGCAGTCTGGCCGCGCCAGGGTCGTGCCGCGCTGGTTCGCACGGCGCGTTCCGAGGTTGGGACCCCAGCATTTCATTGCGACTTTCCGGCCATCCGGGGCAAGCGGTCGACCTTTATCACGTATCCGCCTTGACGTTTAGCAAGACACGCGCGTGTAATTTCAACTGTGTAATTCTCTGGGGCTCCACTTGGAACGCCAGAGAGCGGACGGGGTAGCGAGGGGTGGAGGTGCGCTGTGACTGACGCAATCGTCACGCTTGTGCACGACGCGTTCGGCATCGGCGCGGACGAGGCCACGGAGCCGGACTGGCAGGATCGGGCATTGTGTGCTCAGACCGATCCTGAAGCGTTCTTTCCTGAGAAGGGCGGTTCGACCAGGGAGGCCAAGCGCGTGTGCCGGAGCTGCGAGGTGCGGACCGAGTGCCTGGAGTACGCGCTCGAGCATGACGAGCGGTTCGGCATCTGGGGCGGCCTGTCTGAGCGCGAGCGCAGGCGCCTGAAGCGCCAGGCCGGCTAGGCCGGACGGGTTGCTGATCCGGTCGGCGGTCATACCGGATATAAGCAGATAGGGCCCGATGACTACCGGTTGTTGACCCTGGCGCCCCCGTTCAGGTAGGTCCTGGCAAGCTCGCCGTCTGCCGGTGCCGGGCACTGTGGTTCGCGTATCGTTCACAGAAGCCGGCCCGCTGGAGCCTAAGCCTGGCTATTGCCGACTCCGCGGGATCAACCCCCCAACCAGCAACCGGACCAATTTGCCTCCGAACGAGTCTTATCCGCAGCACATCGTGACCGCTGTCATCGTCGCGCACGACGGTGCATCCTGGCTTCCCCAACTTGCTGAAGCCCTGCTCGGGCAGACCCGCCCGCTGCAGCGCGTCGTAGCCGTGGACACGGGCAGCCGTGACCGCAGTGGCGCCATCCTTGCATCGAAGTTCGGCCAGCAGGCCGTGTTCGGCATGGACCGCTCGACCGGCTATGGCGCGGCCATTGCCCGTGCGCTGCAGCACCGCGCTGCCAACACCCAGGTGCCCGTCGCGGCTGGCAGCGGTGCAGGCATGGGCGGCTCGGGCGGCTATAGCGGCTACGGCGGAGGTCAGTCCGGCGACCGGATCGAGTGGCTCTGGCTGCTGCACGACGACTGCGAGCCGGCCCCTGATGCGCTTGAACAACTTCTCCGCGGCACGGTGGAGACCAGCACCGCGGCGGTGCTCGGGCCGAAGCTAAGGGACTGGACCAACCGGGACGTCGTCCAGGAGGCCGGCCTCATGCTGGACACCGCGACCAGGCGGCTGACTGGCATCGAGCCGCGCGAGGTCGATCAGGGGCAACACGACGGCGACCGTGACGCCCTTGCGGTGAGCAGCGCGGGAATGCTGGTTCGCCGCGATGTCTGGGAGCAGCTCGGCGGGTTTGAGCCTGCCATGGGCCTGTTCATGGACGACATCGACTTCTGCTGGCGGGTGCACGCGGCCGGATACCGGGTCCGGGTGATCACCGACGCCGTCATCTACCACGTGCAGGCCTCGACCAAGCACCGGCGGTCGGTGTCCATCGGCCGGCGGGCGAGGATGCTGGACCGGCGCAACGGCCTGCTGACGCTGCTCGGGAACCTGCCGTTCCGGTACATGGTGAGCGCTGCCGTCGGCAACGCCTTCGTATCTTTGCTGCGGATCGTCTTCTTCCTGCTGGCCAAGCGTCTCGCCGCGGCAATGGATGAGATCACGGCGCTGACCTCAGTTCTTTGCCATCCGTTCAGACTGATCAGGATGCGCGGCGCTCGGGCACGCGGCCGTCGAGCGGCGTTCAGCCGGGTCCGCGCGGACGTGCCGTCTGGCCGCTCGGCCAGACGGCTGCTCGAGTTCATGATGTCGGCGTTGTCGAAGTCACAGCCTGATACGGCCGGAGCCCATCATGCGACCGATGACCCGACCGAAGACGACTCGATGCTCATCGACAATGGGCTCGGCCGTCGGCTGCTGACCAGCCCGTCGCTGCTCGCGTTTGTCCTGCTGCTCGGCGTCGCGCTCGCGGCAGGCAGATCGCTGCTAGGCGGCGGCCCGCTCGGCGGCGGCTCTCTGGTACCCGCCTGGGGCGGCGCCTCCGATCTGTGGGCCAGCTACCTGCAGTCGTTCCATCCGGCCGGAGTCGGCTCGACCACGCCCGCGCCGGCCTGGCTGGCTGTCCTCGCGACGCTGTCCACGGTGCTCGTCGGGAAGCCCTGGCTGGCCATCGACGTGCTCTTGATCGGCTGCGTGCCATTGGCCGGGATGAGCGCGATGCTGGCCGTGCGCAAGGTGACCACGTCGTCCCTGGTACGGACCTGGGCGTCAGTAACCTATGGCCTGCTCCCGGTCGCGACGGGCGTAGTCGCATCAGGCAGGTTCGGCACGGCCGTCGCGTTCGTGCTGTTGCCGCTGATCGTCGCGCAGGCGGGCCGGATAGTTGCCGAATCAGGCCCGCGCACAACCCGGGCCGCGTGGGCGACCGGCCTGCTCACCGCAATCGCCAGCGCGTTCGTCCCGCTGCTCTGGGTCATCCTGCTGATCGGCGGCGTGCTTGCCGCGATCGTCATCCGTCACAAGCGGGGCCTGCTGCGCAACCTCCTCATCGCGGTGCTCACGCCGCCGGTCCTGCTGGTGCCCTGGAGCCTCACCCTGCTCTCACACCCGGCCCGGTTGTTCCTCGAGGCCGGACTACCGCTGCAGGGAACGCCGATCTTCGGCCTGCCGGCGAAGTCCTTGATGCTGCTGAGCCCGGGCGGACCAGGGATGCCGCCCTACTGGGTCACCGGCGGGCTGGTCGCGGTCGCGTTCGCGGCGCTGTTCGCGGGCCGCAGGCGCCGGGCGATCATCGCCGGCTGGGGATTCGCCCTGACCGGCTTGCTGGCCGCTGTGGTGGTCAGCCACCTTGTCGTGCGGCCCGATGACGGCAGCCAGATCGCGGTGTGGGCCGGCCTGCCACTCGCTCTGGCGGCCATCGGCCTGCTGCTTGCCGCCGCGGGCGGGGCTGACGCGCTCGGCCGCCTGCTGGCCGGAGCGACAGGCTGGCGAGCCATTTTCAGCGGGCGAGGGCCGTGGGCAGCGCTGCTGGGGCTCGTCGCATTCTCAACGCCGGTGCTCGCGGCGGTTGCCTGGCTGAGCCACGGCATCACGGGCCCCATACACCAGGCCAGCAGCCCGGTCGTGCCCGAGCTGGTGACGGTAGCCGCGGGTGAGGCCAGGCAGGTGCGCACCCTGGTGCTCAGATCTGACCATGGCCACATCTCCTACCTGCTGCTCCGCGGGCCGAGCCCGTCCCTGGGCGACTCCGCGCTGACGCCGCCAGCTGACGCCCAGCGCGCCCTTAGCAAGACAGTCTCGGCGCTGACTACCCCGAACGGAGGGCTAGCGGCGGACCAGGCGAAACTGCTGGCCGACTTTGATATCGGCTTCATCCTCGTGCAATCGCCGGTCGACGGGCAGCTGGCTACGGACCTGAACGACGTCAGCGGACTGCATCCCTACAGCACCACCCCGCAATACTCGCTGTGGCAGCTTGGCACGCAGCCCTCGCGGGTCAGTGTGGTCAAGCCGGATGGCACCGTCGTGCCGATTCCGTCGGACCCCGTTGGCGTGTCCGATGCTTCGGTCCCGGCGGGCGGAGGCACCCTCGTGCTGGCCGAGCCTGCCGGAGGCTGGACCGCTACCCTGAACGGCCAGGCGCTGGCTGCGGTCCCCTCGCCGGCTGGCAGCTGGGCGCAGGCGTACCGGCTGCCAGCAGGTGGTGGGGCGCTTAGCATCGGTCATCCGGGCCTGACCCGTGACATTTTCCTGTTGTTCGAGCTGATTGCCGTCATCGTCGTCGCCAGCCTGGCTCTGCCCGGCATCAAGGTGGCCGAGCTGGAGGCGCAGCTGGCAGCAACGGCCAGCGTTACGGAGGCCAAGGCAGCAGGCCGCGCGCCAGGACGGCGGGC
>DATELR010000135.1:0-4232 GCA_035276345.1 Streptosporangiaceae bacterium | reverse complement strand
GGCTAGATCATCCAGGGTGAAATGCTGAAGCGTCGAGCGGCCAGGCGCGGTTGTAGTATCGGTGGACATTAATACCCCCTCGGCATCGCAGCCCAAGCCGGAGCGCGCCAGTCGCGCCGCCTGGGCGTACATTGCCTCAATGCTCCAGGAGATTTCCTGCCGTCGTCAATCCCGCGAACGCCACCGCTTTACCGGGGCAGCGGGGTATTACTAAGGATTTTCCTTACCTTGACTATCGCCTGGGAATCAAGAAAGAAGGCGCGGCATGACGGGGCCTTGCTCGCGGTAATCGATGCTGATCTCTGCGGGTCGTTAGTTGCCCTGAGAAGAGATGTAGGGCGCCCGGCTAGCTCCCGGCGCCAGCGGGTTTGGGGCCGGTCGACCGGATAGCGCCGATCTTACTGAGCAGGCCGAACCAGAACTGCGCGCCGGGCACAATCGCGATGACCATAAGCAGAAAGCCGACGAGCACCAGCACGAACTGCCAGAATGAGCCGCCGTGCCGGCTGAAGAGCCCGCGCTGGTCCATCCAGTTGCATCCTGCTCTCGGCGCCTGGCAGTCGCGGACGGTGCCCCACCCAATCGGCAGGCCGGCCGTAGCCGCCGCCGACAGCTGCGCCTGGACCTTCGACAGGCACTCTTGCGTGGTCTGGCTGGCGGGACAGTTAGTGCCTCTGGCCGCCACTTGGCTTATGGCCGTGCTCACGGCGCTTTGGCTGTACAGGGTACGGCCGATGGTAAGCGCATTGATGTTGAGCAGCACGATAAGGATCGCCCCGAGGACAAGCGTGATAATCGCGACGCGCCGCTTATACCAGCCAGACACGCGGCTCATATGGTCGTCATACCAGCGCTCTACCGAGGTCCGGAACTTACTGACGTCATCGCCAGCATTCTTGACCAGGGCCTGCAACGACGATTTGAACGGGTCAGGAAGCCTATCGACATTGCGCTGGATGGTGGCCATGATGGGCTCCCCTACCGCGGTCGTCTTCCCTGCCACGGTCGTCTCCCCCGCCGCGGTCCTCTCCCCTGCCGCGGTCCTCTCCCCTGCCGCGGTCCTCTCCCCTGCCGCGGTCGTCTCCCCTGCCGCGTCAGGCGCCACCAGGTCGAGGACAGCCTCCGCGAACGAATCAGCGGAGAAGTAGGCTGGCAGGCTCCTGCGCTGGCGCCAAACTCCCGGCACCCGCTTGTCTGGCGTCTGGCCTGCCGCCTTGCTTGGCGTCTGCTCTGCCGCCTTGCTTGCTGTCTTGTCTACCGTCATCTTGTGCAGACTGCCCCGCTTTGGCGGCTCGATCGTGAGGCTGCGGTCTTTAATCTGCCCGACCATACCTTGACTGCTCAGAATCGGGCCGCCGAGCAGGGCGCCAGTCACCGACGGCACTGGCTTGTCGGCAAGCGCTGCGGGACCTTTCTTCACCAGTTCCCGCATGGCCTGGTAATCGCCCTTGGCCTCACGCAGGTCTGTGGTGATCCCGCCACCGTCCACGAGCTCCCGCAAGCCCGTCAACAGGTACGCACCGCGCAGTCCGATGAACCGTGACACCAGCTCGGTGAACACCGAAGCAAGAGCGGCAGTGACGCCAAACGCAAATATCAGCCCAATAGCCAGATCAATAATCGCTGAACTTGGCATTGCCAACCCCCCTCGTGAGCATGACGCTCGCGGCCCGTTCCGTCGATTGTCCTCCGATCACACCCCCGCGTGAAGCACATTTCGCAGAAGACTGGCATATCCTCGGCGCCGGTCGCCCTGCTTGACGCTGCCCGTAGGTCAATGGCTCGCGTTGGCGCCACGACCAAGCAGACCGGCGGACTCTGATGCGTCATCAACGCATTCTCATATAGTAAAGAGAGGGCCAACTCAGATGGATGTCACCCGCAGCTGGGTTGTTGCCTCCGGCAGGCGGCGCCGCGCTTCTCCGGGCTTGCTTATATCGTGATCGGCGGAACGGGCGCAGCCGGTCAGCCCGTACGCTGCTTGACGGGAGTCAGCGATGCCGCCAGCGGAGATCACTCGGGCCGAGACCGCCGAGCGCGCGCGGCTGCTCAGCGTTGATTCCTATGACGTATCGCTGGACCTGACCGGCGACGGGGAGGTGTTCGGCTCAACGAGCGTGGTCAGGTTCGGCTGCGCCACTCCGGGCGCGTCGTCCTATGCCGACCTGATCGCGGAGAACGTGCGCCAGGTCACGCTGAACGGGTCGGCTCTCGATCCGGCGGCCGTCTGCAGCGGCGGGCGGATCACGCTGCCTGGCCTGGCGGCCCGCAACGAGTTGCGGGTGGTTGCCGATTGCCGCTACTCCAGCACCGGGGCGGGCCTGCACCGGGCGGTCGATTCGGCCGACGGGAAGATGTACCTGTACACAAACTTCGAGCCGGCCGACGCTCGCCGCGTGTTCGCGAACTTCGAGCAGCCGGACCTGAAAGCGGAATTCGCCTTCCACGTGACCGCGCCCGCGCACTGGACCGTGCTGTCCAACCAACCCGCCCCCGAGCCGGCGCCTGTGACCCCGGCCGCGCCGGACGGCGAGCCGGCCGCGGTCTGGCACTTCCCGCCCACGCCGCGGATCTCCACCTACGTGACCGCGGTCGCCGCGGGTGAGTACCACCTGGTCCACGAGTCGCACACCACCCCGGGCGGGCAAGTGATCCCGCTCGGCCTGGGCTGCCGCGCCTCGCTGGCTGCTCACCTGGACCCCGGGGAGATCTTCCAGATCACCCGGCAGGGCCTGGACTTCTATACCGCGCTGTTCCAGACCCCGTACCCGTTCGCCAAGTACGACCAGGTGTTCGTGCCAGAGTTCCCCGGGGCCATGGAGAACCCCGGCTGCGTGACGCTCGGCGAGCAGTTCCTGTTCCGGTCCAGGGTCACCGACACGATGTACCAGGTGCGCGCGGAGGTGATCTTGCACGAAATGGCGCACATGTGGTTCGGCGACCTGGTCACCATGCGCTGGTGGGACGATCTGTGGCTGAACGAGTCGTTCGCCGAGTGCTGCGCCTTGCTGGCCAGCGCGGAGGCGACCAGGTTCACCGGCGCCTGGACCATGTTTTCCGGCGGCCGGAAGAACTGGGGCTATATGCAGGACCAGCTGCCCTCGGCGCACCCGGTCGCCGCCGACGCGCCGACGCTGACCGAGGCGGCGACGAACTTCGATGGGATCAGCTACGCCAAGGGCGCCTCGGTGCTTAAGCAACTCGTGGCCTACGTCGGCCGGGATGCGTTCTTCAACGGAGTTCGCGCGTACTTCGCCGAGCACTCATTCGGCAACGCGACTCTGGCCGACCTGCTCCACGCGCTGGGGCAAAGTTCGGGCAGCAGCCTGTCGGACTGGTCGAAGGCTTGGCTGGAGACCGCCGGGCCGAACACACTGCGCCCGGAATTCGAGACCGGGCCGGACGGGGAGCTCACCTGGTTCGCGGTGCGGCAGGAGGCGCCGGAGCAGCATCCGGTGCTGCGGCCGCACCGGATCGCCATCGGCCTGTACAACCGGGTGGACGGCGCGCCAGGGCCGGATGGCGAGCGCGGAGCGCTGTTGCGGACCCAGCGTGTCGAGGTCGACGTGGCGGGCGCCCGGACCGCGGTGCCGGAGCTGGCTGGGGCGCCGCAGCCGGACCTGATCCTGCTCAACGACGACGACCTCGACTACGCGCTGATCAGGTTCGACCCGCGCTCGCTGGCCACGCTGACCTCCTCGATCGGCGCCTTCACCGACTCGCTGGCGCGCACCGTGTGCTGGAGCGCGATGATCGACATGGTGCAGCAGGCCGAGCTCTCACTGCCCGCGTTCACCGCAATGCTGTGCACCGGCATGGCCGCGGAGCAGTCGATCTCGCTGCTGCAGACCCTGCACAACGTAGCCGCGCGGGGGATCACGCGGTTCGGCGATCCGCAGTGGGTGCCACGCGGCAAGCAACAGCTCGCCACGGCTGCGGAGGAACTGCTGCGCACCGCCGAGCCCGGCAGCGACCATCAGCTTGCCTGGGCGCAGCTGCTCGGCTGGACCGCGACCACACAAGGGCAGCTGGACCTGCTGGCCGGGCTGCTGGATGGGAGCGTCGTGCTGCCCGGCCTGGGTGTGGACACCGAGCTGCGCTGGGCGCTGCTGCAGCGGCTGTGCGCGACCGGCCAGGCCTCCGACGCCGAGATCGACGCTGAGGCAGAACGCGACCCGACCGATGCGGGCCGCCGGCACGCCGCGGCCTGCCGGGCAGCCGTGCCGGACGCC
>DATELR010000134.1:0-13999 GCA_035276345.1 Streptosporangiaceae bacterium | reverse complement strand
CTCTGCTCGCGCGGCGTCGGCTGCGGGCGAGTTACGCCGCACCTGGTCGCCATCGCCGTCGGCGCTTACCGCAGGCTGCCGTTCTGCCTGTCGCGGTGCGGGCACCGGGTCGGCAGCCGCGGCGGCGTCGGGGCGAGGGCTTGCGCTCTTCTTGCCGTTTTCCGTGGCCGCACCCGTCTCCGCAGGCGCGGACCCCGGCGGCTGGGCATCACCGCGCCCTGGCGCGGCAGCTGGCCCGGTGTGGACGGCATTGTCTTTGAGCCCAGGCAGGGACACGGGCCGCCACGCTGCGCCGAACGCGTCAGAACCTTGCGACGGCTGGTACGCCGCGATCGGGCGGCCCGACCGGGATCTGCCGGCCGCCGCCTCATCGAAACCGGCCGCGATGACGGTGACGCGGACCTCGTCACCGAGCGCGTCGTCGATAACGGCGCCGAAGATGATGTTGGCGTCCGGTGCCGCGGAGTTGGCGACAAGCTGAGCGGCCTCGTTGATCTCGAACAATCCCAGATCTGAGCCGCCCTGGATCGACAGCAGCACGCCGTGCGCGCCGTCAATGCTTGCCTCAAGCAGCGGGCTGGAAATGGCCATCTCGGCCGCCGCAACGGACCGGTCATCGCCGCGCGACGAGCCGATCCCCATCAGCGCCGATCCAGCTCCCGACATCACAGACTTCACGTCAGCGAAGTCGAGATTGATCAGACCAGGGGTGGTGATCAGGTCGGTAATGCCCTGGACACCAGACAGCAGGACCTGGTCGGCTGCCTTGAACGCGTCAAGCACGCTGACGTGCCGGTCGGAGATCGATAGCAGCCTGTCGTTCGGGATCACGATCAGCGTGTCGACCTCACCCCGGAGGCGCTCGATGCCGGCATCGGCCTGCGCTGCTCGGCGCTTGCCTTCGAAGCCGAACGGCCTGGTGACGACGCCGATCGTCAGGGCGCCAAGTGAGCGGGCCACCTGAGCTACTACCGGCGCTCCACCGGTGCCAGTTCCGCCACCTTCGCCAGCGGTGACGAAGACCATGTCGGCACCCTTGAGGACTTCTTCTATTTCCTCGCGATGGTCTTCGGCCGCCTTATAGCCGACGTCGGGATTGGCACCCGCGCCAAGTCCTCTGGTGAGCTCCCTGCCGACGTCAAGCTTGACGTCCGCATCGCTCATCAGCAGCGCCTGGGCATCGGTATTAATGGCGATGAACTCGACGCCCTTGAGACCTTCTTCGATCATCCGGTTGACGGCGTTGACGCCACCACCGCCAATGCCGACTACCTTGATGACCGCCAGGTAATTCTGCGGTGCTGCCACGGAGGGACCAGACCTTCCCGTTCGGTTGCCTAACGCGGGACCCGCAGGTCATGCCCGCGGCCCGGCACTGCGAGCCGCCTGCCATGCCAGCCGTGCGGCGGACCGAGAAGCTCCCCCAGGACCGCACGGCAGGCTCCGCTTTCCAGCACGTAAACTCTCACCCTCAGGTTGAGATTTAGAGTTATGTCAAGCTGCGGACTGTATTGGACAGTAGGGTTGGGCGGCACCGCTGGTCAACTAGCCTCGCCGTGACCGGAGCGGCGTGTCGCAGTCCGTGCTGCCGCCGCCACCGCACGTTAATCGGCTGCCTCTCCCGCGGACGCTCAGCCGCTCCCGCCTCCCTGCGCCCGCGCGCTTCCGGTCACTGCTGTAGCCGGATCGCTGACGTCGTAATATGACGCGTTTGTGCGCAGCAGGATCGCCATCTCCTTAGCCTTCTCCGGCCCGTGTCCCTGGCTTCCCCAAAGCACGTGTACACCCTGATGCAAGATCAGGATCACCTTCGCCGGGCCAGCGGCCTGAACGGCCGTAACACGGCCGCGCAACCACCCGGGCAGGCCCCGCACGATGGCGCCAGCGGCCAGCACCGCCGGCTCGCGGCGCAGTTGCCCGCGCTGGCCAGTCCATGCCATCTGTCCCGGCGCCGGCTGGAGCGCGATCAGGCCGACCGGGCGTGCCGCCGTCCTCCGCAGCACGACGCCGTAGGAGTCGACTAGGGCGTAGCTCTGCCCGGCCCGCACGCTGAAGACCGCGGCGCGTCGCTTGGTCCAGATCACGACAGAATCTGGCCACGACAACGTCACCCGGGCGGACTGGACCTGGGTGATCCGGTCAACCCGGCGCGCAATCGCGCCAGTGTCGATCCTCGCCAGCGGTGTTCCCAGCTTGATGCGCGCGGCGTTGAGCACCGTTGACCGCGGCACCTGCGAGCCGGTGGTCCGCACCGTCCGCACGACCAGGAAGCTCGAGCCGAGCAGCGCCCAGGCCACGCCGCCGATCAGCCCGGCCGCCGCGAGCCCGATGAACGCGACCTTCCATCGGTCACGCCTCCTGCGGCCAGCGCTGGCCGGCTGACTCATCCCCCGCCATCCGCACGAGCGCCCAGGGCGGCCACGATCTGCGGTCCGAGCTGGGTTACGTCGCCGGCTCCCATCGTCAGCACCACGTCACCTGGCTTCGCAACATCCGCGATCGCGAGCGGCACGCTATGCCGTTCCGGCCAGAACGTTCCGCGCCCGCCAGGCACCGCGCGAGCGATGAGGGCGCCGCTGACGCCTGGCTCGGGGTCCTCGCGGGCCGCGTACACATCGAGCACCAAGATCTCGTCGGCCCGACCGAGCGCCGCGCCGAACTCGGCGGCGAAAATCCTCGTCCGGCTATAGAGGTGCGGCTGAAAGACAACGAGCACCCGGCCGCCCCCTGCGATCTCACGCGCAGCGGCGAGGTCGGCCGCTATCTCGGTCGGATGGTGAGCGTAGCTGTCGATCACCCGCACTGCGTCTGCTTCGCCCTTCAGCTCCATCCGGCGCCGGGTCCCGCGATAGGCAGCGAGGCCGCCCGCGATGTCGCCGCCGGCGAACCCGAGCTCGGCGACGGTGGCGTAGGCAGCTGCGGCGTTAAGCGCGTTGTGTTTGCCAGGGACCCCGACCCGGAGGCTGACCGGGTCACTGCCCGCAACCACGCTTGCACCGCCAGGCGCGAGCTCGAATTCGGTCGCCATCCCGGCTGGCGTGATAGCCGTGAGCCGGTAGTCGGCCGCCTCTGACTCGCCATAAGTAACGGTCCTCAGCGACCCGGCTGGTCTTGCCTGTGCTCGTCCCGCCGCCGCTACCTTGGCGGCGCCCGGGTCATCGGAGGACGTGACCAGGAGACCGCCCTGCGTAATCCGGCCGGCGAACGCTTCGAATGCCGCCTCGATCTCGGCCAGGCTGGCGTAGTTATCGAGATGATCGGCCTCGACGCTGGTCACGACGGCAGCATCGGGCGCGAGCATCAAGAACGAGCCGTCGCTCTCGTCGGCCTCTGCGATGAAGGCGCGGCCAGTGCCGTCCTCCGCGCCGAGGCCTGTCTCCGCCAGTATCCCGCCGATCACGTAGCCGGGATCCGCGCCGCACGCGCGCAGCACTGTCGTGATCATGCCGGTGGTCGTGGTCTTGCCGTGCGTGCCAGCCACGGCGATGCCCTGCCTGCCGAGCATGACGCTGGCCAGGGCTGCGGCCCTGTGCAGGACCAGCATGCCGCGAGCGCGTGCCGCCCTGAGCTCCGGATTATCTCGCCTGATCGCGCTGGATACGACGAGCGTGTCTGCAGCGGCGAGATGGTCAGCGGAGTGGCCAACTTCGACCCGCGCGCCGAGCGCCGCGAGTTCATCAAGCTGCGGTGATGGAGCGGAGTCGCAACCAGACACCGGCACGCCTCTGGCCAGCATGATCCGCGCGATACCAGACATCCCCGCGCCGCCGACGGCGGCGAAATGCACCCGGCCGAGCCGAGCCAGCGGAACCGGCTCGACCGGAACTACCAGCCCCATCGCGATCCTCCCCCCGTCACCGGCCTGGCCCGCGATGGCTACCCCGCCGCCTGCTTGCCCCTGGCATGGATCCAGGCTCCGTAAACCCCGGCGCGACGGATCCGTCGGCCACGGCAAGCACCCTCGCCGCCAGCCTTGCGTCAGCATCCCTGCTGCCGATGCTGGCCGCGGCCCAGGACATCGCAGCGACGAGTTCGTGGTCGAGCAGCATGCCGAGCAGGACGTTCCGGATCCAGTCAGGACTCAGATTGGCGTCATCGATGATCAGGCCGCCGCCCGCCCGCTCGACGGGCAGTGCGTTGAGCCGCTGCTCGCCGTTGCCGTGCGGGAGCGGAACATATGCCGCTGGCAGCCCCACGGCGGTGAGTTCCGCACACGTCATCGCGCCAGCCCGGCACAGCGCGAAGTCCGCGGCCGCATAAGCCAGGTCCATCCGGTCCAGGTACTCGATGGGCACGTAGGGAACGTCCCGGTGCGGCATGCCAGCGGCCTGGCCGGAGCGGGGCCCGACAATATGCAGCACCTGGACACCTGCCGACAAGAGCGCATCCGCCGCGCCGAGCACAGCCCGGTTGAGCGAGGCCGCACCCTGCGACCCTCCGGTCACCAGCAGCACAGGGAGGTCCGGCCGCAGGCCGAAGTGCGCCCGTGCCTTGTCGCTGACGGCCAGCCGGTCCAGGCCGGCGATCTCGCGCCTGATCGGTATTCCGATGTAGCTCGCGTGCGGCAGCTTGGTGCCTGCCTGGCCGACGTAGACATGCCTGGTCAGCCGTGCGCCGATCCTGTTCGCCAGGCCGGGCCGCGGGTTGGCCTCGTGCACCACAATCGGAACGTGGCGGCGCCTGGCCGCCAGGTAGCCGGGCGTCGCGACGTACCCGCCGAAGCCGGCGAGCACGCTGGCTTCGGCGCGTTCAAGGACATCGGCCGCTGCGGATACCGCGCCCGCCAGCCTGGCAGGTACCCGTGCCAGGTCTGGGGTCAGAGAGCGGGGCAGCGGCACGGCTGGTATCAGGTCAAGCGCATAACCCCGCGCCGGGATGACCTTTGTCTCCAGGCCCCGCTCAGTTCCCAGGCAGGTAATCCGCACGTCCCGGTCGAGCCTTCGCAGCGCGTCGGCAAGCGCCATGGCCGGCTCGATGTGCCCGCCTGTCCCGCCACCGGCAATCACGACACTGCGCAATCCGCACCTCACCGTCGACTTAAGAATGCTGCGGCCCCTTGGGCGGCCGTCCCTGGCGTTGCCCAGGATGCGCCGACCCGGGGCGCTTCGGCCCGGAACGCGGCCGCGCCGGGGGCTGCTTGGACGCTCGCGACGTCCGGTCATCGCTTGGCGTCGACCGGCCGCGACCGGCTTTGGTCGCTGCTGTCTCCGGATTTGTCAGCCTAGACCGTTCCGGCCTGCTAGCTGAACCGGTCGGCACGGATTGGCCGGCATCGTGGCCGGCCGACCGCGTGCGTTGCTGGTTCGGGCCGGAGGCGGCTCCGGTTCTGCCGAAGGCAGCGGCCAGCCTCCGCCGCCACCGCGGGGCGGCCATTGCGAGCGCTTCCCTGGCGCCGGGCTCGGCCCTGGCGAAGCACAACAGCATCCCGATCGCCGCCATCGTGGCCAGCACCGAAGACAGTCCTTGCGAGATCAGGGGCAGCGGCACGCCGGTAATGGGCAGCAACCCGATGACCGCGCTGACATTGACCAGCGCCTGCACGACGATCCACGCGGTCGCGCCGGCTGCCGCCAGCCGCATGAACGGGTCGGCGACGCGCCTGGCGACCCTGAGCCCGGCGTAAGCCAGCCCGGCGTACAGCAGCACGACGCATCCGGTGCCGATCAAGCCGAGCTCCTCGCCGAGGATCGCGAAGATGAAGTCGGTGTCGTCGTTCGGCACCCACCCCCACTTCAGCTGGCTGTCACCGAGGCCGACGCCGAAGAACCCGCCCGAACCGATGGCATATTTGCCCTGGACGAGCTGCCAGTTGTTGGACAGCGTGGGATTCAGGAACCCGGTGATCCGGCCCGACCGGTACTGGGCCACCTTGATCAGCAGCACCAGCGCGAACAAGACCAGGCCGAGAATGCCGACGAAGAGCCTGGCGGGAGTCCCGATTACCCACAAAAGCGCCAGCAGGATGACGAGCAGCAGGAACGTCGTGCCCAGGTCGTCGCCGAGAATTACGAGCAGCCCCACGACGGCGGCGCCGGGCAGCAGCGGGATCAGCAGCGTGCGCCAGTCATTGAGCTGCCCCAGACTCTCCTTCCTGGCGAGCAGGTCCGCGCCCCAGATCAGGAAGGCGAGCTTCGCGAACTCCGACGGCTGCAGCTGGATGCCGCCGACAGCGATCCAGCGGCGGACGCCGGCGATGTCGGGCCCGAAGGCCAGGACGAGGATCAGCCCGGCGATCGCCGCGAGCAGCAGCGGATAGGCGACCGACCGCAGCAGCCGCGGCGGCGTGTGCGCCAGCACCCACATGATGACCAGGCCGGCGAGCACCCCGAAAAGCTGCTTGAGGAAGACGCTGTACGGCGACCCTCCGCTGTCGAGCTGAGACGCCGACGATGTGGACAACACCATCACCAGGCCGACTGCGAGCAGCAGCCCGCTCGTCCCGAGGATCAGGTAATACGACGTCAGTGGCCGGTCAAGCGATGCGAGCCCTGCCGCGACCCGCGGCCTGAGCCCAGCCGCGCTCACCGCGCGGCCGCCAGCCGTCTGACCGCGGCTGCGAAGGCCGCGCCGCGTGCCGGGTAGTCGCGGAACATGTCGAAGGACTGGGCGGCCGGAGCGAGCAGGACGGTATCGCCCGGCCTCGCCAGCTCGGCCGCGACCTTGACCACGAAATCCATGGCTCCAGTGTCGGTCCGAGACACCTCAACGACCGGGACATCTGGCGCGTGTCGCGCCACAGCGGTCGCGATTATGGCGCGATCCGCGCCGAACAGCACCACCCCGCGCAAATGCCCGGCCGCCCCCGCGATCAACGGGCCGAGGTCGTCGGCGGCGCCCTTGAGCAACCCGCCGGCGATCCACACCACATGGTCGTAGGCGCCAAGCGCGGCCGCCGCCGCGTGCGGGTTGGTCGCTTTGGAGTCATCGACATAGTCGACGCCCGCGACGGCGGCGACAAGCGCGATCCTGTGCGGGTCGGGCAGGTAGCCGAGCAGTCCTTCGCTGATCGCCCCGGCAGGTACTCCGTACGCCCTCGCCAAAGCGGCGGCCGCTAGTGCATCAGAGACGTTGTGCGGAGCAGGTGGTCGTGACCGTGCCTTCTGATCCCGCCCGCATACATCGCCGAGCCTGGCGAGTCTTACCGCTGTTACCCCGGCCTCCTCGCCGAATGCCAGGTCAACAAGGAAACCGTTGCTCACGCCGAGCTCGCCAGGGCCAGGAACGCCCAGCCGGTACATAGCCGCGGCTCCGGCCTGCGCCGCCATCTTCGCTGACCGCTCGTCGTCCGCATTGCCGATCGCGATCGTGCCCGGCGCGAAGATCTTCGCCTTATCAGCGGCGTACGCCTCAAGCGTGCCGTGCCAGTCCAGGTGGTGTGCCGCGACATTCAGCACCACGGCTGCGAACGGCGCGATCGTGGAGCTCCAGTGCAGCTGGAAGCTTGAGAGCTCCACGGCCACGACCTCGTAAGGATCAGCGTCGGTCACCACGTCGGCCAATGAGGTGCCGACGTTGCCAGCGGCGATCGCGCGGTATCCGCCAGCCTGCAGCATGAGGGCGAGCATTCGCACGGTAGTCGTCTTGCCGTTTGTCCCGGTCACACCGAGCCATTGCTGCATCCTGCCGTCCGGAAGCACCGGCCTGAGCCGCCACGCGAGCTCGACGTCGCCCATAACTTCGACGCCTGACGCGGCCGCCGCGGCCAGCAATGGCGCATCGGGCTTCCAGCCCGGCGAGGTGATGACCAGGTCCGTCCCGGCGGGCAGGGTCGCGGCTGGTTGCGTCCCTAGCAGGACGCGGACACCCAGCCGGGCTAGGTCGGCCGCGATCGAACGCCCGGCCGCGTCGTCACGCGAATCGACGGCGGTGACGACCGCGCCGTGAGCGGCCAGCACGCGCGCGGCCGGGGGCCCAGAGACACCAAGGCCAGCCACGCATACCTGGCGTCCGCGGAGATCCGCTGCGAAGCCGCCGGTGCCGGTCATTATGACGGCAGCCATTCGATATAGAAAATGCCGAGGCCGAGCGCCACGAACAACCCAGCGATCAGCCAGAACCGGATCACGATAGTTGTCTCGGCCCAGCCGATCAGCTCGAAGTGGTGCTGCAGCGGTGCCATCTTGAAGACCCGTCTACCGGTCAGCTTGAACGAGCCGACCTGGATCATGACCGACAGCGTGATGAGAACAAAGAGCCCCCCGAGCAGCACGAGCAGCAGCTGCGTCTTAGTGCACACGGCGAGGCCTGCGAGCACCCCGCCGAGCGCGAGCGAGCCGGTGTCGCCCATGAAGATCCTGGCAGGCGGGGCGTTCCACCACAGGAAGCCGAAGCACGCCCCGAGCACCGACGCGGCGACAACCGCGAGATCAAGGGGATCTCGCACGAAATAACAGTTCTGCGTCAGCAGCACCGTGCAGTCGTTGCGCAGCTGCCAGTTCGCGATCAGCAAATAGCCGGCGAGCACCAGGATGGCCGCGCCGGTCGCCAGGCCGTCCAGGCCGTCGGTGAGGTTCACGGCGTTCGAAGTGGCGCCGATCATGAGGACAATCCAGAACACGAACGGCAGCACGCCGATCGCCGGGCCGAAGTCACGCAAGAACGACAAGGACGGGTCCGCCGGGGTGAGCGCATAGCCGTCGGGGTGGCCCAGCACCTCGACCGCGAAGATCGCGCCGACGACAGACTGGCCGGCCAGCTTCGCGCCGCTGCGGAGCCCGAGGCTGGTCTGGCGGTAGATCTTGATGAAATCGTCCACGAAGCCGACCAGCCCGAGCCCGGTCATCAAGCCGAGCACGAGCAAACCGGACGTCGTGATGTTGTCGCTGGTCAGCAGGTGCCCGACCACGTATCCGATCAGGGTGGCCAGCACGATCACCGTGCCGCCCATCGTTGGCGTGCCGCGCTTCGTGGCGTGCGCGGCAGGTCCTTCCTCACGGATGAGCTGGCCATACCCGCGCCGGCTGAACACCCTGATCGCCAGCGGCGTACCGAACAGCGCAAACAGCAGGGCTACCGCAGCCGAGACGATGATCGTTCTCACGGGGCAACCTCCCCCGCAGTGTCTGCCCGGGTGGGCGACCCCCCGGAACCCCCCGCGGCTAGCGCGAGCGCGATGTTCTGCAGCCCTGCGGCACGCGACGCCTTGACGAGCACAACGTCGCCTGGCTGCAGCCGGTCGGTGAGCGCGGCGAGCGCTGCATCGCCGTCAGGCACCGCGATCAGTTCGCCGGTGTATCCGGCCACGGCCTTGGCTCCAGTGAGCATCGGCGCCGCCTCGTCGCCCACCGCGATGAGCGCGGCAACGCCGGTCCGCGCCGCTACCGTCCCAGCCTGCTCATGGAATTCCCTTGACCGCTCCCCGAGCTCAGCCATCCGGCCGAGCACAGCATAGGCGCGCCGACCGGCCGCGATTACCCGCACGGCTTCCAGAGCGGCGGCCACCGCCTCGGGGCTGGCGTTGTACGCGTCATTGACGACGATCACGCCATCGGCCCGCTCAGTGACTTCCATCCGCCACTTGCTATGCGCTTGCGCGGCCGAAAGGCCGTTAGCGATCGAGCCGACATCCATGCCGAGCTGGCCAGCCAGGGCAGCCGCGGCCAAGGCGTTGGTGACGTTGTGCTCACCATGCAGCCGTAGCGCGACGGCGGCCGCACCGTCTGGCATCTCGAGGGTGAAGGCCGGCCGCCCCAGCCCGTCCAAGGTGACCGAGCTGGCCCTCACGTCGGCATTGTCGGACCGGCCGAAGGTGACGACCCTGGCGGCGGTGTCCGCCGCCATGGCGGACACGAGCGGATCATCGGCATTCAGCACCGCTACCCCGTCGCCGGGCAGCGCTCTCGGCAGCTCGGACTTGGCGGCGGCGACCTGTGCCATGCCGCCGAATTCGCCGGCGTGTGCGTTGCCGATGCACAGCACCACGCCGAGGCGCGGCGGCGCGATCTGGCAGAGCGCCGCGATGTGCCCAGGACCGCGCGCTGATAGCTCGGCGATCAGGTACCTGGTATCCGCGTCGGCCCGCAACACTGTGAGCGGGTGGCCGATCTCGTTGTTGAACGAATTCTGCGGAGCGACAGTCGGGCCCAGAGTGCCGATCAGCTGCGCCGCCAGGTCCTTCGTCGTTGTCTTCCCTGCCGAGCCAGTGATACCCGCGATCATCAGGCCGGGGAGCCGGTCCACGACCGCTCTCGCCAGGCGGCCGAGCGCGACCGGAACGTCGGCGACGATCAGCGTGGGACCGCCCGTCGGCCTCGTGCCGAGCGTCACGACGGCGCCCGCCGCTGTTGCGAGACCTGCGAAGTCGTGCCCGTCAGCGTGCTCACCGGGCAGCGCGGCGAAAAGCGCGCCGGGCATGACTTGCCGGGAATCGATCACGACCGGCCCGGTAACAAGAGCTTCCCGGTCGGTCACGCGGTCAATGGCGGCCGTAGTTATCTGTGCGATCTCATCGATCGAAAGCGGGATCACCTGCGGTACTCCGCACCATTGAGGTCGTGCTCGGAGCCGTCAGGGTCTCGCTCGGCATCGCCGAGTTCGTCCGCGGACCGGATCAGCTCGGCTCTTCCCAGTGCCGCGGCGGCCTGCTCAGTCCGCCGCCGGGCTGCGAGCGCTTGGGCTGCGACTTCGCGGTCATCAAACGGGATCACCTCGTCGCCGATGTACTGACCGCGCTCATGTCCCTTGCCCGCAATAAGGATGACATCGCCTTTCGCCGCACCTTCGACCGCCAGCCGGATCGCGGCGGCCCGGTCAGGCTCCACGACGATGTGCGCCCGGTCGCGCGGTGGCACGGACAGCACACCTGCCAGCATCTCGCCGAGAATAGCCAGTGGGTCCTCTGATCGCGGGTTGTCATTGGTGAAGATCGCGGTATCGGCCAGCTCCGCCGCGATCGCTCCCATCAGCGGGCGCTTGGCCGTGTCGCGGTCGCCACCGCAACCGAGAACGATCCGCATGCTGCCCTGGGTGACCGGACGGAGCGCGTTCAGTACCGCCTCAACTGCTCCCGGCTTGTGCGAGTAGTCAACCAGGACTGTGATGTCGTGGTCGCTGCCAACCCGCTCCAGCCGGCCTGGCACGCCAGGGCACGCGGCAACGCCGGCAACTGCCGTCGACAGGCCGATCCCGGTCTCGACCAGTGCGACGATGGCGGCGAGCGCGTTCGCGACGTTGAACGGCCCCGGCAGGGTAATGGACGCGTCGGCCTCGACGCCGCCGGGACCGACGACCTGGAAAGTCGATCCATCCGCGCCGCATCGCACGTCGGCAGCGCGCCAGTCGGACTCCGACAGGCCGCCGGCCGAGTACGTCGTGATGGGGATGGCAGCCCGGTTAGCGAGGCGGCGTCCGTACGGATCGTCGACGTTGATCACGGCAGACCTGGCGTACCTGGACGTGAACAGACGAGCCTTCGCGGCGAAGTAGCTGTCCATGTCCTCGTGGAAGTCCAGATGATCCTGCGAGAGATTGGTGAAGACCGCGACCTCGAACGATGTGCCTGCCACCCGGCCGAGCGCGAGAGCATGGCTGGAGACCTCCATCACCGCGGCCGTGACCTTTCGCTCGGCCATGACGCCGAAGGCAGCCTGCAGATCGGTGGCTTCTGGGGTGGTGAGCTTGCTGGGCACGACCTCGTCAGCGATCCTCGTCTCGACGCCGCCCACCAGGCCCGTCACATGCCCGGCCATTCGCAGGCCTGATTCAATCAGGTACGTGGTCGTCGTCTTTCCGCTGGTCCCGGTGACGCCGATCAGCTGGAACTTGGTTGACGGGTCGCCATAAACCCAGGCTGCGACCTCACCGAGCCTCGCGCGCGGGTCGGCCACCACGAAGACGGGCAGCCCGCAGCGGATCGCCCGGTCCCTGCCGTCGCCATCGGTAAGCACCGCGACCGCGCCAGCCTTCGCCGCCTGCCCGCAGAACGATGCGCCGTGATGCCTGTTGCCGGGCAAGGCGACGTACAAGTCACCAGGCAGCACGGCGGTCGAGTCATGGGTGACCCCGCTGACACCACGCAGCTGGTGATGGATAAATGAAGAGTCCTCGTCGGGCTGCCGCAGGCCAAGCAGCGCTGCAAGACCGGTGAGCGGGCGCACCGGGACGTATCTTGGGCGAAGAGCCGCTGGCACGGGCCGAGGTTACCTGCTGGACGGCACGGTGAGTGGGACGGGAGGGACATGTCCCCCACTCGGCGGGATCTTCATGCTCGCGAGCGCGAACTTCATCACGGCGTTAAAGACCGGTCCCGCGACGTCGATGCCGAAGTAATCGCCGTTACGCGGATCCTGCAAGTTGACGGCGACGACCAGGCCCTTGCTACCGGCAGGCGCGATGCCGATGAAGCTCGAGCCGTAGGTGTTCCCTGGCTCCTGAGCGGTGCCCGTCTTGGCCGCGACGGTGTATCCGTGAATCAGCCCCCACGGTTTCCCCGCCTGGTTGTAGACCACAGGCACCTGCTCAAGAATCCGCATCAGCTCACCAGCGGTCCGGCGGGACATGACCCGCCTGGACGCCGGCCGCGCCGACGGAACGTATTGGCCATCACCCGTCGTCTGGCCTGCGACGACCGTCGGCATCACGCGCACTCCGCCATTGGCGATTGTGGCGTAGACGCTGGCCATCTGTATCGCGGTGACACTGACGCTCTGGCCGAAAGAAAGCTGGTAGCGCGTATTGCTCGCCCCGCCGGTCCATAGCCCTGGCCTCGTGATCAGGCCGTGGCTCTCCCCCGGCAGGTGCAGGCCAGAAAGTGAGCCGATCCCGAGGGCACGGAACATGTGGTACTGGTCCTGCGGCCTGACGCGGCCGGCGACCTGGATCATGCCGTCGTTCAGCGAGTGCGCGATGATTCCCGCGATCGTGTAGCGCTGCGTTCTGTGCGACTCGGCGTCGTGATACGTGGCGCCGTGCCACTGCATCGCGTCAGGCACGACAAAGCTCGTACCGGGCTTCATGCCCGCGTACTGAAACGCTGCGGCTGCTGTGATCACCTTGGCGGTACTGCCGGGGGCGAACACGTTCTGCACTGCGACGTCCCTGGTCGCCCACACGCTGGCGGGCGCGACCGGGTTGAACGTCGGGTACTGCGCCAGGGCCAGGATCTTGCCGGTGCCCGGCTGCATGACCACGACCGTGCAATTTCTCGCCTTGGTCTTCGCGACCTGTAGCGCGCACTCCTGCTCAGCCTTCCACTGGATGTCGGACTGGATCGTCAGGCGCAGATTGCCGGCCGGAGCCGCTTCTTTCACCGTCGACTCGGTGCCGGGGATCGGCTGGCCGTTGGTGCCTTGCTCGTAGACCACTCTCCCGCCGCGCCCCTGCAGCAAGGAGTTATAGGTCTCCTCAAGGCCGCCGACCCCCGTCATCGCGCCGGAGCCGGGATTCGTGTGGACGAAGCCGAGCAGCGGCGCGGCCAAGGTGCCGCCTGGATATGCGCGCTCATAGGTCGGCGTCATCGCGATGCCGGGCAATTCGAGCTTGCCGATCGCGTCGGCTGCCGATGCCTTCACCGATTCCTTGAGCTTGACGTAGTCCGGCGAACTCGGATGTTGCAGCAGGCCGACGATGGTGGCCGGATTCATATGCAGCAAGTCCGCCAGCTTCGCGGCGACCGCGGCGAACGTCGTCGACTTCGTGATCAGAGGCGGGTCAGCGTAAACCGTGTCGGTTCGCATGGTCATGGCGAGGACGGTGCCGTCGCTGCTGACGATCTCGCCCCTGACCGCGGGTGTCGTTTCGGTAGCTACGCGCTGCCGCTGGCTGAGCTCGCGGTAATGCGCTGCTTCGACGCCCTGCAGCTGCACGAGCCTGCCGAGCACAAGGGACACGGCGAAGGCCACGGAGAGCATGGCGACGTTGAGCCGCCGGATCGAGCTCGTCCGGCGCAGCGGTCGCCGCGCACGGCCGATACGACGCCGGAGCGCCCGCGTGGACGGGCTGGAGGTCTTGCGCGGCGGCCGCGGATCGGGTCGCGCATCCCGCGGCCGCCCGGGACGGGGAC
>DATELR010000133.1:0-2508 GCA_035276345.1 Streptosporangiaceae bacterium | reverse complement strand
GCCTTGCAAGCTTTGGGCGGCCCGCCCCCTCGGCGGGCCGCCCGTCATGAGACCCCGACCGGGCGCCACCAGCTCGCCTCGTCCGCGGCGGTCCCGCTTCCGCCGAGAGACCCCTGAACGAGCTCGTCCCGCCGCAGTCCTGGCAGCACCACGTAATGAATCGATCCGCGCACCGACACCAGGGCCAGCACCCGCCAGAGGGCCCTGGCGTAGTAGTCGGCCCGGAAGGACCCGTCCCATTCATAGACGCCGCGGTACCTGCCGTGCTCGTCGTGGGCCAGCCACAACTTAGAAACGAAACCGGGGAACCCGACGAACAGCGGCGTATTGAGCAGGCTCTCCATGCGGAAGAGCGCGTGGCCCCAGCCGCGCACCAGCCGGAGCCGGAACTCGACGACGAGCGCACAAGGGTCTTGCGTGGGTCCGCGGTCGACAACGGTCTCCCGGTACACAGGCGCCGCCGATCCGTCGGCGAACCGGATTCGCTTGCCGACATGACCGGCGGGCAGGTGGATCTCGCGTCGCGAGAGTATCCGGGTGGTGGCGGCCGCACATCTCGCGACTGCGCGCCACGCGACTGCGTGCGGGAGCGGCGCCCGGTCGCTGAGCGGGGAAACGCTGGCCGGGCTGGTCACCTCAGCATCCGGGCGAGGAGCTCGTGGCGGTGCCGGGCGTCAGGGCTGACCATGGTTCTCACCTCGGCTGGGCTACCCGTGAGGTCGGACGTCCATGCTGAGCGGCGCTGACCGTCAACAATAGGGCCAAAGGTCCCTAATCGGGAGGGTTCTTCGGCCTAGCCCGGAGACGAGAGTGCGTATGGTGTGGCGCGCAGGCGGGCGCGGTCCTGTTCTCCGAAGAAAGGGAGCACACCGTCGCCCGGATTTAGATCGTGCTGCGGATGGCGACCTGGTACAGCTCAGGCACCCGGGTTTCGGCTGCGCTGCCGGCGATGCGCTGACCAGCCCAGGCCAGCACCATGCCGTACGCGGCCGCGGCTGCGAACAGGACCGGTATCCGCAGCGCCTCGGGCGCTGAGCTGGTGAGCCCGACCGCCACCACCACCGGCACGACGCACACCGCGACGCCGATCAGGCTGCCGAACGTGCCGGCCAGCGAATGGCCCACGTAACCTTCCGCCGCCCTGCGCACTGGGCTGCCGATCCGCCGTTCCATCGGGTACGGGGCAACCACGCTGAAGATGTTGCTCAGGCCGAGGGCAGCGCCCAGCGCGGAGAGCCCGACGGCAAGCGCGAGAAAGCCGTCAACTGGATGACCGGCGATGGCCATGAGACCAAAGGAGAACAGGGCCAGCAACGGTATCCCGACTATCGCGAGCGCGATGTTCTGCCCGCAAAAGTAGGCACGCAGTTCGCTGCTGGTAGTCAGCGCGACGGCTTCCGAGCCGAAGCCGGGCCCGGTCACGCCGACCGAGTTCGCGTGGAACACGCCCATCATCGCGGCGCCCAGGCCGATCGCGAACAGGATGCCGCCCTGGTAGGACGGCGTGGTGACCACGCGGAACGACACCACCACCATGATGACGGCGATGATGCCCCAGTAGATCAGCGACGTCGGCTCGCGGCGCTGGTAGATCAGGAACCGGCCAGCCACGGTTCCGGTCAGGCCGTACCCGGCGAACGGCAGCGCGCCGGCCCTTACCTGCGACGCCTGACTTGAGGTATCCGCCGTGACGAGTGCGCGGTTCAGCGCGCGGATCCATAGCCAGCCGAGGACGGCGGTGACCGCGGCGAGGAACACCAGGCGCAGCAGCGCCACGCCAAGCCGCCCGCTCGACGCGTCCTGGACCGCGTGCGCGGCCAGGCCAGGCGGAATCCAGCGGATCCAGTGGTCGACGCCCGCGAAGCTCCCGGCGCCCAGCCGGTGCTGAGCCGCGGCCTTCGGCACCACCTGAATGAAGAACTCATACAGCGCGAAGATCGGCAGGACGAGAAAGGCCGCGAGATCCCTGCCCTTGCGCGAGCGGAGCACCCTGGCCAGCGTCGTGATGAACAACCGGGCAAGAGTGATGCAGAACAAGACCTGCAGCAGCACCGCCAGCACCGCGACGATCACACCGGCCGCGCCGTGGGCCAGCCCGACGGTCACTCCCATCAGGCCGATCACATTCGCGAGCGGCCACGCTCCAGTAGCCGAGGCTGCCAGCAGGCCGATCGCCAGCGGGCGGGTCCGCAGCGGGTAGAGCGCGAGCGCAGCCGGGTCGAGCGTTCCGTCAAGGCCGAACACGAGAATCGGCAGGATCAGCCAGCCGAACGCGAACACGGTGAACACCACAGTGGTCTCGTCAACCGCCGCGGCCTGGCCGCGCAGCGCGGCCAGGATCAAGAACGTGCCGACCGCGAGCAGGACGGCAAAGACCGTGCTGATGATGAACGACACTTTGGCCCGAGTCGAGGCCCGAAGCGCGTTCAGGAGGATCCGGAGTTTCAGCTGGACGAGGAGCCGAGCCACGACAGTCCCTCCTCCTCGCCAGCGCGCGGGCCGACCAGG
>DATELR010000132.1:0-4743 GCA_035276345.1 Streptosporangiaceae bacterium | reverse complement strand
CTGGCAGGCTGTAGATGCCGATAGGCGGGGCCTGGCCGAGTGCCGGGTGCGGCTCGCCGAAGGCATGGTGCGCCGCGAGCCTGCCTTGTTCCATCGACGTCGCCGCGAGCGCGGGGAAGCCGATCACATCGCCGACCGCGTAGATGTGCGGCACGGCGGTGCGGAAGTATTCGTCCACCTCGATCCTGCCGCGCTGGTCGGCGGTCAGGCCGGCCGCCGGCAGGTTGAGCTCATCGCTCATCCCCTGCCGCCCGGCCGAGTACATCACGACGTCCGCCGGGATCTTCTTGCCGCTCTTCAGGCTGGCGATCGCGCCCTCGGGCCTGGCCTCGACCGATGCCACGGTCTCCCCGAACCTGAAAGTCACCGCCAGGTCGCGCAGGTGGTACTTCAGCGCTTCGACCACCTCGATGTCGCAGAATTCCAGCATCCGGTCCCGCTGCTCGACAACGGTGACCTTGGTGCCAAGTGCGGCGAACATCGACGCATATTCGATTCCGATGACGCCGGCGCCCGCGACGACCATGGACCGCGGCACCCGCTCCAGGTTCACGATCCCGTCCGAATCGATGATCGTCCGGTCGTCGAACTCGACACTGGCGGGGCGGGCAGGGCGCGTGCCGGTCGCGATCACGATCGCTTCCGCGCTTGCCCGGTGCCGCCGTCCGCCGTCGTCGACCTCCACCACGTGCGGCTCTGCGAAACACGCGGTGCCGGTCAGGATGGAAACCCGGTTCCTGGAAAGCTGGCTGCGCACGACGTCGATCTCACGGCCGACCACATGCTGGGTCCTGGCAGCCAGGTCGGCGATAGTGATCTCTTCCTTGACCCGGTAGCTCTGCCCGTACATCTCGTGCTGATTGGCGCCCGTGAGATAGAGCACGGCCTCGCGGAGAGTCTTCGACGGGATCGTCCCGGTATTCAGGCAGACGCCGCCGATCATGTTCTTGCGCTCGATGATCCCGACATTCCTGCCGAGCTTGGCGGCTGCGATAGCCGCCTTCTGGCCGCCAGGCCCCGAGCCGATTACGAGCAGGTCGTAGTCGTACACCCTCGCAGTGTGACACCGGAATGGGCACTTTTGAACCCCTCGCCAATTCGGTCCGGCACGGGCGTTAGGTCGCCCTCGCACCGGGTAGAGCCGCCGCAATAGCGCTCCCGGACGGAGATGGAGGGGCAATGAGCCGCCGCAGGCGCAAGCGAGGATCCCTGGAGGACGAGGCGCCAGCCAGCGCGATCCCGCCGCGAACGGCTGACGCACCAGGTCCAGCGACGCCGCTTGAGCTCGGCGCGTCAGGCTGGAAGGCCACCGCGCGTCGGACGGTGAAGAAGTTCAAGGCTGATCGCGGCACGATGGCAGCGGGTAGCCTGGCGTACAGCTGGTTCCTTGCCCTGTTTCCAGCGCTGATCGCGCTGCTCGGTGTTGCCTCCCTGGCTCAGATCGGCAAAGGCGCAGTGCAGAACCTTCTCAAAGGCCTGAACACGGCTCTTCCGCCGGGCGCCAGGGATGTCTTTACCCACGCGGTGAAATCTGCCACGAGCCACACATCGCATGGCTCTCTGACTGTCACAATCATCGCCGTCGTGATCGCACTGTGGAGCGCGTCCGCAGGCATGGTGGCCATGCAAAGCGCACTCAACATTGCTTACGACGTGCCGCGGGACCGCAAGTTTGTTGGCGCGCGGGTGCGCGCCGCCGAGCTGATGATCGCGACGGTTGTCCTGGGCGGGATCGCGGCCGCGCTTATCGTGTTCGGGGCATCGATAGGAACCACCATCGAGCACCATCTGTCGTTCGCGGGTTCAGCCTTCACCATTGTCTGGAACGTGATTCGCTGGCTGATCGCGATTGTCTTCATCACGGCATTGTTCTCCGTCTATTACTTCCGCGGCCCCAATCGCGAGACGCCGCGCTGGCATTGGGTGAGCCCTGGCGGGCTGCTCGGCACCGTGATCTTCCTGGCTGCCTCGGTCGGGTTCTCGTTCTACGTCAAGAACTTCGGCACGTACGGTAAGACCTATGGCGCGCTGACCGGTGTCGTGCTCCTCATGCTGTGGCTATTTCTCACCGGCCTCGCGGTGGTGTTCGGCGGCGAGCTGAACGCAGAAACCGAGCGTCAGGCTGCCGTCCAGGCCGGGCATCCGCTGGCCACCGAGACCGCTGAAAAGATCACGGCCGGACCATAACTGGTCCAGGCGAGCAGGCACCCATGAGAAGGGAGATGCACCCCACATGGCAGTACCCGCAGGCAGACCACTCGCCGTCATCACGAGCGCATCGAGCGGGGTCGGCTATGAGCTGGCTGGCCAGTTTGCCAAGGCAGGGTTCGATCTCATTGTCGCGGCCGAAGATGACGGTATCGCCGCCGCGGCGCGGTCCCTTGAAGGATTCGGCGGCCAGGCCATTCCCGCGCAGATCGACCTGTCCAGTTATGACGGAGTCGAGAACCTCTATCTGACAATTCAGGGCGCGGCGTGCCCCGTCGCCGCGCTTGCTATCAACGCGCAGGCAGGCTTCGGCGGCGACTTCGTCAGGGACAGCCAGCTAGCCGACGAGCTCCGGCTCGTGAGCCTGAACGCGACAGGGGCCGTGCACCTGACCAAACGCGTGCTCGCCGACATGCTTGCCCACGACAGCGGGAGCGTGCTGTTCATCCTGCCCGAAGCCGAACCCGGCCTTTGTAACGCGACGTACACGGCATCGACCGCATTCCTGCGGGCGTTCGCCGCGGAGCTTGAGCGTGAACTGAAGGACTCGTCCGTCACGGTCGCCGCGATCACCCCGGCGGCCGGCCAGCTTGACGCCATCGGTGACGCGGTGGCCAGCTACGTCCCGCTGGCCGGCTCGCCCGGCCGGACGATGCCTGTTTCGTAAGCAACGATGACGGCCTGCACGCGGTCCCGCAGACCGAGCTTGGCCAGCAGGTTACCCACGTGGGTCTTCACGGTCGCTTCGCTGACGAAGAGCGCCGCGGCGATCTCGGCGTTGCTGCGGCCACGCGCGAGCAGCAGCAATACGTCGCGCTCCCGCGCGGTCAGGGCAGCGAGCCTGGACGGCGCTGGTGCCGCTTCAGCCGGCCTCCTCGCGAAGGCTTCGATCAGCCGGCGGGTGACCGAGGGCGCGAGCAGCGCGTCGCCAGCCGCGGCCGCGCGGACGGCGGCGATGAGGTCGGCGCGGGGCGAGTCCTTCAGCAAGAACCCGGTAGCGCCTGAACGCAGCGCCTCATAGACGTAATCGTCGAGGTCGAAGGTCGTGAGGATGACGACCTTGGGCACCGAACTCCCGTCGGAGCCGTCGGGCGCGGTTAGCTTCCTGGTGGCTTCGAGGCCGTCCATTCCCGGCATCCGCACGTCCATCAGCACCACATCAGGCCGCAGCGCAGCCGCCTGCGCGAGCGCTGCTGAACCATCAGCCGCCTCGCCGACCACGACGATCCCTTCGGCGTTGTCAAGAATCACGCAAAACCCCGCTCGCACGAGCTCCTGATCGTCGACGACGAGGACCCGGATGGCCGGGCTCGGCGGCGCGCTCATCGCGCCGGCAACCGGGCAGTGACGGCGAAGCCGTCTTCCGCTGTCGGTCCGACCGCGAGGTTGCCACCGCAAGAAGCGACGCGCTCCGCGATGCCCGCTAGCCCGAGACCTGATCCGTTGATCGCGGCGGGCGGATCCCGGCGCGGGCCGCGATCGGTGACGGCGACGGTGACGAAGCCAGGCTCATACCGCAAGGTGACGCACGCACGAGGGGCGGCGGTGTGGCGCAGCGTGTTCGTCAGGGCCTCCTGCACGATCCGGAAGGCGGTAGCGTCGATACTGGCTGCGAGCGGATACGGCGCGCCGAGCACGTCAAGTTCCACCGGCAGCCCGGCACCTCGAACCTGCTCAAGCACGGGGCCGAGGTCGGCCAGCGATGCCGAGGGCGTCGTTTCGAGTGGCTCGGCAGGCGCCCGCAGAACGCCGAGCAGCCTGCGCAACTCGGTGAGCGCCTGCCTGGCCGTATCGCTAACGATCTGCACCGAGCGCTCGGCTTGCTCTGGCTTGCCTGGCAGCGCCGACGCCGCCGCCTCGGCCTGGACTGCCATCAGGCTGACATGATGCGCGACCACGTCGTGCAGCTCCCTGGCTATCCTCGTGCGCTCGACCTCGGCGGCGCGCACAGCTTCGGCGTCGAGCTCCGCCTCTGCGCGCTCGGCCCGCGCCTGCGCCGCCCGCAAGTTCGCCCTGGTCGCTCGGCTCAGCAGGCCGGCGCCCCATGCCGCGACGAAGATAAAGGCCTGGATCATCGCGTCGTAAGGCTGGTCATGGCCGGGGCTCGCCTCGGAGATCGTGATCGCGGTAATCGACAGCACGACGGCGATCCAGCGCCACACCGCGCCCTTGCGTTCGATGACGGTATAGAAGGCGATAGCAGGGCCGAGCGGAAACGGCGCGAAGCCGAACCCTACCTGGTCATAGGCAACCCGGACCACGCCGATGACAAGCGCGACGACGACCGGAAACCTGCGCCGCCACGCGAGCGGAACGGCCTGCCCGACGACGAGCAGAACGGCCAGCCAAGCCGGGTGCAGCTGATCGCGGTACGGCAGAATCGCGCCGACGTTTATCACGGCCAGCCCGGCCGCGAGACCGGCGTCGGCAAGGAACTCCTGGCGCCGCCGCGGCAGCGCAGCAACTCGGGCCGCCACGCCGCGAGGCAGGGCGGCGACCCGAGCCGCCACCCCGCTCGGAAGCGCCGCGACGCCA
>DATELR010000131.1:0-4235 GCA_035276345.1 Streptosporangiaceae bacterium | reverse complement strand
TTTCTCGCCACGATCCCGGTGCCTCCCGGGGATCCGGCGGCGCTCGCGTCGGCCGCGGGAACGTACACGTCCGCGCACGGTGAGATGCTGCGAGATCAGGCGGCTCTTGCCAGAGTCGCCGGCAACGCGGGCGAGGCGTCGTGGATCGGTGTCGGCGCGCTCTCGTTCGGTCTGGTCACCAGTGATCTGGCCAGCGCTTACACGCTGACGGCCACAGCGCTGGCCAAGGGAGCCACCGCGCTGCGCGCGTATTCAACAGCGCTGGCGACCGCTAAGGAGACCGCGCGGCAGGCTAATGCCGAGGTATCGCGCACCAACGCGACGGCCGCTGCGCTGCTTGCTGCCGAGGCAATGGCGCGCGCTTCGTCAGAGGCAGCCGCGCAGGCGAATCAGGACTCCGCCACGGCCACCGCCCACGCCACGGCCAACCCGCATTCACCGGCCGCGGCGACCGCGGCCGACGCAGCGCGACGTACGGCTGTCGACGCACAGAACACCGCGACCAGCGACGCAAGCCGGGTAAGCGCGCTGACCGCGCAGTATGACGCGGAGCGTGCGCAGGCACTGCGGCTCATTGCCCTGGCGAAGCAGCAGGCCACTTCGGCGGCTAACCAGGCGGCGACCGCATTCGATGACGCGACCGTCGGCCTGCTGGACAATAAACCGACAGAGGCGCCCGGCGGCGCCGAAGGCGTCGAAGGCGGCCCGTGGGAGGGCATTACACAGGTCGTCGAGAACACCCACACCAGCCTGGGCTTCCTCGGCGCGGACGGCATCTTGTGGGCGATGGGCAAGGGCGCCGAGAATGCTGCCGAGTTCATGAAGGACCTGCCGAAGGTCGAGCAGGAGTGGCTGCACGAGATGCTGCCGTGGGGCAAGGGCGCCTCGGACGAGGAGTGGCAGGCCGCTGTCAGGCGGTGGTGGGTTAAGTCCGACGCCGCCGAGGCATTTGGTCAGGATTTCGTCAACGACACCAGCCTGCTTGGCAAGCTATCGATGGCAGGGCGAGTCGGCGGGGGCGCAATCGCGCTGGCCGGCGACGGGCTGACCATGGTGAATCCGCCGCAGTCAGGTGCCATGGGCTGGGTGGACCGCGGCGTCGCGGGAGTGAATGCCGGAATTGTCGGCGTCGACACCGTCGGCGCGATCGGTACTCTCGCCGGGATCGACGCGATCTCGTTCAGCGTGCCGCCGGTTGGCGTCGCCGTGGCGGTGGGCACTGGCCTTTACCTCTCCGGCGCGTATGCGTACGAGCATTGGGCCTGGTTCCGCAATGATCTCGCCAACCCGGTCGGGCATGCGTTCGCCGATGCGGGCAAGGGAATCGCGCACGGTGTCTCGAGCCTGGGCCACGACATCGCGAGCATTTTCTAGTCGGCTGGCGAATTCATAGTGGCCGATCCGCGCGCTGGTGACGTTGCACTAGCCGAGCGCCTGCTTGCTCAGGCTGCCTATCAGGGTGCGGCGAAGCTGCCCGCGCTCAGCGCCGCAGAACTCTGGGTGCTGTGCGGCGACCGCCAGGTTCTTGCCGACGACGCCGAGGCTCGCTGGTGGGCTGCCATGGCCGAGCCGGAGCGCGAGCAGCTCGCGGTCGCGATCACGGACCTGCTGGCCGATCGCGGGCTGTTGCGCAGGGGCGGCAACCAGGGATCAGCCGGGCCATCGGCAATGGCGATGTCGCCGGAGCTGGCGCTCATCGTCGCGGCACACCAGCAGCCTGCCGTGGTGGCGGTGGCCGTCCACGCCGACGGATCTGCTGAGGGAGCGCCGCGGATGTTCGGCCTAGCGGAGAACGATCAGCCACCGCGCGTCGTGGTGGCTGAGTACGTCTCGGAGAAGGAGACCAGACCGTTCGGGCGGCTGCACCACTTCTCTTTGCTGTCTGTCAAACGCGGAGGGCACGCGCTAGCCACATGGGCGACCGAGCAAAAGGGCGGGCTGCTGGCGCGGCGCGGGAAAGACAGGCGGCGTATCGTCGATGTTTACCGGAGCCATATCGCCACGCCGATCACTCGCGACAGAGTGATCATCGGCCCGGGTAGTTACGGCAGCTACGAGGTCAGCAGACAGCGTCCTGACACGACGCCAGAGCCGCCGGCCAGCCGAGACCGGGACCAGATTGCCAGCTTGCTTGCCGGGATGCTGACCGGAGACGTCGGCTGACATCAGCGGGCCCGTGCAAGGAGGTGTCCGTGTCCCGGATCGGCAAGCCAGGTGCCGCCGGCGCCGCCGCACCTGACTCGCTGGCGACCGGCTACGCCGAGGACTACTGCGCGCTTGACTGGCCGCTGCTGACTTCGGGCATTTATGCGCCAGTACTCGCCCTCGGATTGTTCGCCGCGGCGCTGGCAGCTGGCATCACTGCGCTTAGCTGGGTGGCGATTGCGATCGTGTTCGTGACCGCGGGCTGGTGGGCAGCCGGTGGTGTATGGCTGCACTACGTCTGGCCGACTGGGATCAGGCTGAACGAGTCAGGCCTCCGGATCGGCGGGCTGCGCTGGGCCGAACGCCACCCAGGGCAAGTTCGTACCCGCCAGGCGATCGTGCCCAGGCAGTACTCGCAGGTGTTCAGTTGCCCGTGGAGCGGCGTGCTCGGCATCGGGGTTACGACCGACCACGACGTACTGCGAGCAATGAAGCGGCACGCCTACCGGGGCAGGAGGCCCACGCCGCTCGGCAACCTGGCAACGCCGTTCGTGCACGCCGCGCTCGTGATCTGGGTCGACCAGGATCAGGCCCACTTCCCGCAGATCCGTCCCGCGCGCTCTGCGGCCTGGTCGACCAACTCGGCACCCGGCTTCCACCAGCCGATCTGGGTGGTGCCGACCAGGCGTGCCGCCGAATTGACGCGCGCGCTGACACTGCTGCCGCTGCCAGCCGGAACACTCCGGGATCCGGCCGAGATGACAGGTGAGGGTTCGCCCGTCGCGGACTGGCCGGCCTCCTAGCCCAATCACCCGGTACGGGTGTCGCGCGCCGACGGCGATCCTTGGTGGGCTGGGCCGATCACCGCCTGAAGGGATCCGCACGTGAGCTTGGTTGAGCCCGTGACCGTGGCCAAGCGGTCCATAGATCAGCTCACCCCCGTCATCGGTGGCGAGCGGCTGGCGCGGCTGGTTCAGGCTGCCGGCCAGTTCCGGCGTGAGCTCGGCGGCCGTGCGGTATGGAACGTGAGCTCGACCGCCGCGGGCGGCGGCGTGGCCGAAATGCTGCAGGTACTTCTCGGCTACGTGGAGGACGCGGGGATCACCAGCCGCTGGATGGTGATCACTGGTGATGCCGAGTTCTTCGTGATCACGAAGCGACTGCACAACCAGATCCACGGCCAGTTTGCTGGCGGGCCGCTGACGGCAGATGAAGTCAGGCACTACGAGCAAATGCTCGCAGCGAACGCGGCCGAGCTGCTCGAGCTGATCAGGCCAGGTGACCTGGTTCTGCTGCATGATCCGCAGACCGCGGGACTGACCGAGAGCCTGAAGGAAGCCGGAGCGCTCGTAGCCTGGCGCTGCCATATCGGGCTCGACTGGGAGAACGAGGCGACGGCCGCAGCCTGGAACATGCTGCGCCGCTATCTGACCCATGCGAGCGGTTTCGTCTTCTCCAGGCGCGAGTACGTACCTGCCTGGATTCAGGACGAGCGTGTCGCAATCATCCCGCCGTCGATCGACCCGTTCTCGCCGAAGAACCAGTACCTGGACGAATACACGGTGCGCGGAATCCTGACCAAAATCGGGGTGCTAGACGGCTCCCTGCCGGGGCGGCCCGTGACCTATCTCGGGCGCGACGGCACCCCGGGCTACATCACGCGCTCAGCAGAGGTGACTGCCGACCGCCTGCCGGGACCAGACGATCCGCTCGTCGTTCAGGTCTCGAGATGGGACCAGCTCAAGGACATGCCAGGCGTCATGCACGGCTTCGCTGATTACGTCGCGCCGGCCGGACGCGGGTTCCTGCTGCTTGTCGGTCCCGCGGTCGCGGGAGTCAGTGACGATCCCGAGGGCGCTGCCGTATTCGCTGACTGCCTGCTGCGATGGCGTGAGCTTCCGCCTGCGGTTCGTGCCAAGGTCTTGCTTGTGACGCTGCCGCTGGACGACGCGGACGAGAACGGCGCGATGGTCAACGCGCTGCAGCGGCACGCGAGCGTGATTGCGCAGAAGAGCCTGGCAGAAGGGTTCGGTCTCACCGTCGCCGAGGGAATGTGGAAGGGGCGGCCGGTTGTAGGGTCAGCGGTCGGC
>DATELR010000130.1:0-22937 GCA_035276345.1 Streptosporangiaceae bacterium | reverse complement strand
CGGTTCTCGTTGTACTCAGCACGAAAGCCCAACCGCCCGGCCAGCGGTCCGTCACCGTCTGCAGGAGGGTTGTCGCGCAGCAGCGCGTCTTTGTAAAGACCGTGCGCGACGTCGATACGGAACCCCGCGATGCCACGGTCGAACCAGAACCGCAGGATCTGGGCGAATTCCTGGTGCACCGCCGGATCCCACCAGTTCAGGTCCGCCTGCTCGACAAGGAAGTTGTGCAGGTAGTACTGGCCCGTGGCCTCATGCCACTGCCAGGCGGGCGCGCCGGTGAAGTCGACCCAGTTATTCGGCGGCCCGCCGCCTGGCGCCGCGTCCGCCCATACGTAGTAATCGCGCTTGCCGTTCTGCCTGCTGGAGGCCGACTCGATGAACCACGGATGCTCGGTGCTGGTGTGATTGGGGACAAGATCCAGCAGCACCCGCATGCCGCGGTCGCCGGCCGCTGACACGAGCGCGTCCAGGTCATCCAGGCTGCCGAGATCCGGGTGGACGCTCAGGTAGTCGCTGACGTCATAACCCCAGTCTTTGTCCGGTGACGGCATTGTCGGCGACAGCCAGATGCCATCGATGCCGAGCCATTCCAGGTAGTCGAGGTTGTCGATGATGCCGCGCAGGTCGCCGTAACCGTCGCCGTCCGAATCTCGCCAGGACCGCACGTAGAGCTGATAGAGCGTCGCGCTTTCCCACCACCGGCGATCCATGCGTTGCTCCTCCATGCGCCCGATTGCGTGCCGAATCCTGCCATTTACTATCTCAGCCTGCGACCGGCGAGCTTGCACGGCTATGCCCGGGCAGCCGAGTATGGATGCCATGGTCAGGTTCGGGTTGCTCGCGCTAGCCGTAGTGCTCCCGACGCTCACCGCGTACGCAATCTTGATCGCCATCCGTGCCTGCCGCCGTGCGGCGGAGTCCCGGCGGCGGCAGCCGCCACCCGAGCCAGTCGAGCGCCTCGTGACCAGGCTGCAGAAGCTGAGGCTCGAACTCGAGGCCATTGAGAACACGCCCAGGGCCACGGCGCGGCGACATCACCTACGTGCAATTCGCGGCGCATACCTGGACTTGCTGCGGATGGCATGCGAACGGTTCGACGTCAGCCCGCCGCAGGGAGGCGACCGTGCCAGGCAGGCGGACATCTACCGAGCAGAGGCGGCCCTGCGGGATCGCGGCCTGGACGTCACAGCGGAGCGGGTCACGGGAACGCCGCCACGGTGAGTGTCCGGGTACTGGCCGTTTCCGACGAGGTCGACGAGGGCCTGGCCGCGGGACTCGCCACCGGCTGGCCGGTCGACCTGATCCTGGCCTGCGGCGACTTGCCCGCTGACTATCTGGCGGCGCTGATAAACGCGCTCGATGTGCCGCTGATCTTCGTTCCCGGCAATCATGATCCTGACCTGTCGGGATACCGGCAAAGCCGGGCTGGCCTGGTGACCCGCGCCGGCTTTCCTGACCCGCCACCGTGGCCGTCAGGCGCCCTCAGTGCGGACGGGCGCGTGCTCGACGCCGGAGGCCTGCGGGTCGCGGGGCTGGGCGGCTGCCTGCGCTACGGCGCCGGCCCCAATCAGTACTCCGAGCGGCAGCAGGCCAGGCGCGCTATGCGCCTGCGCTACCGCGTCATGCGCCGACGCCGGCGGGACCATCGGCCCGTTGACGTGCTGCTCACGCATGCGCCGCCGAGAGGCGCCGGTGACGCCGACGACCTGCCGCATCGCGGCTTCAGCTGCTACCACCGGCTAGTCGCCGACCTTGCGCCAGCGGCGTTGCTGCACGGCCACGTGCACCCGCGCGGCAGCTGGCAGCGGATGTCAGGGCCAACCACCATCTGCAACGTCACGGGCTGGCGGCTTCTTGACATCGGGCCAGGTAGCCGGACACCTCTGCAGGACGGCCGCCCGCATGCCCGCTGATACCGGATTCCCGAAAGCGGACGTCGAGAACGACTTTCTGCGCGTCCGGCGTCGTCAGGTGCTGTCCAGGATCGCGTACCGGCTGCGCCGCGAGCCCGACGATGTCAATCTCATCCTGCCGTTCGACGACGTGGTCAGCGCACTCGGCCGGCGTGGTGAGCGCGAGCTTGGCCTGCAGACGATCAAGCTCGACTCGATCGTCGGGACGGTGGACTCGCGGCGCGATTTCGACCGGCGCTTCCGGCCGACATCTGGCCGGGTCAGGGAGCGGTGGGAACGACTCGCACTCGCCCAGCGCCGCGGCGAGGCTATCCCGCCGATTGACGTCTACCGGATCGACGGCCTGCATTTCGTCAAGGACGGTCACCACCGGGTGTCGGTGGCTATGGCCGCCCGCCAGAAGGTGATTGACGCGTATGTGACCGAGGTTCTCACGGCGATCCCGGCCGGCGGCATCCGCGGCCGGGGCGACCTGCCGATGAAGAACTACGAGCGGTTGTTCAGGTCGCGGGTACCGCTCCCGCCCCAGGCGTACGACAAGATCGTCTTCGCTGATCCATGGTGCTACGCCGAGCTCGGTGAGGGCGTTGAGGCCTGGGGATACCGCTGCATGCAGGCCGAGCAGCAATTCCTCGACCGCGAGCAGGTCGCCAGGCGCTGGTGGACCGAGGAATACCTCCCGGTTGTGCGCATGCTCAACGCGGCCGACCTAGTGGGAAGGCGAACAGAGGCCGAGGCCTACCTGCGGGTGGCGAGGGAGCGCTACCGCCTGATGCGCACGCACGAGTGGAGCGACGAGATCATCATGCGGCTGCGCAGCGAGATCGAGTAGCACTCGCCCGCGCACCCTGGTGGGCATTACCCGGCGGGCACGGTCCTGTCCGCTGCCCCCTCAGCGTCCAGCGCGATGTTGCGGCCGGTCGACGGGTCGAATACGTGCAGGGATCGCAGGTCGGCCCAGAGCTCGGCGTCATCGCCTTCCCGGATCCTGGTCGCCGTGTCAATCCTCGCGACGACGGTGTCGCCGCTGGCGCCGGTGTCGGCCCGGCCGGATTCCCTGGCTAGCTCCGCGAGCTCGGCGGCGTCGACGGCGCGTTCGATCTCCTTGGTGAAGTACACGTAGACGTCGGAGCCCATCGACTCGAGCACGTCGATGGTCGCGCGGAAGCCAATGCCGTTCTGTTTAGCGTCGGCGCTCGCGAGCGAGGCATCCTCGAAGTTCTCCGGACGGATCCCGATGATGAGCTCGCGCGGGGCGTTGGCCCGCTCGAGGGCCTGCCGGAGCCCGGCAGCCAGCGGCGCGTCACCGAGCGGCGTCCGGATGGTGCCGGCTTCCACGGTGGCCGGCATGAAGTTCATCGCCGGGGATCCGATGAAACCGGCGACGAACAGGTTGTCAGGACGGTCGTAGAGTTCCTGCGGCGAGCCCACTTGCTGGAGGAGTCCGCCGCGCATGACGGCAACCCGGTCACCGAGCGTCATCGCCTCGGTCTGGTCGTGCGTCACGTACACCATCGTGGTTCCCAGCCGCCGCTGCAGCCTGGACACCTCAGTCCGCATCTGCACGCGCAGCTTGGCGTCGAGGTTCGACAACGGCTCGTCCATCAGGAATGCCGCTGGATCGCGGACGATCGCGCGTCCCATCGCTACCCGCTGACGCTGGCCACCGGACAGGTTGGCGGGCTTGCGATCAAGGTGCTGCGTCAGGTCGAGAATCCTCGCCGCCTCGTTCACCTTCTCGTCGATGACCGACTGCGGGTTCTTCGCAAGCTTCAGCGCGAAACCCATGTTCTCCCTGACCGTCATGTGCGGGTAGAGCGCGTAGCTCTGGAAGACCATGGCGATGTCGCGGTCCTTCGGCGCCATGTTGTTGACGACCTTGCCGCCGATGCGCAGTTCACCTTCGGTGATGTCCTCGAGCCCGGCGATCATGTTCAGCGTCGTCGACTTCCCGCAGCCCGACGGGCCCACCAGGATGACGAACTCGCCGTCGGCGATGTCCAGGCTGATCTTGTCGACAGCAAGCGCGCCGTCCGGGAACCGCTTGGTGACCTGGTCAAGAACGATCTCAGCCACTTCTTCTCCTCATATCCACTGCGTGTCGCCACGCCTAGCCCTTAACGGCTCCCGATGTCAGCCCGGCGACGATCCGGCGCTGGAAGAACAGCACGAAGATGATGATCGGAATGGTGATGACGACCGCGGCCGCGGATATCGGCCCGGTCGGCGAGGTGAACTGCGAGCTGCCGCTGAAGAACGCGAGGGCTGCAGGGGCGGTCCGCGCGCCAATGGTCGAGGTGAACGAGATCGCGAACAGGAACTCGTTCCAGCAGAACAAGAACACCAAGATCGCCGTCGTGACCATCCCTGGCGCCGCGAGCGGCGCGATGACCCTTGTGAACGCCTGGAATGGCGTGGCGCCATCCACCTTCGCTGCCTTCTCCAGCTCCCACGGGATCTCACGGAAGAAGGCCGACAGGATGTAGATGCCTAGCGGCAGGCCGAAGGCAATGTACGGGATGATCAGGCCAGGCCAGGTGTTGAACAGGCCAAGCGCCCGCTCGATGCTGAACATCGGCGTCACCAGCGAGATTTGCGGGAACATCGCGATCAGGAGCGCCATTCCGATGAGTACCTGCTTGCCGGGGAACCGGAGCCTGGCGACCGCGTAGGCGGCCATCGATGCCAGCAGCACCGCGATGATGGTGGCGATCACGCCGATGCCGATCGAGTTGAGCAGCGGCTGGATGAACTGCGAAGTCTGCAGGATCCCGCTGTAGTTGGACCAGGTCCATTCCTTGGGCCAGAAGCCCGGATCGGCGATCGCGGCCGGGGACTTGAAGGACAGCGAGAGGATCCACAGCACGGGGATCAGCGTCAGCAACACCGCGATCGTGTTGGCCGCTCCCCAGCCGATCTTCTTCCCGTTGTCTACGCGTGCCATCAGCCACTCACCTTCTTCCAGCGTCTGTGCCGGGCGCGGCAGTACCGAAGCCCTTGATGAAGATCACGGCGATGATTGCGACGCAGATGAAGATCAGGATCGAGATCGCCGATCCGATGCCGAGGTTCAGGGCGTTGAACAGGTTGTCGTACCCGAGGATCGACACCGAGCCAGTGTTGTTGCCGCCCTTGGTCAGGATGTAAATGTTGTCGAAGATCCGGAACGCGTCCAGGACCCGGAACAGCAGGGCGACCAGGATGGCAGGCTTCATCAACGGGATCGTGATCCTGACAAACCGCTGCCAGGCGGTAGCGCCGTCCACCTTCGCTGCGCGCTGCAGATCTTCGGGCACCAGCGAGAGCCCGGCGAGCAGCAGCAGCGCCATGAACGGCGTCGTCTTCCACACCTCTGCCAAGATGATCACGCCGATCGCCTGGCCAGTGTGACTGAGCGGAGCGCTGTCGCCGAAGATCGCCGACAGGTAGCCCGTGCTCGGCGTCCACGCGAAGAACCAGCTATAGGCGGCCGCCACGGTCACGATCCCGTACGGGATCAGAGCCGAGGTGCGAACGGTATTGCGGCCGAAGATTGTCCTGTGCATGAGCAGGGCAAGCAGCATGCCGAGCACCAGCTCGATCGCCACTGAAACGATCGTGATGATCAACGTCACGACCAGCGCGTGCCACCAGTACGGCGAGCTGAGCACTGCCGCGTAGTTGTCCAGCCCGACGAACTTCACCGCGCTGGGCAGTTCAAGGTTGTAGCGCTCAAGCGACAGGTACACCGCGTACGCGATCGGATAGGCGGTCACGGCGACCATCACGATGACCGCCGGCGCACACAGCATCCAGCCGAGCCGCCGCTCGGCCCGCGCTCCCTCAGACAGCTGCTGCCGGCGGGCTCTCGACGTTCGCTCGGGCGTGGTAACAGTGGCCGTTTGGCTTTCGATACTCATCGGCGCCTCCCTCTGGCTGCCCTCAGGGGTGGTCGAACGCGGCAGCCGGTCATGGGATCAGCCCCTTCGACTGCAAGGCATCCTTGATCTGGCCGACCATCTTCTTCTCTGTGGCGGCCGGGCTGATGCTCGCGGGCGGCGACACCAGATGCGAGATGTTGATCGACACGACCTGATAGAGCGGCGTCTTCGGCCGGACGGACGCGGTCTCGAGCTCCTTCAGGATGTCGGCGTGGAAGGGATAGTCCTTGAACAGTTTCGGATCCGAATACAGGCTGACAATGGTCGGCGGCACCCCGCCGACGATCGCTCCCCTGAGCTGGTTCGCCCGGTTGCGCAAGCACAAGGCAGCCTGGAAAGCGAGCTTCGGGTAGCGCGAATACGAGCTGACCCCGAGGTCAATGCCGCCGATCGTCACGTTGGCCGGGTGGCCGGGAATCACTTCCGGATATGGCGCCCACTTGAAGTTCTTGAACATCTTCGGGTTGTCGGCCTTCATCGACGGATAGACAAAGGGGTAATTCAGCTGGAAGGCCGCGGTCCCGGCCTCCATCGCCAGCCGGTTGTCGTTCTCCTGCTGGACGTCAAGGGACGGATCTGCCGCCACCGAGCTCGCCAGCCGCTTCATGATCGTGAGCGCCTTGACGGCGGGCTTGCCGAGCGCCACATGCTCCGCGTCCGGCGTCAGCACGCTGCCGCCGGCGCTTGCGAGCATCGTGTTGAACCAGACGGTCGCGCCTTCGTACTGCGCACCCTGGATCTCGATCAGGTGCGGCTTGCCAGCCTTGGCCAGCCTGATCGAGTCGTTGATCATCTCCGTCCACGTCTTGGGCGGCGTCTTGACCAGGTCGGACCGGTACCACAGCAGCTGGGTGTTGGTGTTGTCAGGAACCGCGTACAGCTTCCCCTTCCAGGTCGCTGTCTGCAGCATCGGCTTAAGCGTGTCGTGCGTGGCGAGCTGCTTGTTCTTGCCGGTCCACGGCAATAGCCATCCGGCCTGCGCGAACTCGGCCTCCCAGGTGACATCCAGGCCCATGATGTCGATCGTGTTATCGTGCGCGGCCAGCCGTCGTACCAGCTGCTGCCGCTGCCCGTCGGCCGCTGTCGGGAGCTGCTGATACGAGATCGTGTACTTGCCGTGGCTCTGCTTCGTACAGGAAGCGACTGCCTGGTCGGTCGCGCCTGATGTATCCGGGTAGATGTAGTAGTTGAGCGTGACCGGCCCGGCTCCCCCGCTGCTCGTGCCGCACGCCGCTAGCCCGGATGCGGCAAGGATGGCGCCCACGAGAATCGCTACGCGCTGCCTGACACGATCGGACTCAGCCCTCATCTTGCCTCCAGGCGGAACTCAGACTCGAATGGCTACCGGATCGGCAGGATCCCGGTTCCCGTTGGGCTGTCCGGAGCTACCCCGCTGAGTGAAATCAATCGCGCGATCTCGCCTAACCGACGGATTGCGTTCACTGCCCGGCAAGCTGAGCGTCCGTAAACGGTCCGAACTAATCCCTGGCCGGCTCCTACTTTGGCAAGCTTCCCCATGGACTCAGATCACGGGAACTTCCCCAGTTCTTCGGAGGAACAGAATGAGCGGTACGACCAGAGGGATCGGCAAGGTCGTCGTGAACAGGTCGATGTCGCTAGACGGCTTCATCGCTGGCCCCGGTGACGCGATGGACTGGATCTTCGACTTCGTTGAACCGAACGCGCCCTGGATGACGGAGATCGCGGCGGAGACCGGCGCCATGCTCGTCGGCCGGCGGACCGATGAAGTAGGCGACAGGATGGACGCCGACAATGAGCGCGGTGCGGCATCGAGCGACGAAGGCTACCCCTTCTCAGGACCCGTGTTCGTGCTCACCCATAGGCCGCCAGACCCGCCTGCCCAGGAAGTCAGTTACCTCTCCGGTGATATCGGGGAAGCGGTCGCCACGGCGCTAGCTGCTGCGAGCGGCAAAGACCTGGAGATCCTCGGCGCCGACGTGGCACGCCAATGCCTGCAGCGGGGTCTCGTCGACGAGATCCGGGTGTATGTCCTTCCGGTGCTGCTCGGCGACGGCGTCCGGTTCTACTCCTCCCCTGGTCTGGCGAGGATAGACCTGGAACCGATCAGCAGCACGCGGGCGGACGCGCTCACCATCCTCCGGTTCCGCGTCCGTAAGTAGGCCAGGACAGAGAGGTGCCGAATGAGCAGCCTGAAATACGACATCGCTGAGCCTGGACGTCCCGAACTGCTAGAGGTATCGCCTGGCGTATTTATGTATTACCAACCGGACGGCACCTGGTGGATTAACAACACCGGATTCCTGACCGGACCGCAGGGCGTGATCAGCATCGACGCGTGTGCGACGAGGCGACGCACCCAGGCCTATCTGAACGCCATGGCCACGGTCACGGCGGCGCCGGTACGTGCGGTGATCAACACGCATCACCACGGCGATCACACGTTCGGGAACTGCCTTTTCCCTGGCGCCGCGATCATCGCTCACGAGCGGACGCGGGCCGAGGCGATCGCGTTCGGCCCGCCTGCGGACCTGCCTTTCTGGGATGGCCCGCAATGGGGCGAGCTCACGCTCGACCCGCCGTTCATCACCTACACCGATCAGATTGCCGTTCACGCGGGCGACCTGCGCGCGGAGATCAGGCATGTCGGGATGGCAGCGCACACGACCAACGACTCGATCGTGTGGATTCCCGACCGGTCGGTGCTCTTCTGCGGCGACCTGATCTTCAACGGAGGCACCCCATTCCTCCTGATGGGCTCGGTCGCCGGAGCCGTCCAGGTGCTCGAGCAGGTGATCAGGCCGCTGTCAGCCAGGACGATCGTGCCCGGTCATGGTCCGGTCTTCGAGGGCACTGAACCGATCGAGCAGACGCTGCTCTACCTGAGGTTCATTCAGCAGACCGCAGCGGCCGGCCACCGAGCCGGACTGACCCCGCTCCAGGCCGCCCGCGAGGCCGAACTGGGCTCGTTCGCCCATTGGCCCGACGCGGAACGGATCGTCGGCAACCTGCACCGCGCGTACGCTGAGCTACCCGGTGCGCCACCGGACGCCACAGTAGACATCATCGCCGCCCTCGCCGACATGGTGGCGTACAACGGGGGCGCCCCGCTCACCTGCCTCGCCTAGCAACCACTGGCAGGCTCAAGCCAGGAGTCCGCCCGCAGCCCTGATGCTCTGACCGGTCAGCCAGCGGCCGTCGTCGCCCGCCAGGAAGGCCACCACATCAGCGATGTCGGCCGGTTCGCCGATGCGGCCGAGCGCGGTCAAGGACAGCAGCGCCTTCCTGCTCTCCTCCGGGTTGTTGTCGCGGAAAAGCTCGGTGTCGGTGGCGCCGGGCAAGACCGAGTTCACAGTGATGCCACGGCCGCCCAGCTCATAGGCGGCGACCCGGCCAAGCAGTTCGAGCGCCGCCTTGCTGGACGCGTAAGGAGCCATCCGCGGCCCGACCATCACGGTGTTCAGCGTCGAGATGTTGATGACGCGCCCGCCATCGCGTAGGCGCTTCGACGCCTCCCGCATCAGGATGAACGGGCTCTTCACATTGACGCCGAACGCCCAGTCGAACACCTCGTCGGTGGTATCCGCGATCAGATCGTCCGCGACCACGCCCGCATTGTTCACCAGGATGTCGAGCGGTCCGATCAGTTCTTCCGCCTCGCGGTACAGCCGCGCAGCCGCAGCCGGATCGCCGAGGTCGGCCTGGACCGCGTGCGCCGTGCCGCCTGCCGCGGTGATCTTGGTGACGATCTCCGCGGCCGAGTCGGAGCTGGTCAGGTAGCTGAACACAACCGCAGCCCCGTCACCGGCCAGACGTTCGACGATCGCCCGGCCGATTCCGCGCGACCCTCCCGTCACAAGTGCTCTCTTGTCCCGCAATCCGGTCATAGCCGGAGTATCGCAGGTCGCTGCCCTCGATCGGCGTCGCCGCAGCGGTCTGGCTTACGGTATGACCATGTCGGACGACGATGACGCGAGAGACACGATCGGGGGCTCGGCAGCCGGGCACGCCGGCGGCTGGAGCAGCGTGCCGGATCTTGACGACACGCTGGCCGGCTTCGCGGAGGAGGTCCGGGTCGGCCGGCCAGCGGGGGCGCTTACCGAAGAATTGCTGGGATCGCTCACCCCCGCTGACCAATCGGAGTTGCTGGTCATGCTGACCAGGCGTGAGCTCATGAGGCGAGCTGGCCAGGATCCGCACTAGGACGCTGTACGGCCGGCCAGCGAACGCCACGGGTGGGTCACATCTTTAGGTGGTTCAGGAATTCAGCCAACGAGTTGCCCGCAGACCTCAGCCAGTTCAGGGTGCCGGTTACCACGTTGGCCGCTCCATCAGGAGAGGTAACGAGGTAGTAGATCACAAGGGCGATGGCAGCCCAGGTCAGGACCTTCTTCAAACCTTGGTCACCTCCCTAGCCTTCTCGCGATGGTCTGTCCTCACTGTTGTCGTCAGCGTGGCCACGTCCGCACTCTGAGTAACCGTAGCTTCAAGTGAGTCACGGTCATCACAACCACGCCGATCTTTTCCGAAAGCCGTCGCTGTTGTTGCGGATCGCTCGGGGGACCAGGGACCGCCTAACCTTGCCGTCGCCACTCACATTGACGAAAGGCCAACAGTCGAGATCCAGGTGAAGACTGCCACTCAGCGTGGGCAGGCAGGGAAAGAGGCTGAGATATAGCCGCGAGCCGCAAATGCGCCACACTTGGCGCGTGGATAAAGCCTTTGCTGAGGCCGTCAACAGCCTGGAAGAGGAATCCTTTCAACTGCTATATGGTCGCTGGGACCCGTTAGCACCTGAGCAAGTGGCTGTTCTGCTTTCACAGTCTTCCGTCCGGTGGTGGATCGTCGGCGGCCGTGCAGCTCGGGTCGGGGCGTTGGCGCGTCACCATGAGGATACGGACGTCGCCGTCAAGGCCGATGACCTCGACGAACTCCGGGAGACGCTGGCCGGGTGGCACCTCTGGGAAGACAACAACGGCAGCTTGCGGCCGCTCCTGCCTGGGCTCCGGCTAACCGAGGGCTGCCAGCAGATCTGGCTGCGGCGTGATGCCGAGCAGCCGTGGCGGCTCGATCTGCTACTTGATCGCAGCGAAGACGAGTGGGTATTCAAGGGCGATTCACGTGTCCGGGTTCCCTGGACCCGTGCGTTGCACACTGTCGGCGGCATCCCCTATCTGCGGCCCGAGATCGCCTTGCTGCACAAGGCTCGCCTCGATCGGCCGAAAGACCGAGCGGACCTCGCAGCAGCGCAGCTGGAGCCTCAGAGCCGTGTCTGGCTGGCGCAAACGCTGCACATGCTCGGCCATCATTCGTGGGCACGGCTGGTCAGCATCCGAGAGTGACGCGTGATCGGCTCCCGCCGGTGTCGCTGGCTTCGGGCCCGACTAGCAGTGACCTAGCCATCGTCTGTCTTCTCGAACAGCTCGTGCAGCATGGTGGAGAATATTCGGACTAGAGTCCTATCGGAACCGAAGCGTCGTTGACGGAGGCCGACCGCGATGGTCTATCTGCTGGCTCTGGCATGCGCGCTGGTCAACGCGCTGACCAGTGTCCTGCAGCGGCTCGGCGTGCAGAACGCCCCGGCGGATGCGGCGCTGAGGCTGAGCCTGATCAAGCATGCGTTGCACCGGGGTGTCTGGCTGCTCGGCTTCGCCTTGATGATCGTGTCCTTCGTGCTGCAAGCGGTGGCACTGCATATGGGCCGACTGTCCCAGGTACAGCCGATCCTGACGACCGAGCTGGTATTCCTCGCGGCCATCCTGGCAATCTGGTTCCGGTTCAGGATCGGGTGGCGCGAGTGGATCGGCGCCATCGCGGTGACGGCCGGCCTGTCGTTCTTCCTTTACTTCGCGGCGCCGCGGTACGGCATGGCGGAGCCGCCTACCTGGCGGTGGGCGGTCGCGGGCGGGATTTGCCTGGGCATCATCATCGTCACGGTGCTGCTCGCAATGCGGGGTCCGCGCTGGTGGCGCGCGACGATGTTCGGAACCGCCGCATCGGTCAGCTTCGCCTTCACCGCTGCTTGCACGAAGGTCGTCTCGGACTTCGCGTCATCGGACTGGATGCAGCTGTACAAGCACTGGCAGGTGTACGCGCTCGCGATCTTCGGCGGCCTTGCCGTGTTCCTGACCCAGAACGCGATTCACGCGGGCCCGCTCGTCGCTTCCCAGTCGACCGTCGTGCTGATCGACCCGCTGGCGAGCATCTGCATCGGGATCGGGCTGTTCGGCGATGACCTGCAGACTCGCGGCGGGGCAGGCCCGGTGGAGGCGCTGGCGCTGCTCGTCGCCTTCCTCGGCGCGATCTGGCTCGCCCGTTCTCCGCTGATCGCGGCCATGAACGAAGGCGAGCGGCTGGAACTTCGGTCGGGTCAGTCCCGGTCAGAGCCGCTGCCTGGTACGGCTCGCTGAGCAGCCATGGACTTCGAGATCCCGGCCGACATCGCCGCCTACCTGGTGGAGCTTGACGCCTTTATCGCCAGCGAGATCAGGCCGCTCGAACAGGCCGACGACAACATCAGGTTCTTCGACCACCGCCGCGAGGACGCCCGTACCGACTGGGACCGCGGCGGCCTTCCAAGCAGGGACTGGGAGGCACTGTTGCGCGAGGCGGTGCGCCTGGCCGATGCGGCAGGGCACTATCGCTACGCCTTCCCCGCCGAGTACGGCGGCAAGGACGGCAGCAACCTCGGCATGGCGATCATCCGCGAGCACCTCGCGAGCAAGGGCCTCGGGCTGCACTGCGACCTGCAGAACGAGCACGCAATAGTCGGGAACAACGTCGGCCTGCTGCTGATGCTCCAGTACGGGACGGTCGAGCAGCGAGCGGAGTGGGTCGAAGACCTGGCCGCTGGCCGCCGGGGCTTCGCGTTCGGCATCACCGAGCCTGCCCATGGGTCGGACGCCACGTTCATGGAAACGACCGCGGTCCGTGACGGCGGCGACTGGGTGATCAACGGCGAGAAAACGTGGAACACCGGCGTGCACGCGGCCTCAGCGGATCTCATCTTCGCGCGCACCAGCGGCCAGCCTGGCGATGCCGACGGCATTACCGCGTTTCTGACCCCGGTCAGCTCGCAAGGGTTCGCCGTCGAGGAGTATCTCTGGACCTTCAATATGCCGACGGATCACGCGCACGTCACCTTCCGCGACATCCGGGTGCCAGAAAGCGCGATCTTCGGCGGCGAGGGCCGTGGCCTGCAGGTCGTTCAGCACTTCTTCAACGAGAACCGGATCAGGCAGGCCGCGTCCAGCCTCGGCGCCGCGCAGTACTGCATCAATGAGGCCGTGGCCTATGCCAGGGAGCGCAAGCCATTCGGCAAGCCGCTCGCGGCCAATCAGGCGATCCAGTTCCCCCTGGTTGAGCTGCAGACGCAGTGCGAGATGCTGCGCGCGCTCGTCCATAAGACCGCGTGGCTGATGGACACCAGCGGGCCGTTCTCGGCTTCAGACAAGGTCTCGATGTGCAACTACTGGGCCAATCGGCTGTGCTGTGAGGCAGCGGACCGCGCGATGCAGGTCCACGGCGGGCTGGGCTACTCGCGGCACAAGCCGTTCGAGCACATCTACCGCCATCACCGCAGGTACCGGATTACCGAGGGCGCTGAGGAAATCCAGATGCGCCGGGTCGCCGGCTACATGTTCGGCTACATGCGTCAGCGCGCACCGAAGGGAGTGGCAGAGAGCTGATGGCCGACGTCCCGGTGCCGGTGAACGATCTGGCGCGCGCGCTGGGGCCATGGGTCGGAAGGCCAGCGACGATCGACGGGCTCACCCGAATGTCTGGCGGCGCGTCCCGCGAGATCTGGGCGTTCGACGCGGTCGACCAGGATGGCGTGCGCACTGAGCTCGTGCTGCGGCGCGACCCGCCAGGCAGGCCAAGCGAGCCGGGTGCGATCGACCGGGAAGCGCGTGCTCTCAGCATGGCGGACGACGCCGGACTGGCCGTCCCCGAGCTGCTCTTCACCTCTGCGGGGCCCGGTCTCGGAGCCGCCGGGATGGTGATGCGCCGGGTGGCCGGCGAGACAATCGCGCGCCGAATCCTCAGGGACGAGCTGTACGCCAGCGCGCGCGGTGTGCTCGTCGGCCAGCTTGGCGAGTTCGCCGCGCGCCTGCACGCGATCGAACGTCCACTCGGCTTCCCGACCCCCGATCCCCTCGCGGATCTGCAAACCACGCTTGAGCAGTTCGGCGAGCACAGCCCGGTCTTCGACCTGGCTATCGAAAAGCTGGCAACCATCCGGCCGCCGCAGCGCGATCCCGTGCTGCTGCACGGCGACCTGCGGCTCGGCAATGTCATCGTCGGCCCCGACGGGCTGCACGCCGTGCTGGACTGGGAATTGACCCACCTCGGCAACCCGGCAGAGGACCTGGGCTGGCTGTGCGTGAAGGCCTGGCGTTTCGGGGCCGCCCCTCCGGTGGCTGGCATGGGCACCAGGGAAGAACTGCTTGCCGCCTACCGAGGCGCAGGTGGCGCTGATATCAGCCTGGACGAACTGCGCTGGTGGGAGACTCTCGGCACGCTCCGGTGGGGCGTGATCTGCATGACCCAGGCGCAGGCTCATCTGTCGGGCGCCCATCGCTCCGTCGAGCTCGCGGCGATCGGCCGCCGGGTCTGTGAGCAAGAGTGGGATCTGCTGCTGCTGCTCGCGCCCGAAGCTGCCGCCAAGGCCGCCGAGCGCCGGCCCAGGGCCACCGGTGAACCCAGCGCGCACCCGGCGCCGCACGGCCGGCCCACCGCCAGTGAGCTGCTCGACGCGGTCCGGTCCTTCCTGACCGATGAGGTGATGCCGGCGACCGGCGGGCAGGTCGCGTTCCACGCCAGGGTCGCCGCCAACGTGCTGGGCATCGTCGCCCGCGAGCTTGAACTCGGCCCGCTACCGCCCGAGGCCGCACTGGCAGACAGCGTGGCCGCTCGGCTGGCGGTTGCCAACCCCCGCTACTTCGGTGCGTGACGGCTATCGGCTCGCGCCGTCGCTCACAGCCGTTCGAGCTGATGCCAGAACGGGGTGGCACGCTGCATCGCGCCCTGCAGCGTGACCTCGGTAGCCGGCCTGCTGGAGACGAGCTTCCAGTCACTGAACAACTCAGGAATCTCCGCAGGATCGATGCCGCGCGGCAGCGGAGCTCGCAGGCCAGGAGCGATCGCGAACATCAGCATCGTGGCTCCAGCCGACGCGGCGCCCGTGATCGTGGCGACGGCATTGCCTAGCCTGGCCGCCGGTAGCGCGTGCAGGCAGCCGATGTCGGTCAGGAGCGAGTAACCGGTTCCCACGTCACCGACCGATGACCGCGAGATATCGGCCTGCAGGAGGCGAACCTCGACGTCCGCCTGGCTGGCATTGCGCTTGGCCTGGCGCAGCGCCTGCGGCACGACGTCGATCCCGGTGACGGTCCAGCCGCGGCGCGCGCAGTAGATCGCGTAATGGCCAGTGCCGCAGCCGATATCGAGCATCGCACCAGGTGCCAGCGCGGCTGGCCCGTTCACCAGCGCCGCGAGCGGCTCTGGCGGCTCTGTGCGTTCCCAGGGCGTCAGGCCGAGGCGGTACATGATCCGGTAAGCGAGGCTCATGGAACTACTCCCCCAGGTGTCGCAGATATGTTGAAGTCAAGCTCTATTCATAGAGTCTAACTCTATTAATAGAGTGTTACTCTTAACCATGACCGACGTCAAGACCTCCACGTCCGGCGGACGACGACAACGACGTGCCAGCCAGACCAGGCACCGCATCCTGACGGCCGCGGCGGAACTGTTCGAACGGCAGGGTTATGCGGCAACGACGATGCAGCAGATCGCCGAGCAGGCCGATGTGGCCTGGCAGACCGTCTACGCGGTCTTCCGGACCAAGGCCGCCGTCTTGTCAGCGGTCTTTGACGTCGCCGTCGCCGGCGATGACGAGCCGGAGCCCGTCGCCGAGCGGCCGTTCGTGCGGGCAATCAGGGATGCCGCAGAACCCAGGGCGAAGGCTGCGATCTTCGCCAGGCACCTTCGCGAATCGGCGGCGCGCACGGCCGGTGTCATGTCGGTCATCGATGCTGCCGCGGCGACTGACCCGGAAATCTCTGAACTGTGGCGCAATCTGGTCGGACAGGGCCTGCGCGGGATGACGCTCGCGGCGACCGGATTCAGGGACCAGGGAGTTCTGCGGCCAGAACTGACCATCGCGCGGGCGGCTGACATCCTCTGGCTTTACGTGGGCCCGTGGACGTACCGGGTGCTCGTTACCGAACGCTCATGGACGCTCGATGAGTACGAGCAATGGCTGGCGAGAACGCTCTATACCCAGCTGATGGCCGACCGGGATGACGGCCGCGCCCAGTAGCTTCACCCAGAGCCGCTCGCGGCGCCCGCAGATCGCTGATCCATGCTTGGACACGACAAAGCCGCGCGGGCATACCGACCCAGGGAGTCACCAGTGATCATTGACTGCGCTCATTACCGGGACGGCCGGAGGCAAGAGGAGGGGCCGGTCTCGCTCGAGGACGCAGCCGCCAGGACCAAACAGGGCGGCTTCGTCTGGCTAGGCCTGTTCGAGCCCGACCCAGAGGAATTCGAGGAAGTACGCTCCGCATTCAGCCTTCATGAGCTGGCCGTAGAGGATGCTCAGATCGAGCACATGCGGCCAAAGGTCGAGCTGTACGGCGGCGAGGTGCGCCTGGTAATTCTGCGCACCGCCCGCTATGACGACGCCAAGGAGGAAGTGGAATTCGGGTTCATCAGCGTCTTCCTCGCACCGACCTTCGTGATCACCGTCCGGCACGGCGTCGCCAGCGAACTGCGCGAGGCCAGGCAACGACTCGAACAGCGCCCTGAGCTGCTCACCGCGGGCAGCGTGTCAGCGCTCTGGGCGATCATGGACCAGGTCGTCGACGGCTACGCACCCGTGGTGGCCGGCCTTGAGCACGACATCGACCAGATCGAAGCGACAGTCTTCTCCGGCAGCGTCGCTCCCACCGAACGGATCTATTCGCTGCGCAGGGAGGCAACCGACTTCTTTCGCGCCGTGCATCCGCTGCTTGGCGTGGTCGGAACCGTCGAGCGGCTCGTGACCCCAGAGCTGCAGCCATATCTGCGCGACGTCCGAGATCACGTCCTCTTGGTCGATGAGGAGGTGGCGGCGCAACGCGATCTGCTCGGCACCGTACTTGAGGCCAATCTGGCTGTGCTCTCAGCCGAGCAAGCCAAGGTCAGCGTTCAGCAGAACGCCACCATCGAGCAGCTGACCATCCTGGCCACCGTGTTCCTGCCGCTGACCTTCGTCACCGGATTCTTCGGCCAGAACTTCGGCTGGCTGGTGGGCCACATCCACAGCGAGGTCGCATTCATCATTTACGGGATCGGCGGGCTGGTGCTGCCGCTCGTGCTGCTCTACGGGTGGCTCAAGTTCAAGCGGCCGCCGCGGGCCGATCCCTCGCCAGGAGCGGAAGTGGCCATCAGCCGGCCAAGCAGGTAAGCCTCGCACTCGCTAGAGCAGCGCCGGCAGCGATGCGACGCTGTCAAGGATGTGCGTGTGCGGCTCGGCCTCGAGCTGGGCTCGCGTGAACGAGCCGGTCGTCACGCCGACCACGAAGCCGGCCCCGGCGTTCATGCCCGCGCTGAGGTCGTTCGGCGTGTCCCCCGCGGTCAGGACGCGGCGTACATCCGTGACGCCGGTGGTCTCCATCGCATGGAAAATCAGGTAAGGCGCCGGCCTGGATGCGGCCACCGCGTCGCTGGTCACGAGCGCGTCTACCGTCTCCCCCACTTTCCAGCCGAGCCCGGTCATGATCGAGTTCGCCACTGACGCGCTGTAGCCGGTCTGCAGCGCAACCTTGACTCGGGCCTGGCGCAGTTTCTCGAAGAGCTCCGGCACACCAGGGATGGGCGCCGGCGGCGTCGCGCCGTAGGCCTCCCCCAGCTTGCCGGCGAAGACGTCGTAGACCGCCTTCACGCGCGCGGGGGCATGGTCCGAACCCATATCCCGCAGCAGGCCGGCGATCGCCTCCTCCTTTGAGGTGCCTTTCCACCGCGACATCAGCTGGGCTGGGACCGGGCCGCCCACCGCCTCGCCGACGGCGGCCTCGACGGCGCGGTAGACGAGGCCGCCCTCGTCGACGGTGGTGCCCGCCATGTCGAGCGCGGCGAGGAGATAGGCCGTCATGACGTCTCCTTGAGTATCCGCAGGTCGCGGGGAAGGCCGAATGAGGTGGGGCGAGCGTTGTCGATGGTGAAGGTGACGCGATCAGGCCGGTAGCGGTCGTCGCCGTACTCCAGCGGCTGGCCGTCAGCGGAGGTGGCGCGCCGCCGCTCGCGCAAGAGTGGCGCGCCGACGGCAACTCCGAGTAGCTCGGAGTCAAGCTCGCCCGCGGGTACGGCGTCGAAGGTATGGCGCGCAGAGCGCAGGTCCACGCCCTCGGTAATGAGATAGGCGTAGATCGAGCCTGAGTCGAGGTCAAAGTCGAAGAGCAGGCGACCTACCTCCTCTACGAACGTTGCCCGCTCGACCATGACGGGGTCGTCGTCCAGCAGGCGCACGCGCAACAGCTCCACACCCATGGTCCCGGGCTCCAAGCCAAGTTCACGGGCAGCGGAGCTGCTCACCGCGCGCCGCGCCACCTCGATGGTGCGCTGGCCTGGCGTGCGGCCTAGCTGCTCTGCCCAGGCGGTGAAGGACACGAGATTCTCGAACGGCTGGCTCGCTACCGCGTCGCGGACAACAGGCGGCCGGCCCTGGCTCCCGTCGATCAGGCCCTCGCGGCGCAGAGCCGCCAGCGCGGATCGGATTGTTCCCCTAGAGGCGCCGAACTGCTCACACAGCTGCGCCTCAGAAGGCAGGGCGGCACCCGGCACGAGCTCGCCGCGCTCGATACGCCCGCGGAGTTCGTCGGCGACGCGTGCGTGTATCGGCAAGCTCATGAGAAGACGATACAACTTGATTGGACAAGCTGCGGCCAACACCACGGTGATTTCACGTTACGCTGTATTAACCCAGGTAAACCGCAGTTGAACTTGTATAAACAAGTGCCGGACCAGGTGTCGGAAATCCGGCTCGGCAACAGTACAGTCTGCGTCGTGGGCCCCCACGCCGCGGCTCAGTCCGCTGACCTCGTCATCGTCGGCGCAGGCATCGTCGGCCTCGCACACGCCGTTGAGGCCCGCGCCCGCGGCCTCAGCGTCGTTGTCATCGAGCGCGATGCGCGTGCAGTCGGCGCCTCGGTGCGCAACTTCGGTCATGTGGGCACCACGCTTCAGGTCGGCGAGGCGGCAGCGTACGCGGTTGCTGCCCGGGACCGCTGGCTCGACCTCGCCCCGAAGGCGGGCTTCGAGCTCCTCGAGACCGGCACCGTGGTAGTCGCTCGCAGCCAGGCTGAGCTCGGGGTCCTGGAGGAGTTCGCTGATCAGCATCCCGACCTGGCTCGCCTGCTCGGGTTCCGTCAGGTTCGCGATCTCTTCCCGGTCGCTGCCGCGGACGTCGTAGGCGGCGCGCACCTGCCTGAGGACCTGCGCATCGACCCGCGCGAAGCCATTCCGGCCATAGCGGCGTGGCTGGAATCCATGGGAATCCGGTTCATGTGGAACACCCACGTCGGATCGGTCGAGGAAGGCGTCGTGCACACCTCGCGCGGCGATTTCCGCAGCGCAGGCATCGTTTACGCGGGCGGTCACGACCTCGATCGGCTGTTCCCTGACATCGCAGAGGCCTATGGCGTTCAACGCTGCCTGTTGCAGATGCTCGAGGTCGAGCCGCCAGCAAACGTGCGGATCGGGCCGGCGATCCTGACGGGCACCAGCATGCTGCGGTACCCGGCTCTGGCGGCCATGCCGTCGGTTGCCGCCGTCCGCGCCGAGATCGAGCAGCACCAGCCTGAGCTGCTCGAGCAGGCCGTCAACCTGATGCTGACGCAGCGTCCAGACGGCCCGGTGGTGCTTGGCGATACGCACCACTACGACCGCACGCATCAGCCCTTCAACGATGAAGGCATCGCCGAGCTTTTGCTCAGGGAAGGCTCCCGCCTGCTCGGTTCCAAGCTCAGCGTTCGACGCCGGTGGCGCGGCATCTATGCCGAATCGCCGGTGGTGGATTTCCTGATCGCGCAGCCGCACCCGGGCACCCGGGTCGTCTCGGTGACCTCAGGGATCGGTGTGACGACCGCCCTGGGAGTCGCTCCAGCAGTTCTCGACCAGCTCCTCTGAACCGCCAATACCCCCTGCACACCCCTACCCGGATGTACCCCTAACCAGGAGAGATCACGATGAAAAAGCCTTATCAACTCGCCGCCATGGCCGGCGTTGTCGTGCTGGGCATTGGCCTCGCGGCATGCAGCTCGAGCGGCGGCAACAACGCCGGCAGCGCCTCGCCCGTCGCGACCACATCCCATGTCGCTTGCCCCAACGGGACGCTCAGTTTCGGTGTCGAGCCGTACGACGATGCCGCTGTGCTTATCCCTGCGTACCAGGCGCTCGCCGCCAACCTCGGGCAAGAGCTCGGCTGCAAGGTCAACCTGCAAATCGCTACGTCCTACGTCGCCGAGATTCTGGCCATGAAGAACGGCAAGCTCGACCTGGGTGAATTCGGCCCGGCGGGGTTCGTCTTCGCATCGCAGCAGGCCGGCGCCCTTCCGCTGGCCTCGTTCGCCGACAAGAACAGTCAGCTGTCGACCTACACAGCTGGTATCTGGGTGAAGAAGGGCAGCCCGATCACGAGCGTCAAGAAGCTCGCGGGCCACACCCTCGCGCTCGCCGAGACCGGTTCCACGTCCGGCGACTGGGTGCCGCGCTACGCGCTCATCCAGGCAGGTGTCCAGAACAAGGTCAAGGTCGAGTACGCGGGCGGCCACCCGGAATCGCTCGAGGCGCTGCTGCACGGCAAAGTCGACGCGGCCGAGATCAACAGCCAGACCGAAGCGTCTGCAATCGCATCCCACACCTTCGACCCGTCGAAATTCACCCAGATCTTTAAGTCGCAGCCAATCCCTAACGATCCCATCTGTGCCTCTTCGGCACTGTCGCCAGCAGCCCGCACCGCGATCGCGAACGCGTTGCTTTCGCTCAAGTCGAGCGACTTCACCACCGGCAAGACCAGCATCGCCACCGAGCTGGACTTCACGCCGCCGGCCAGCGGCAAGGCAATGATCCCCGTCACCAAGGCCATGTACGCCCAGCTCTTCAGCCTGGCCAGGGCGCTGAACCTCAGCTCATCGGATCTGTGATGACCTCGCTGACCATCTCTCCAGCTCTGTCCGTGCGCGGCCTCACCAAGCGTTTCGGCGACCGGGCTGTCCTCGAGGACTTTGACCTCGACGTACAAGCCGGAGAGGTGGTCAGCGTCCTGGGGGCCAATGGCTCGGGCAAGTCGACCATGCTCCGCTGCCTGGCTGGTCTGACCGAGTTCGATGCCGGGACGGTGACGGTCGCTGGCCGGCAGGTGCGAAGCGGCGAGCGTGTCCCTGAGTGCGCGATGGTCTTCCAGAAGATCCACCTCGTTCCCCAGCTGTCCGTGCTCGAGAACGTCTGCGCCGGCGCACTTGGCCGGCTCTCTTTCTGGCAGGCGTGGACGCCGCGCACGTTCCCCGCCGAGGTACGCGAGGAAGCGATGGGCTGTCTCGATCGCGTCGGCCTGGCTGACCGCGCACGCGAGCGGGCGGGTCGTCTGTCCGGCGGGCAGCAGCAGCGGGTAGCTGTAGCCCGCGCCCTTTGCCAGCGCGCCGGGGTCCTGCTTGCGGACGAGCCGGTTTCGGCCCTCGACCCGGCTGCGGCTGAGCAGGTGATGCGGCTGCTGCGTTCCCTCGCGGACGACGACGGGATGGCTGTCACGACCGTTCTCCATCAGCCCGACCTCGCGCGACGCCACTCCGACCGCGTCGTCGGCCTGACCGGCGGCCGGATCACCCTTGACACCGCGCCGTTCGCGCTGACCGATGCCGAGGTGGACACCCTCTACGCGAGCGATTACATCGCCGAGGGAGGTCTCGTATGAGCGTCACCCTGAACACCACGCCACCCCGGCGCCTTCCGGTTCCGCCGCGTCAGCGAACCGTCCGGTCGCTGCTGACCACGATCGTCGTGCTGGCCGTGGTCGTCGGGTTGCACATCGTGGCATTCCGCGAGACGCAGTTCTCCCTGCCCGAGCTGGCCAGCGGCTGGCATGGCATCTGGTCGTTCTTGTTCGGCGACCAGCGGACGGCCGGCGCCCTGCCGCCTGACCTGCACTGGAAGATAGTCGGCCCGGCGCTGGGCCAGTGCGTGGTCACGTTCTCGATGGGTCTGCTGGGTACCACGCTCTCCATTCCGCTGGCCCTGCTCCTCGCGCTCCTCGGCGCGAAGACGACATCAAGGAACGTCGTCGTGTACCAGCTTGCGCGGGCGCTGATGTCATTCTTCCGGGCCGTTCCGAGCTTTATCTGGGGCCTCATCTTCGTAACGGCAGTCGGCCTCGGCGCCTTTCCCGGGGTCCTCGCGATCATTACTCACAACATGGGGGTGATGGGCAAGCTCTGGTCGGAGGCCATGGAAGAGACCGATCGAGGACCGATCGAAGCGCTTCGCACGGCCGGTGCCTCGTCGGCGCAGACGGCCACCCATGCGGTGCTGCCTTCGGTGATCCCGCAGTTCACCGGGCTGTTCTTGTACCGCGTCGACGTGAACGTGCGCGACTCTCTGACGCTTGGTGTCATCGGCGCCGGCGGCATCGGCTTTTACATCACCCAGGCCATCCAGGAGTTTCAGTTCAACGTCATGATGACCTACGTCCTCATGGTGCTGGTCATGGTGATCGCGCTCGACTTGCTCAGCGGCTGGCTGCGCGGACGAATCCCGCAATGACCTGAGTCGCTTTCGCAGTACGAATCTGCCAGGCTGCGCGAAAGCGAGCAAAGGAGACCGGTGCGCGCGGTTGTCTTTACCAATAGCAGCGAACCAGTGCGGGTTCGCGACGTCGACGTCGATCCGCCAGGGCACGGCGAGGTCGCCGTGACGATCGAGGCGGCCGGAGTATGCCATAGCGACCTGCACGTCAGGAGAGGCGACTGGGCCGTGCCCGCGCCGCTGGTGATGGGCCATGAAGGCGCCGGGGTAATCGCTGAGGTGGGTCCGGGTGTGAGCGGCCTCTCCGAAGGAGACCACGTCGTGCTGTCCTGGGTCGCGCCGT